>CALIUG010000119.1 GCA_938048755.1 uncultured Alphaproteobacteria bacterium
ATCGAAGGCGTAGAGCAGCGTATCGCCACGCAGGACCTTGCCCTTGTTCCAGGTGACGCCCTTCTCGACGCAGCGGCCGCCGATACCCAGACGGTCGAAGATTTCCAGCGAACGTTTGGCGACACAGATGGAACGTGAACCGGTGCTGACCTGATTGTTGTCGTCCAGCACCACAACCGGAACACCATGGAGCGCCATATCGACGGCAAAGGCCAGACCGACAAGCCCGCCCCCCACGACCACCACGGGATGATGCACGGGTTCGCGCGCGTCCTGATCGGGCGAACGCAGGTATGGGTAGGTCTCGTAGGCGAAGCTCTTAGCCAAGTGGCTCTACCCCTGCAGCGTCTTCCACATCTCGATATCGCGCTCAGCTGTCCAGATACGGGGATCACGGATTCCCTGGGCCTCATCAAACGCGCGGCTGACATCAAACGGCATGCAGTGTTCATAGATCACCCAGTCGCCGTATTTCGGTGTCATTGCGGCATGGCTGTCCTTGAACACGCGATTGAGGTCGTGACCTTCGGCGACGCCATGCTTGGCGGCATTCAGGAGGTCGGTGATGAAGGCGCGCGTGCCCGAGAGACCATCGCTTACCTGATCGGGGGTCATCAGCGCATCGCCCCTGCCCGGCACGATCGCGGCAGGTTCCAGCGCTTCCAGCGCATCAAGGGTTGCCGGCCAGTCCGTCAGATAGGCATCGCCGGTATAGGGAGTCGCGCCGTATTCGACGAGGTCACCGCTGAAGAGCACCTTGTCACCGGGCAGCCAGACTACGGTATCGCCCTTGGTATGGCCCCTGCCCAGATGGGCTATGCGCACCTCGAGGTCGCCCATCCACAGCGTCATGGCATTCTCGAACACCATGGTGGGCCAGGTCAGGCCGGGCACGGTCTCGACACCCTGGAACAGACGCGGGAACCGCTGGATTTCTGAATCCATATCCTGCTGTCCACGCTCGACAATCAGGTCCCAGGTGCCCTGGCTGGCGATGATGTGTTCTGCCCCATAAGCCGAGGCGCCAAGCACACGCACCGCATGATAATGCGTCAGCACGACATACTTGATCGGCTTGTCGGTGACTTCACGCACGCGGTCGATGACATCCTGCGCCATGGCCGGCGTTGCCTGGGTATCAATTACCATGACCCCGTCATCGCCAACGACGATGCCTGAATTGGGATCGCCTTCGGCCGTATAGGCATAAGCGTGATCAGACAGCTTCGAGAAGCTGACCTTCTTGACCTCAAGGTCACCCTGGCTCGCGAACTTCGTTTCACTCATGGCAGCTCTCCCTTTCTCCGGGCGTATCAGGCAGCGTTTCGCTGTGCAACGCCAATGTCCCAACGCATGTCCCAGGCAGCATCGCTGCCGGGGTACGTTTCCAGCAAGGCGCGTACCTCTGGCCGCTCCATGAAGACGAAACGGCCATCCTGCCAAAGCGTCACATCATCAAACGTGATGGTGGCATCGAACAGGTTGATGGCGATATCTCCGGGTTCGGGACCGCAGGCATGGAAATGTGTGCAGCGCGGCGACCCGAAGGCCGCCGTACCCCAACGTTCAGCGTCCGACAGCGGATCGAACGCGCATCGGGTCAGAGGATTGATGCCTGTGTGCCACGAATTGATCGCAAAAGGATCACCCCCCGTCATGGCGCCAACCCGCCTGAAATGTGCCGACATCCGGGCCGCTTCCTCGGCCTCCCCCTCAAAGCCGACCAGTCTGCCATTCTCGACGGTTGCCATGACAGGGCTGCGTGGCACGAACACACTGTCCTTATAGAGGTTGGTCGATGATGATGTCAGCGGATGAACCAGCGCGATCTGCCCCGACATCCCCGATGCAGAAACCGGCGGGAAGATAACGATCGGGAACGGTTTGACTGCAAACTCTCCAAGTCCACCGTCGTCAGGCGAAAGCCGGGTGGTGCCCGTCAGATCGGTGCCGTCGGGGCATTGAATACGGAACGTCCCGGATTGCTCGATCCGCGCGACAAGAAGGTCGTGAACGCCCTGGAAAAACCGGTGATCAACCCCAGTAAAGGGGTCGTCCATGAGATCAGGTTCCAGGACATAACAGGCGAACATGGAACGCGCGCCTTCAATGCCAAGAAACCGGATCTGATCGGCCATGCGGGCAAAAAACACCGTGTGGTCAGCCTGTGCAATGGCTGCGGCAAGGCCTGATGGAATCTCCGAGGCGGTGTTGGTCACCGGGGCGATCACGACCTGCGCATCGATGCCCTGTTCTTCTGCCACCCTGGCAACCTGGTCACACAGCACCCGGTCGAAAAAGGCCTCGGGTCCTTCTTCGCCCACAATCAGCAAAGTCTGACCGGAACGGGCGCTCAGGCAGTTCCTGATCAGATTCACGGCACCCATCGGCGCGTGATGCTTTTCCGGCTTGTTCATGGCAGCAACCTATCACGACGCATCCCCGATACGCCAAGGACCGATTGCGCGCAATCAGGTCCACTGGTTGCAACCAAAAGTGTTTGCTAAAATCACGCTGATGTCAGCGCGTTTCGTTTATGCAGCAACGTTGAGACCTGCCGTTTGGACAACCATCAAACAGCCTCGAGCAAGCGCGCATCACTGAATCCGATCAGGCTGCCGATCATCAGAAGCGTTCAGGCATGGTTCTTCCTGTCCTGCATTGCAACGGCCACTCTGGTGCTGGTCATGTTCGTGGTGACCAAGGATCTTCTTGATCGTTCCACGGTCCATGAAGCCCTGAACGCGAAGCTGGACCGGGTTGCGGCCAATCACTCGATCCTGCTGGTTGATCCCGTCAGCAACAACAACATCCGCCAGGTCGAGCTGCTCCTGGCTTCGGCCATGAGTGATCCCGACATTGTGCATATCGCCGTCATCGATGATCGCGGCAACGATATCGCACGCCTGGGTCGCACGAATGCCGGCACCGACACGATGATCGCCGAGCGCCCTTTGCGCGTGAGCGACCTCAACGGCATCACGAATGTCGGGACCCTGATTGTCGAGATGACCGACATCCACCGGATCAAGGAGGCAAGGCGGCTTCTGGTCATCACAACCGGCTTCGGGATTGCTCTGCTGGCAATCCTTTTGGGAGTCAGCTTTGTCATTCACCGCCGGTTCATCGGGCGGCCAATTCGCGAAATGATCACGGTCATCGACCGCACGGAACGGGGTGTCGGCGATGCGCGTGTGGCCTGGAACAGCCATGACGATATCGGCGCTGTCGCAGCAGCATTCAACAACATGCGCGACCGACAGGAGGCCTTTGAACATGCTCTCGAAGAGGCCCGTACCAACCTGGAACGGCGCGTCGAGCAGAGAACAAGGGATCTGGCCGAAGCGCGAGACGCTGCCGAAGCCGCCAGCATGGCAAAGAGCAACTTCCTTGCGAACATGTCCCACGAACTGCGCACGCCGCTGAACGCCATCATCGGTTTCAGCCAGCTGCTAGAAATGCCGCATCTGGAGGACAATCCCCAGAAACGCCGGGAGTATGTCAGCGATATCCTCAGCAGCAGTGAACACCTGCTTGCCTTGATCAACGACCTGCTCGATCTCTCCAAGATTGAAGCCGGACGCTCTGAGCTGTTCGAGACCAAAATCGTCGTCAACGAACTGATGGAGTCCGTCATCGACATGGTGCGGAACCTGGCCCACAGCGCGGGAATCGATATCAAGCTGACACCCCACAATGACAACCTACTTCTCGTGGCGGATGCTCAGAAGGTCCGGCAGATCCTGCTCAATCTGCTGTCGAACGCCATCAAGTTCACCCCCCGTGGCGGAAGTATCTTTGTCGCGGTGACACGAAACCGAAATCGCGGTCTCAACCTTGCCATTTCCGACACCGGCATCGGCATTGCACCAGAGGATATGGAGCGGGTTCTCGAACCTTTTGAACAGGTTGCCGGCCAGCGGGACACGAACCTTTCAGGCACCGGCCTGGGATTGCCGCTGGCACGCGGTCTTGTCGAGCTTCATGGCGGCACGTTCAAACTGATGAGCAAGCAGGGAAAGGGAACGCGCGTCGTGGTCTCGTTCCCCCGGAGCCGCGTGCAGGAAATCCCCGCTATTCGGCCATAACGCCTTGCCGGAGCCCGATGCCCCGGGTCCATCATCAGACGTTACATTGAAAGCGGCAGATTCTCCGGTTTGATCGGGCTGATATCGCGCCAGATCTGATCGGCAATCATGATGTTCTCATAAGTGTCCTGCAGCCAGATGTGCCGCGTGCCCGGATCGAGTTGCAGATACAGTTTGCCATCAACAATCTCGAAGGCCTGGGGGTCGATGTCGTACTTCATACCCACGCGCACGCCATAGGAACAGTATCCGCCATAGGCGGGAATGAACGCTTCCGGGTCCTGTTCGAAACGGGCCAGATTCTCGGCAGAAGAGAACTGATAGAGCCCGCCTGCGTGTTCGGTCTGATAGGTGGGATCCCCCATGACAGGGCGCCCTTCAAGGAAGTAGGCGACGGGATCATGGCCCTTGATCGCAACATCACTGGAAAGCGTGTTGATCTCGACGTCTGCATCCACGCTCGCCTCTTCCAGACCATACCCGATAGCCAGGCCGGCAGACGCAGCCAGAACCAGACTGAAGCCGCCAATCAGAAGTGTTCGCCGGGAAACGCCGGATCGTGCCTTGTCCATCATTCAAACCCACGCAATTACGTTGTTATGCTGCTACAACAGGACAGCCGGAAGTGACCGCATCACGAAGTCATCAGCAAAGCAAATTCGACGTGTCCAGACCAACATCCGTCACACCAATGTGAAGGCAGCCTTCACCCGCTTGTCACAGACATTTCGCATTGCGGGCCTCCATCCCATCGCCTATGACTCCGCTTATGTTGAAGCGCACCATCTGACCACGGAACCGATTGCCGTGTGATCCACCGGCAGAACCGAAAGGTTCCGCGGGTATGCGCCTGCCCTCCCTGCATTGTCATACGAATGGCTGACCGATCGCCCGGTCTTTCATTCCACCGCGCAGACATGATCCCGGGCAGATCCAGCGCATCTTCAGATTTCCATGCGCGTTGGATGACCAACAATGTCCTTTCCCACTGTAACTTCCCTGCCCTGGCGTCGTGAGGTCCTTGCAATCCTGCATCTGGCGGTCCCGCTTGCCCTGACCCAACTGGCCCATATGGCCATTGTCACCACCGATGTCTTCATGATGGGCTGGATCGGCCCGGAAGCTCTGGCAGCCGGCACCCTTTCAGGCCATTTCTATTGGGTCTTCGTTGCCTTCGTGATGGGCACCCTGACCGGCGCGACGCCGATCATGGCGCAACACCTGGGCGCTCGCCGCTTCCGCCATATCCGTCCCGTGGTGCGCAATGCGGCATGGCTGTGCCTGTTGCTGGCCGCCATGGTGGGGCTGGTCGCGTGGTTTTCGGGAACCATACTGACCAGCTTGGGGCAGGAAGAACCCATTGCCGCAAGCGGACAATCCTACCTGCGCCACATGGTCTGGGGTTTGCTGCCGGGCCTCTGGCTCGTCGTGCTCAGCGAGTTCCTGGTTGCCCACGCACGACCCCAAGCCGTACTTGTGGTGACCATCCTGGGGATCGGCCTGAACGCCTTGCTTGATTACGCACTGATGTTCGGCAACCTGGGCGCGCCGGAAATGGGGCTCGACGGCGCCGGCGTGGCCAGTGCGCTGGTCAATCTCTTCATGTTTTCAGCGCTCCTGATCTACGTCATGTGCGACAGGCGGCTGCGCCGATACCGGTTGATGGGCCGGTTCTGGAAGATCGATTGGGCCGCCATGCGGGAGATTGCCCGGGTTGGCCTTCCCATTGCCGTCACCGAAGTCGCGGAAATGGGCATGTTCGTGACGACCTCCCTGATGATGGGCCTGTTGGGCACCCAGGCGTTGGCCGCCCATGGCGTCACGGCAACTTGCTATGGTGTAATCTTCATGATTCCGGTGGGCCTTGCACAGGCTGGTGCTGTGCGTGTCGGACGCGCAGTCGGCGCCGGACAGGCGCGGAGTGCAGCGCTGTCGGGTTGGACGGTGATTGCCATGTCAGGCCTTGTCGCGCTCATTCCTGCCGGCCTCTTCTGGCTTGCCGGGACAGAAATTGCAGGGCTCATCCTTGATCCCGAAGTTCCAGGCAATGCCGCGACCGTAAGTCTGGCGGCATCACTCCTGTCCGTTGCAGCCTTTTTCATGATCGCCGATGCCATCCAGATCACGGCCCGCGGCGCGCTTCAGGGCATGAAGGACACCGCGATCCCGATGGTCATGGCGCTGGCGGCAAGTTGGGGGATCGGTCTGCCGGTTGCCGTGCTGCTGGGATTCAAACTGGACCTGGGCGGCCAGGGCATTTGGGTCGGGCTGGCAGTGGCCATGATCGCGGCATCGCTTCTTCTGGTATGGCGATTCAGCCAGAAAACTCGAAAACTATGATATCAAGTTCAATAAAAAAGTGATGAAAATCTGCATAGACAAATTATTCATGTTTATTTAGTTTGTTTTCATGTCACCAGCCATCATATCAACGGATGCGGTTGCCGACCGTCTGGTTGAAATCTACGAACACCCCTTTGGCGGAAAGCCCAAGGGGCGCTATCGCATCGCTTCCAAGCTGGTGCGGCGTCTGGCCGGAAGACGCAGATTGTATGAGGACGACATCCGCGACCTGTCCCGCGCCATGCTGGAACGCGGATTCATCCTCATTGATATGGAGAGTTTCTACGTCGTGACCGCCACCAATTCCTTTCTCAACTATCGCCGAGCCAATGAGGACTGCATCGCATGAATCTCACGAGCGTTGCTCGGACGAAAACCGAGATTGGATGGCAGGAAGAAGTCGGCCTGCCCCGTCTTGGTATTCCGACGATCAAGGCAAAGATCGATAGCGGTGCGCGCACCTCGGCGCTGCACGCGGTCGACCTAGAACCGTTCGAACGCGATGGCAAAGACTGGATTGCCTTTCGCGTTCCCTTGACGGGAGAATGTGAAGCCCGAGTATGCCGTGCGCCGATTGCTGACGAACGACCGATCAAGAATACAAGCGGCATACCCGAAGACCGGTATGTCATCAGAACGCGGCTTGTTCTGGGAAATCGGCATTGGCGCATTGAGTTGTCGCTGGCCGACCGCGAGAACATGGGTTTCGACCTGATCCTGGGTCGTACCGCTATCCGCCGGCGGGGATTGCTGATCAATCCCGGCCGTTCATTTCTCACCGGATGCCCGGTGATCCTGCCCGACAACGCCGACGGCAAGCACCCCTAACAGCTTGCCGATACCAAAGAGCGAGGGCTGCACAGGGTGCCAACGGCACCCCTATCCAAGGAGATTTCCCGTGAAGATTGCCATGATGGCCAGAAACCCGAACCTGTATTCCCCACAAACGGCTAAAGGAAGTTGCCGAAGAGCGGGGCCATACCCTCGACATCATCAACACGCTGCGCTGTTACATGAACATCGCTGCGCGTCGGCCTGAGGTTTACTACAACGGCGTCAAACTGCCGAAGTACGATGCGGTGATTCCGCGTATCGGCGCATCGGTGACCTTCTACGGTCTGGCAGTACTGCGTCAGTTCGAGATGATGGGCATCTATCCGCTCAACGAATCCGTCGCGATCGGACGTTCGCGCGACAAGCTTCGCTCACTTCAAATCCTGTCGCGCGAAGGGGTTGGCCTTCCGGTGACAACCTTCGCCCACGACCCTAATCAGACCGAAGAAGTTCTTGAACTGGCTGGCGGCGCACCACTGGTGATCAAGTTGCTGGAGGGAACGCAGGGCATTGGTGTCGTGCTGGCTGACACGGATCGTTCCGCCAAATCCGTGATCGAGGCGTTCCGCGGCGCCAAGGTGAACATTCTGGTTCAGGAGTTCATCAAGGAAGCCGGCGGCACCGACATCCGCGCCCTTGTGGTCGGCGGCAAGGTCGTGGCTGCCATGCAGCGCACCGGTGCGGAAGGTGAGTTCCGCTCCAACCTGCACCGCGGCGGCAGCGCCCAGCAGATCAAGATCACACCCATGGAACGCGCCACTGCGGTGCGCGCTGCCAAGGCCATGGGCCTCAATGTCTGTGGTGTCGACATGCTGCGCGCCAACCACGGTCCCGTGGTGATGGAAGTGAACTCCTCCCCTGGTCTGGAAGGCGTCGAGAAGGCAACCGGCATCGATGTCGCCGGTCGCATCATCGACCTGCTCGAAAAGCAGGCCAAGCCCGGCAAGACCAAGACCAAAGGCAGGGGTTGATGGCCATCAGAGCTTCCTTTGCCATCGGCGGGCGCCGGATTGTTGCCGGTGCCCGCGAAACCATCAATCTGCCGGTCAGCGTCTTGTCCGATCATACGCCTGTCACCATGTCGGTGCATGTCGTGCACGGACGACAACCGGGGCCAACCATGTTCGTCAGCGCTGCGGTTCACGGTGACGAGATCATCGGTGTGGAGATTGTTAGAAGGCTGCTGCGCACGGCAAGCCTGGACCGTCTGAAAGGTACGCTACTGGCGATTCCCATCGTGAACAGCTTCGGCTTCATGAACCACTCGCGCTACCTGCCCGACCGCCGTGACCTAAACCGTTCGTTTCCGGGCAGCCCGCAGGGTTCGCTGGCGAGCAGGCTGGCGCATCTGTTCAAGACGGAGATTGTTGAGCGCTGTGATCTTGGAATTGATCTCCATTCGGCGGCAGTTCATCGCACCAACCTGCCGCAGATCCGCGTTTCCCCCTCCAAGCCCGATACCATGGAACTGGCACAGGCCTTCGGGGCGCCCCTCATCCTGACGTCCAAGGTTCGCGCCGGATCGCTCCGCCAGACTGCACAGCAGAGCGGTGTCGACGTCCTGCTTTACGAGGCGGGAGAAGGCCTGCGCTTTGACGAATTTGCCGTGCGTGCCGGCGTGACCGGGATTTTGCGTGTCATGCGCAAGCAGGGCATGGTCTCTGCTCAGGGTGCCCCCAAACCCAAGGCGCCCTCGATTGTTTCGAACTCCAGCACGTGGCTTCGCGCGCCGGCAGGAGGACTTCTGCGAACGTTCAAGACAACCGGTGAAGAAGTCTCCAAAGGGGACATTCTTGGCGTGGTCGCGGACCCATTCGGCGAGATCGAGACCGAAATCGTCACTGAGATCGATGGCCTGGTCATCGGGCGCACCAACCTGCCCGTGGTCAACGAAGGCGACGGCCTGTTTCACGTTGCCAAGATCAAACGCAGCGACGATGCCAGCGCGACCATCGACAGTCAGACCAATCAGCTCGAAGACATGTTCGATGAGGATGAAATCATCTGACGTCAGCGTTGCAGGTGCCCTCCCCTTCCGATCCCGGCCTTGGCGGGCTTGGTGCACCATGTAGACTGTCGGGCAAATCACCCGTTTGGAATGCAGTCATGGACCATGTTGATGTCGTGATCGTTGGCGCAGGAATCTCCGGCGTCAGTGCAGCCTGGCACCTCAAGACACTGTGCCCGGGAAAGAGCTATGCGATCCTGGAGGGACGCGATGCGATCGGTGGCACCTGGGACCTCTTCCGTTATCCCGGCATCCGATCCGACAGCGACATGCACACCCTGGGCTTCATCTTCAAACCCTGGGAAGAAGCCAAGGCAATCGCCGATGGCCCTTCAATTCTGAACTACGTCAACAAGACTGCCGATGAACATCACATCCGCGAACATGTCCGCTTCGGGCATCAGGTAAAATCGGCGAGCTGGTCAAGCCAGGATGCAGTCTGGACCGTGGAGGCCGAACATGACGGCCAGCCGGTTCGTATGACCTGCAACATGCTGCTGATGTGCGGCGGCTACTACAAGTACGACGAGCCCTATCGGCCGGAATGGGACGGCATGGACCGCTTCAAGGGCACCCTGATCCATCCGCAGTTATGGCCCCAGGACCTGGACTACAACGGCAAGAATGTCATCGTCATCGGGTCCGGCGCCACCGCCATGACCATCGTTCCGGCCATGGCGCAGAACGGCGCCGCACACGTCACCATGGTTCAGCGATCGCCCACCTATGTCGTCTCCTGGCCCAGTCGGGACAAGATCGCCGACACCCTGCGCAAATGGCTTCCGAGCAAACTTGCCTACGCCCTGACACGCTGGAAGAACGTGAAAAACGATCTCGACTTCTATCATCGCACGCGCACCGAACCAGAGACCGTCAAAGCCGAATTGATCGGGCTGGTAAGGCAGGCTCTGGGCTCGCAATACGATGTCGAGAAGCACTTCACGCCGAGCTACTTCCCCTGGGATCAGCGCCTGTGCCTGATCCCCGATGACGACCTGTTCGACGTCATCAACGACGGCAGCGCCAGCGTTGTCACCGATACGATCGACAGTTTTGTTGAAGACGGCCTGAAACTCTCCAGCGGCGAAGTGCTCAAGGCCGACATCATCATCAGCGCGACCGGGCTGCAGCTCCAGATCATGAATGGCGTATCGCTCAGTGTGGACGGCAAGCCGGTCAACCTGCCCGATCACTGGAGCTACAAGGGCATGATGCTTTCAGACGTGCCGAACCTGATCCAGACCTTCGGTTACATCAATGCGAGTTGGACTCTGCGCGCCGATCTGACTTCGGAATACGCGGCACGCCTGATCAACCGGCTGGATGAAACCGGCAACACCATCGCCACGCCACGCCTGCGCGAGGAAGACCAGAACATGCCGGCCCGCCCCTGGATCGACGATTTCCCGGCCGGTTACATGCAACGCAGCATGCATCTCTTCCCCAAACAGGGCGACCGCAATCCCTGGCGCAACACCCAGGACTTCGGCGAAGACAAGACACTGATCCGGTACGCCCATATCGAAGACGACGTGCTGGAGTTTACGAAGGCATCCAGCGTACACACGTTGAACAGGGCGGCCTGAAGGATTGTTCTGTCAAAACAACACATGGTGGATTCTGCTTGAGTCAGCATTGACGGTCAGACAGGCTCGCATCATCGGGACCCGAACACGCTATCGAACGGGAAGCCGCCATGACCAGGAACGTCTGCGAAGAAATCCTTGAAACCCTAATAGATGCTGGCGTGACGCAGATTTTCGGCGTCACGGGTGATGCCTTGAATCCGCTGGTAGATGCCATCCGCCGCGATGGGCGTCTTCGCTGGATCGGTGTGCGCCATGAAGAAACGGCAGCCTATGCCGCCACGGCCTACAGTCAGATTACCGGCAAGCTTGGGGTCTGCGCCGGCACGGTCGGCCCCGGCGCGATGCATCTTCTCAACGGCCTCTACAACGCTCACAAGGAAGGTGCCTCGGTTCTGGCCATCACCGGGCAGGTGCCGCGGGCTGACGCGGGCACCGGGTTCTTCCAGGAGGTGAACCTCACGCAGGTGTTTTCGGAAGTCTGCGTCTTTCAGCAGACGGTCACCTCACCCGAACAGATGCCCCGTCTGATCCAGCAGGCCATCCAGAACGCGCTTTCGGCCCCCGGCGTTGCACGGATCGAGATACCCAGCGACATGACCGCCCTGCCCGTACCCAGTGAAGCCATGTCCCATCCGATCTTCACGCCGGAGTATGAAGTCACGCCGTGCGAGGCAGGGATCGCCAAGGCTGCAGAGATCCTGAATGCGGCAAAGAAGCCGACCATCTTTGTCGGCAGCGGCTGCACCGGTGCACGCGACGAATTGCTGGAACTTGCCAAAGTGCTGAAGGCGCCCATCGTGCACGCCCTGAAAGGCCACGACGTCATGGAGTCCGACAACCCCTATTGGGTGGGGCTGACCGGAATGATTGGCACCGATGCGGGCTATCATGCCATCGAGCAGTGCGACACCTTGCTGATGCTGGGCACCGACTTCCCCTATCGCGCTTTCTATCCCGCGGGCGTGCCCATCGTTCAGGTCGATATCCGCGGCGAAAACCTGGGCAAACGCGCACCGGTCGCCCATGGGCTGATCGGTCACGTCAAGCTGACCATCACGTCGCTGATCCCGAAACTGACCGGATCGGCAGACACCAGCCATCTGGACTCAATCCAGAAGCGCCGGGAAAAGTGGGACGCGAAGATGGACAAGAAATCCTCGCTGGATACCCACCACGTCCCGCTCCACCCCCAGGCCGTGGCGCGTGCCATCAGCGATGCTGCCGATGACGATGCAATCTTTGTCGTCGATGTTGGTGAATGCACGGTCTGGGCCGCAAGGTTCCTGCGCCTGCGGGCCGGGCAGCGGATGATCGGCTCGTTCAATCACGGCTCGCTCGGTGCCGCCCTTCCGGCAGCCATTGGAGCACAGTCGATTGATCGCAATCGCCAGGTCATCGCGCTTTGCGGCGACGGCGGCTTTGGCATGTCGATGCAGGACTTCGTGACCGCTGCACGTTATGACTGGCCGCTGACCGTGGTCGTCTTCAACAATCAGACGCTTGGCTTTGTGAAGCTGGAAATGGAAGCCACAGGCTATCCCGAGTTCGGCGATGCCACCGATCTGGTGAACCCGGACTTTGCAAAGTATGTCGAGATCTGTGGTGGCGAAGGGTTCAGCATCCGCGAACCCCACGAAGTTGCCCCCGCGATCAAAGCAGCCTTGGCCAGCCGCAAGCCCTGTATCATCGATGCCTTCGTCAATCCCGGTGAACTGGTGCTGCCCCCCACGATCGGCCCCGCGCAGGTCTGGGGATTCAGCATCTCCAAGATCAAGGAAATACTGGGCTAGACGCAGTCGCCGCGCTGTCGGCATGAACCAATTGTCGGGAGTCCGAAGAAGAGATGGTGGGCACGACTGGGATTGAACCAGTGACCCCCTCGATGTCAACGAGGTGCTCTCCCGCTGAGCTACGCGCCCATCTCTTGTTGGAGAACCGCTAGATAACCAAAGCGCGCGTGCTTTGCAACCGTTGCCGTCAGCCCAGGATATCGGTCAGCACGTCTGTCAGCGCGGCCATTTCGTGGGGCGCGCCGATACTGATGCGGATGTAGCCATCCAGACCAAAGTTGCCGACACGCCGCAGCAGGATGCCGCGCGCTTTGACGGCCTGATAAAGGGTCTCGGAATCCATGCCGATATGATCGGGTATGCGCACCAGGACGAAGCTGGCATGACTGGGCACGGGCTCAAGACCAAATTGGCGGAGCTGAGCGATGAACCGTTCGCGCAGTTCGACCACAGCATCGCGAGACCGTGCGACATGGTCGGGATCGTTCACCGAAGCGGTCGCCCCGGCCAGTGATTGAGCGCCAATGCTGCCGGGCAGGCGCATCTTCAGCAGCGTTGCCACGACATCATCGGGCGCATAGGCCCAGCCGACCCGCAATCCAGCCAGGCCATGCACCTTTGAGAAGGTGCGCAGGACAACCGTGTTGGTGCCTTCGTCCACCAAGGTCTCACCGGTCTGGTAATCCGGCAGGTCGACGAACTCGCCATAGGCTGCATCAAGAAGCAGCATCACGTCGTCACGCAGGTTCTCGCGCAGACGGCGGATTTCGCTGAAGGGCAGCACGGTGCCGGTCGGGTTGTTGGGATTGACGCAGAACACCATGGTTGTGGCGGGGGTCACGGCGGCCAGCAGGGCATCGACATCGCAGGTCAGATCACGTTCGGGTGCCAGCACGACATC
>CALIUG010000120.1 GCA_938048755.1 uncultured Alphaproteobacteria bacterium
AACTGGGTGCGCGGACCATGTTCAATCTGCTGGGGCCCTTGTCGAACCCTGCCAGCGTCAAGCGTTATCTTCTGGGTGTGTTTGCCGAACAATGGGTCGAGCCGGTAGCGCGCGTGCTGGGAGAACTGGGCGCCGAACGCGCCTGGGTCGTCCACAGCGGCGACGGTTGCGACGAACTCACGTTATCGGCCGAAAACAGGGTTGCCGTGCTGGAAAATGGCAAAGTCACCGTCAACACCGTGCGGGGCGCTGATGCCGGCCTTCCGCATCACGATTTTTCCGCCATCCTGGGCGGCACACCCGAAGACAATGCTGCGGCGTTGACCGACCTTCTCGACGGCGGGTCCAGTGCCTATCGCGACACCGTGCTGTTCAATGCTGCGGCGGCCCTGGTGGTTGCGCAGAAGGTTGATGATCTGATCGCGGGCGTGACCATGGCCGCCGAGTCGATCGACAGTGGTTCTGCAAAAGCCAGACTGGAAGAGTTGGCAGCGATTACATCGGGCAAGGCATGAGCGACATTCTAGCCGAGATCTGCGAGGTCAAGCGAGACCATGTCGCCGCCTGCAAGCGCGAACGTCCACTATCTGTGCTCGAGGCCGAAGCCGGCGGCATGACGCCGCCGCTGGGATTTGCCCTGTCCCTGAAACGTGCGAGCGAGAGCGGATTTGGTCTGATTGCCGAGATCAAGAAGGCCTCACCCAGCGCCGGTGAGATCCGCCCGGACTTCAACCCTGCGGCAATCGCGGCAGCCTATCGCGATGCCGGTGCGGCTTGCCTTTCCGTCCTGACCGATCAGCCATACTTTCAGGGACGAGATTCCTTCGTTCTGGAAGCCCGGTCGAACTCGAATTTACCCTGCCTTCGCAAGGACTTCATGGTCGATCCTTATCAGGTACTTGAGGCACGTGCGATCGGCGCGGACTGCATTCTGGTGATCATGGCCGCTCTTGATGATGCACTGGCCGCCGAGCTGACGGCCTGTGCCGGTGATCTGGGCATGGATGTTCTGGTTGAGGTCCACAACCGCGAAGAGCTCGACCGTGCCCTCGTCCTAGATGCCCGGCTGATCGGCATCAACAACCGCAACCTGAAGACCTTGGCCGTGGATCTGGCGACCACCGAAGAATTGGCGCCCCATATCCCGGCAGACCGCGACATTGTGTGTGAAAGCGGCCTGAAGACCCATGATGACCTGCTGCGCATGGAACAATGCGGCGCAAGACGGTTTCTGGTCGGAGAGCACCTGATGCGCCAGGACGATATCGAAGCGGCCACGCGCACGCTTTTGGGCACCTCCAATGCTGTGAGGCATAGCGCATGAGCGACCGACTGACCCATCTCGATGACGATGGCCGTTCCCATATGGTTGATGTTTCCGACAAGGACATCACCGAACGCACCGCGACCGCTGAAGGGCGCATCACCATGCTGCCCGAAACGCTGGGCATGATCGTCGACGGCAAGGTTCCCAAGGGCGATGTGCTGGCCGTGGCACGCATTGCCGGCATCATGGCAGCCAAACGCACGCCGGACCTGATTCCCCTGTGCCATCCACTGAGCCTGTCGTCGGTGACGGTCGAGCTGGAAGCCAATCACGATGCCGCATCCATCGATATCCGCGCCACCTGCAAGCTGAAGGGCCGCACAGGTGTCGAGATGGAGGCCCTGACCGCCGTATCCGTCGCAGCACTGACCGTTTACGACATGTGCAAGGCTGTCGACCGTGAGATGACCCTTGGCGAGATCCGGCTAGTGCACAAGGCCGGAGGCAAGTCCGGCACCTATCAGCGTGCGCCATGATTCCAGTCGAGGAAGCTCGCAACCGTATCCTCGGCACGTTTGGGCGCCTGCCTGCTGAACAGGTGGCGATCTCCCAGGCTGCCGGACGTGTTCTGGCCCAGGACGTGACCTCACGCATCACCAAGCCCCCACACCCGGTCTCTGCCATGGACGGCTATGCCGTACGCGCCGCCGATGTCGCTGAGGTTCCCGTCACATTGCAGGTCGTCGGCGAGGCCCCGGCAGGTGGTGCCTATAATGCGGCTCTCAAACCCGGTGAGGCCGTGCGCATCTTTACCGGCGGCCCGGTTCCCGAAGGTGCAGACAGCATCGTGATCCAGGAGAATACGGAGCGCGACGGCAGTTCCGTGACCGTGACGGTCTCCGTGTCGCAGGGGCGCTATGTCAGGCGCCAGGGGCTGGACTTCAGTGCTGGCGATGCCGGCCCACCCGCCGGACGCAGACTTGGTCCGCGTGAAATCGGGCTGATTGCAGCCATGAACGTTCCCTGGCTCAAGGTTACACGCAAACCGCGGGTCGCGGTTCTGGGAACAGGCGATGAGATCGTCATGCCAGGCGAATCCCTGGGTCCCAACCAGATCATCAGTTCCAATTCGCTTGCCCTGGCGGCCATCATCGCTGACGCAGGGGGCGAACCCCTCAGTCTGGGCATCGTTCGCGATGATGAGGAGGCCCTGCGGAGCATCGTTGAAGGTGCTGCAAGGTCCGATCTTCTGGTCGTTACCGGCGGTATGTCCGTTGGCGAACACGACCTGGTGCGCAAGGTTCTGGCCGAGGAAGGCCTCACCCTCGATTTCTGGAAGATCGCCATGCGGCCCGGCAAACCTCTTGCCTTCGGGCGGCTGGGCGACCTTCCGGTTTTAGGATTCCCGGGCAACCCGGTCTCAACGCTGGTTTGTGGCCATTTGTTCCTGCGCCCTGCGATCGCTGCAATGCTGGGTGAGACTGGAAATGAACTGGATGAGGATGTCGCCTCGCTCGGAGCGGACATGAGCGGCAACGATGAACGTCAGGATTATGTCCGCGCCAGGCTCGAACGGGCCGGAGATGGTGGCTTCACGGCAACGCCTTTCGACCGCCAGGACAGCTCGATGCTTGCCACGCTTTCGCAGGCGGGCTGCCTGATTGTGCGTGCGCCGCACGCCGAACCTGCCAAGGCGGGAGACCGGGTGAGAATTGTTCGCCTTTAGGTCCGCAACGAGAACATCGCGGAGCACAATTCGGCAACAGTGTTGACACAAAGCGCGAACCTAACTAGAACATGTATGGAAGTTGATGATTTGTTCCATATCTAGTGGGGAAAACCAGATGTTGACGCGCAAGCAGCAGGAACTTCTGCTCTATATCAACAGCCGCCTTGGCGAAGACGGTGTTTCACCCTCTTTCGACGAAATGAAGGATGCCGTGGGCCTGAAGTCCAAATCCGGCATTCATCGTCTGATCACGGCACTGGAAGAGCGCGGCTTCATGCGCCGCCTGCCCCACCGCGCCCGTGCACTGGAAGTTCTGAAGCTGCCTCCGGGCATTGAAGGCACGGTCGCCACTCTGAGCGTGATTGAAGGCGCGATGGAGCGTGCCGCCAATCAGGATACGCCCGAACAGATGAACGACAACACGATCTCCCTGCCCCTCCATGGCAAGATCGCCGCAGGCACGCCCATCGAGGCCCTGAGCGATCCCACGCAGAGCATCGATGTTCCCATGTCGATGATTGGTAATCGTGACTGTTATGCCCTTGAGATCGAGGGCGATTCCATGATCGAGGCCGGTATTCTGGACGGTGACACCGTTGTCATTGAACGCGGCGATACCGCCGAAAATGGCGCCGTTGTCGTGGCGCTGGTCGATGATCAGGAAGCAACGCTCAAGCGCTTGCGTCGCAAGGGTGACTCCATTGCGCTTGAGCCTGCCAATGCGGCCTATGAAACCCGCATCTTCGGTCCTGACCGGGTCAAACTGCAGGGCCGCCTGATCGGCTTGATGCGCAACTACTGACGCCAATCGGGCTTTAGGCTCGGTTCTCCGAAGATGGTCTCCCTTTCGTCCTGATCCGCGCGTTACTCGTCGTCGGATTCGGGACCGGGAGACCATGTCCTTTCGCCGCGCGCTCCGCGAACCGTTTCAATGCGCACGCCATCAGCACCAAACCACAACGCGTGGGTACCATAACGCCAGAGATCAAAACGATCGATGGTGCCCAGCGAAGCAGAACACTCCCTGCGAATCGGCACCATGCTGATGATCAGATCAGCGACACCGCAATCGTCGTCCAACGCGGCCACGCCCTGCTCGATTGCGACTGTGGTCTCGGGCGCATCAGGTGGGCGATAGATGCATCCCAGACTGTCGCAGCGCAACGTGTTGCCGCCAAGAGCCAGGCCGTTCACGGGCCAGCCAACGGCAGCTGGTTCCGCCATGGCTCCCAGCCAGCTCTCGCGAACAAACTTGCCTCTTCGCAGGGCTGAGAACGCCACTTCCTCATCGGAAATGCGAACGGCGACCAGATCGGCATCGCCGTGGACCAGCACATCGGGAGGCCTCGCCAGAAACGTCACGATGAGCGCCAGAAGGATGGGCGCAAAGCCGAGTGCCCGCCAACGGCTGCGCCAGATGCACAGCCAGACCAGCCCCAGGCCGAAGACCGCAGGTACCCAGAACGGCGCAGCGGAAACGTGCACCTGACTGTAGGGGGCATGTGCTGCCTCTTCGGCGACGATCAAGACGAGATCAATGCCCCAGCCCATGGGTACCAGCGCCAGGCCTTCAAGCCCCATCGGCATGAGGATCAGGCTCAACAAACCCCAGGGCATGATCCAGAAGGCCGTGACCGGAACAGCGATGAGATTGGCGAACAGGCCATAGGTCGCAAACCTCCCGAACTGTGCCAGTACCAGCGGCGCCGTCGCGAAATTTGCCACAAGGGTCGTCAACGCGACGCCACCGACATAAAGAACGATTCGTGAGAACGGCCCCTGCGCCACACGCCAGCGCGGCCAACGGTCCTTCAGCGCCTCATAAACCGCGACCAAACCGATGACCGCAGCAAACGAAAGCTGGAAGCTGGCGCCGGTCACGACATGCGGGGAGATCACCATGACGGCCACAGCAGCCAGAGCCACCAGCCGAAGGGAGATCGCCTGACGGCCAATGGCGACGGCAATCAGCACGATTGCGGTCATGAGAAAGGCCCGTTGGGTCGGTACGGTCATGCCGCTGATCAGCAGGTAACCGAAAGCTCCGACCAGAGCGCCCAATGCCGCCCAGGTCTTGATGGGAAAACGCAGAGCAACCGGTTCGAGCGTCGCCAGAAAGCCCCTGATCACAAAGAAGAAGATCGCTGTCACCAGGCCCAGATGAAGTCCCGAAATTGCCAGCAGATGGGCCAGCCCGGCCATACGAATGGTTTCGAGTTGTTCTGAAGGCACGGCACTGCGATGGCCAGTCAGGAGTGCAGCCGCGACTCCGCCCGTCCGCTCGGGCAAGGTTTCAAGAATCTGGTCGGTCGCAGCCAGACGCGTACGCTCTACCGCCAGAAGAAACGAACGAAGCCAGGAAACCTCCGGGGTGTCATCTTCTGCACGTTCCAGAGGGCCCACTGCAAAGCCAACGCCTCCGATACTGTCGAAATAGGCTTCCCGAGCGAAGTCAAAGCCACCGGGATAGGTTGGCGGTGGCGGAGCATCCAGCATGGCAAGAATGCGGACGCGTTGACCTGGAATCGGCTCGATACCGCCGTGGGTGCGCACCGTGATGCGAATACGTCGCGGAGTCTCGTCGGTTTCCAGGCGGTCGATCACGACATCATCGAGCGTGATACGAATACCCTTGTCACGCGGTTCGACGACACGAATGATCCCGGACACCATGCGTGGCCCGACTTCCGAGCGCAGAATTGGCCCGTCCGATCGAGCCGCTTCCCACTGGACGAGGGCGAACCCGACACCGCAAAACATGATCGCCAGGAAGAACAGTCGCACGCCCAGCGTGCGATACGGCAACAGGGCCAGAAGCAGGAAGGCTGCCGTGATTGCAAGGCCTGCGAAAGGCCAAGGCTCGAACGGCAGGGCGAAGTAGCCGCTGATCCCTGCCAGCAAGGCAACCGGCACCCATAAAACCCAACGCTCGCGTTCCTGTGCCAGGGTATCGGCAAGCGGTGTCAAAGGATCAGGCATCGACATCGCAAAACTCTAGGACAGGTTGCGCCCTGCGCCCATGGCAGAAGGTCAACCGGCTTGTTAGGTCCGCATGATCTGTTAAACACCCACCACCCATTTCAGTGGATCGCATCATGACCGTCGTTACCCGCTTTGCCCCCTCGCCCACCGGATTCCTGCATCTGGGCGGCGCACGCACGGCCCTTTTCAACTGGCTCTACGCCCGCCATACCGGCGGCAAATATCTGCTGCGGGTCGAAGACACCGATCGCAAGCGGTCGACCGATGATGCGATTGAAGCCATCTTTGACAGCCTGCGCTGGTTGGGACTGGATTGGGATGACGAGCCCGTGTTTCAGCACTCCCGGGCGGATCGCCATGCCGAAGTCGCGCGCGAACTTCTCGCCAACGGGCGTGCCTATCCCTGTTACTGCTCGCCCGAGGAACTGACGGCCATGCGAGAAGCCGCACGCGCCGAAGGCCGGCCCGTACGCTATGACGGCACATGGCGGGATCGCGATCCCTCCGAGGCACCAGAGGGTGTCGCTCCGGTCATCCGCCTGAAGGCGCCTCAGGAAGGCGAAACGGTCATTCCCGATCATGTGCAGGGGGACGTGACGATCGCCAATGCCCAGCTCGATGACATGATTCTCCTGCGCTCGGACGGCTCGCCGACCTACATGCTGGCTGTAGTGGTGGATGATCACGACATGGGCGTGACCCATGTCATCCGAGGTGATGATCATCTCACCAATGCCGCGCGTCAGACGCAGTTGTTTCAGGCCATGGACTGGTCCGTACCTGAGTTCGCACACATCCCGCTGATCCACGGCCCTGACGGCGCCAAACTCTCCAAGCGTCATGGCGCCGTGGGTGCCGAAGCCTACCGCGACATGGGGTTCCTGCCCGAGGCCATGCAGAATTACCTGCTCCGCCTGGGCTGGGGTCATGGCGATGACGAGATCATCTCCCGCGAGCAGGCGATTGCATGGTTCGATCTGGACGGCATCGGCAAATCACCGGCTCGTTTCGATCTCGACAAGCTGAGCTCCCTGAACCTCCACTATCTCAAGCAGGCAGACGATGCCCGCCTCGCCCGCCTGGTGGCCGAGCATCTCACGACGATCCTGGAGCGAGAGATAACCGATACCGATCTTGCACTTCTTGAAGCGGCCATGCCGTCGATGAAGGAACGTGCCAAGAATCTGGTCGAACTTGCAGAGAATGCCGCATTCTACTTCCGTTCCCGGCCGCTGACTTTTGATGCCAAGGCATCCAAGCTGATGTCGCCTGATACGCTCATGTTGCTTGGAGAGCTTGGGTCCGGACTCGCAGAGCTTCCGGAATGGGATGCGGCCGACATCGAAGCCCATGTGCGCGCGTTCGCCGAATCGCATGAACTTGGTCTGGGCAAAGTCGCCCAACCGCTGCGCGCGGCTGTGACCGGCGGTACTGTCTCTCCGCCCATCTTTGATGTGCTCGCAGTTTTTGGGCGCGAAGAAAGTCTGGTCCGCATCCGCGAAGCCGTCGCCGCATTTTCCTGACACGAAGATTTCATGGTGCGGCGCACCATAAATTTGCGCGGTTTCGCAAAAATCGGCTAGATTGAAGGCAATCAGGCAGACCGCAGTACGCAGCCCAAGCAAGACGGTCGCCCCATAACAACAACCAGCATGGAGGAGCGCCGCATGTCGCTGTTGCGCGAAGTACCTGTCCCGAACGGAGCCGATCAGGTCCGCAAGGTCAAGATTGTCGATTCAGAGTCCGGAAAGGAATTGGCAGAACTGCCGGTCCTGCGCGGAACCGTCGGTGCCGATGTCATCGATGTTCGCACGCTTCATGGCCAGACCGACTGCTTCACCTATGACCCGGGCTATACCGCAACAGCGAGCTGCGAATCCAAGATCACCTACATCGATGGCGATGCCGGTCAGCTGCTGTATCGCGGCATTCCGATCGAACAACTGGCAGAACATTCCGACTTCCTGGAAGTCTGCCATCTGCTGCTCTATGGGGCTCTGCCGAACGCTCAGGAGAAGCTGGATTTCCAGAAGGGCGTGACGAACCACACCATGCTGCACGAACAGGTCAATTTCCTGTTTCGCGGTTTCCGTCGTGACGCCCACCCCATGGCGTTGATGGTGGGCGTGGTCGGCGCCTTGTCGGCGTTCTACCCCGACAGCTCCGACGTCGAGGACCCCCAGCAGCGCATGATCGCGTCCTATCGTCTGATCGCCAAGATGCCCACGATTGCCGCGATGGCACACAAATGGTCCATCGGCCAGCCGTTCGTCTATCCCCGCAACGATCTGGGCTATGCCGAGAACTTCCTGCACATGATGTTCGCGGTGCCTTGCGAGCCCTACCACGTCAACCCGGTGCTGGCGCGCGCCATGGATCTCATCCTCATTCTTCATGCCGATCATGAGCAGAATGCTTCGACGTCGACGGTGCGGTTGGCCGGCTCTTCGGGTGCCAATCCGTTTGCCTGCATTTCGGCCGGAATTGCCTGCCTCTGGGGTCCGGCTCATGGCGGTGCCAACGAAGCCGTTCTGGAGATGCTAGAAGAGATCGACAGCTTCGATCGCATTCCGGAATTCATCGATCGCGCCAAGGACAAGAACGACCCGTTCCGCCTGATGGGATTTGGCCACCGCGTCTACAAGAACTATGACCCGCGCGCGACGATCATGCGCGAAACCTGCCATCAGGTGCTCGACGAGTTGGGCGTACGCGATGAGCCGTTGCTGAAAATCGCCATGGAACTGGAAAAGATCGCCCTGGATGACGAGTACTTCGTCGAACGGTCGCTCTATCCCAACGTCGACTTCTATTCGGGCATCATCCTGCGTGCGATGGGCATTCCCCGCGGCCTGTTCACGGCCGTCTTTGCCGTGGCCCGCACGATCGGCTGGATCTCTCAGTGGAGTGAGATGCACACCGATCCGTCCCAGAAGATCGGGCGTCCGCGTCAGGTCTACACCGGCGCAACCCAATATGACTATGTACCGCTGGACAAGCGCGCCTGAGCGCTACGAGTTACGAGGAAACAACGATCATGAAATATCTGCACACGATGGTGCGCGTGAAAGACCTGGACGCATCTCTGGACTTCTACTGCAACAAGCTGGGTCTTGAGGAAGTCGACCGCTACGAAAACGAGGGCGGCCGCTTCACCCTGGTCTTCCTTGGCGCCAGGGAAAACCCGGATTCCCAGGTCGAACTGACCTACAACTGGGACCCGGAAGACTACGATGGTGGCCGCAATTTCGGCCACCTGGCCTATGAAGTCGACGACATCTATGCCCTGTGCCAAAAGCTGATGGACAATGGCGTGACCATCAACCGTCCTCCGCGCGACGGCCATATGGCGTTTGTGCGCTCGCCCGACGGCATCTCGATCGAACTGCTGCAGAAAGGCGATTCCCTGCCCAAGCAGGAGCCCTGGGCGTCAATGGAGAATACCGGTAGCTGGTAGGCAACCGGGCAGCGACGTTCAGGAAGCGACGCTGCGCAAGAGATAGCGGGTGAAGTCCAGGTTCTCTTTCTCGAGCCAGCTCAAGGGCCCCGGCTCGGCCAGCGGTGCCTGGACACCCCGATACAGGCCCTCCACGACGCCACGATCTTCCTCGTTGGTCGCATCCAGGTAGGTCTTGGCCTCCGTGATGCGCGCGGCGAGCTTCTTCTCGGCCATCAGTTCAGGCGCAAACGCCAGGCCATAGCGGATCTGAACTTCGCCTGGACCCAGCGGCTGCAGGCTGAGGTACCAGAGATGGTCCGGCGCCAGAACAAACATGTGGCAGGGGTAAACGCTGCCCAACACGGACGTTCGGCGCATGTCGCCCTTCAGGCGCTTGTTCTTCTTGTGCGCTGTACCGACGGGGGCATCTTCGGTTTTGGTGAACCACTGGAACGTGAAGGCGTCATCGGCCTCGCCTTCACCGAACCGCGTATCTTCGACGGGGAAGTAGGCGCCCACGGTTTTGCGATGGGTCACGGGAAGGTGGTAACCCTCCATGAAATTCTCGGTCAGAAGCTTCCAGTTTGTCTGCCAGACATGCTCCTGCGTATCGACCTCGACATAGTCGCCAGCGCCATAGTCCGCGATGATCTCGTCCAGCGCAGCCAACTTCATAGCAGGCGTTGGCGCCTTTGCGTTCAACGTGATGTAGATCCAGCCGTTCCATACCTCACAGCGCACCTTGGGCAGCTTGACCTTTGCCATATCAAAGCGGTTTGTCTGCTCCATGTGTTTGGCCGCAATCAGCGACCCATCGAGGTCATAGGTCCAGGCGTGGTACGGGCAGACAATTCGACGGCACGAACCCTTGCCTTCGAGCAGGGTCATCATGCGGTGACGGCACACGTTTGAGAACGCAGAGAGGGACCCATCCTTCTGGCGGACAATGGCCACCGGCTGGTTGCCGATCCTGTAGGTCATGAAGTCACCGGCCTTGGGCAGGGTTTCCGCGCGTCCGGCGCAAAGCCATTCGCGCTCGAAGACCCGGCTTAGCTCGAGATCGTGGAATGCTCCGGAAGTGTAGACTTCCTTGGGCATCGTGAAGGCGTCAGCCAGCTTGCGCCCTGCATGATCCTTGAGTTTCGCGATGATCGCCTTGGTTTCGGCATTCAAACGTGGCGCGGCCATGGGCTATCCCAGATTGATGGAGATTTGGTCTATCCCTAGCCATTGGATCGGGAAAATAGCAAATCGCGAGAAATTGAGAAGATAAAACCTATCCAGTGGGTGCCGTGAGCAGCCCAAGAGCCGCCCGGGCTGCCCTTCTGGAAGGCGGATCCTCCGGACTGCCCAATTGACTCATGACGTTCTCCATTGCCTGGCGTTGTCGACTTGCCGCTTCGGGGCTGACAAGCAGTCTGCCAACAGCATCCGACAGGCTCTCTGGCGTGCAGTGCTCCTGAAGCAGTTCAGGCGTGACTTCCTCATCTGCGATCAGGTTGACCAACGAGACGTATCGAATCTTCAACATATGACGGACAATTGCGACGGTGAACGGATTGGCCTTGTAGGCGATGACATGCGGTGTGCCGGCCGCGGCCAGGTCCAGGGCAACCGTGCCCGAGACCGCGATAGCCGCGTCCGCCGCCGCCATAGCCAAGCGTCGCACCTCTCCGTCACCTTCAACGACCGTGACGGACCAGGGCCAGTTTTCCACGCCACTGCGAACCATATCAGCGACATTGGCCACCGTGGGGATGACCAACGCCATGCCGGGGTCATCGTGTTTCAGGCGTTCAAGAGTGGCACGAAACAGCGGGAGGTGACGGGAAACTTCGCTCCTGCGGCTGCCCGGCAATAAGGCAAGTAGTGGTCCGTTTTGTTCACCCAGACACGTCTCGCGCCATGTTCCGGGGTCGCCAACCGGGCTCTCCGCAATGGGGTGACCGACGAAAACACTGTCCTGTTTAACCGCATCCCAGAAAGGTTTTTCAAAGGGGAACAACAACAGCAGGCGATCAACGACCTGCGCGACCCTACGCGCGCGCCACGGCTTCCAGGCCCAGACCGTGGGCGCAACGTAGTGGATGACCGGACAGGGCGCAGGCATCAAACGCTTTGCGACACGGTAGGAAAATGCCTGAGCATCGATCGTGATGACGAGGTCAGGTTTCAAGGACTGCACGGCAGATACGGTTTGCTTCAGCCGCGCAAGAACCGTGCGCAGCCGTGGCAACACCTCAAACAGGCCCATGATCGAGAGGTCACCCATGGGAAACAACGAGACCAGGCCTTCGGCCTCCATCTCAGGGCCTCCAACGCCGGCGAACGCAACATCTCCGTCGCGCTCAGCCTTCAATGCCGCCATAAGTCTGGCGCCCAACGCATCTCCGGAAGGTTCGCCCGCAACAAGGAAGATCAGCGGCGTCGACATGCCGGAATCAACTCGCGTCCGACTGACGACCCAGAACAAACATTCCGGCTTCGTCAGCCAGTTCGGTCACCCGGCCTTCATCGACCAGGAGGCACTTTCCAGCTTCCACGGCAACACCTGCAAAACCGCCCCGTGCACAGGCTTCGATGGTCGCTGGCCCGATGGCAGGAAGATCAACCCGGTGATCCTGCGAGGGTTTCGGCATCTTGACCAGAACCGGCCCTCGTCCGTCACGCCGCAAACCTGCCGCACGCGCGATCAAGGCATCGGTGCCCTCAATGGCCTCCACACCCAGGAGGAGGCCGTCCTGCACAACGACCGCCTGCCCGACATCGGCGATACCTATTGCCCTCAGGACCTCTACACCGCGCTCGATGTCTGCCATGTCCCGGTCATCAGGCTGGAAATCACCCAAGACGCCGGCTCGTGCCAGGATTCCGCCTGCAATGTCCTGGATTGCGAGCACGCGAAACCCTTCTTCCTTTTCCAGAACACCAACAATCGCCGAGAGCAGGCTATCGTCTCCCTGCTTGAAGACGCCCTTGGCGAGAAACTTCAAGGCACGTGCATCCGGACGGAGCTGGGTCAATGAGGGGCGGCTGACAGGACCGGCCATGACAATCTCCTCAACCTTGTTGAGGCGGCATTGGTCCAGCGCGTTGGAAATCGCCCCCATCCGTATCCAAGCATGAGGATAGGGTTCCACAACTTCAGGGTCAGCGTGGTCCTCGATGGCAAGAATGAAGACTTCACGCCCCTGCTGTGTTGCTGTTTTGGCAAGGAAGCCAGGCAGAATACCGCCTCCGGCCACAATGCCCAGCTTAGGCAGCATGTCCGTCTTTGGGCTGGCAAACACCACGCGAGCTTTCGCGGCGGATGAAGGAGAGACTGGTCTCGACCGGCGGGCACTCGCCAAACACCTTGCCCACAT
>CALIUG010000121.1 GCA_938048755.1 uncultured Alphaproteobacteria bacterium
CCCTCAACCTCTTCGTAACCGGGGTTCACGGCAACAAGGTCGCCGGAAAACCGTGGCCCGGCAGCATGGCGGATCACGTTGTTGCCGACCGCGCCCGACCTGGGCGTGGCCCCCACGATCGCCACGCGTCTGGGCGCCAAAAGCGCCGTCATTGCCTCTTTGGCCACCGTCATGCTCTACATCCCGGGAAAACTGAACTAGAAGGCAGTCATGGAAGCCGTGTGACACCACATGGTCAAGGGCCAGAAGCGCATGACGGGCACTTTGTTTCTGATCGGCACGCCGATCGGTAATCTCGACGACATCTCCAGGCGGGTTCTCGACACCTTGGGTTCGCTGGATGCGCTGGCGTGCGAGGACACCAGACGCACGCGCAAGATCTATGAACACTTCGAACTCTCGAGCCCGCGGACCATCTTCTCCTGCAACGACCACAACGAGGACCGGGCCGTATCGCGCATGGCGGGCCTGTTGCGTCAGGGCTTGCGGGTTGGCCTCGCGACCGATGCAGGTATGCCCGGCATCAGCGACCCCGGCTTCCGCGCGGTCCAGATGGCCGAAGAAGAAGGATTTGCCGTCGAGGTCATCCCCGGCCCCACGGCCGTTGCGTCGGCCCTTGCCGTTTCCGGCCTTTCAGCCGCCAGCTACACCTTCAAGGGTTTTCCCCCGCGCAAATCCGGCAAGCGCCGCAACTTCCTGGCCGCCGAAGCCGGCGCAGACCACACGCTGGTGCTGTTTGAGTCGCCGCACCGTCTGGGCGCGCTTCTGGCCGACGCTCTGGACGTCCTTGGCGACCGGCGCACTGCGGTCTGTATCGAACTCACCAAGATGTATGAAGAAACCGCGCGTGGCTGGCTCTCCGATCTCGCCAACCGGTTTGCCCAGGAAGAACCCAAGGGCGAAGTCACGGTCGTGATCGCGGGCAACAACCGCAAGTTCATGCGAGAAACACCCACAGAAGCCGATCCTGGCGAAGACGACGCATGATGAAGACGCTCAAGACCCGCCGCGGCCCCCTGCAGCTCCCGGCGTTTCTGCCGGACGGCACACGCGCCGTGGTAAAGGGCCTGGATGCGGCAGACCTCGCCCAATGCGGGATCGAAGCGATGATGGTCAACAGTCTCCACCTTGCCACGCGGCCCGGCACGTCGACCGTGAAGGCCCTGGGCGGCGTTCATGCCTTCATGGGTTGGAAAGGCGTCACGGCCTCGGATTCCGGCGGGTTTCAGGCCTGGTCCATGGCAGCGTCCGGTGCCGGATTGGGCAGCGTGACAGACAAGGGGTTTGTCTATCGTCATGAAAAGAATGGCAAAAAACACCTCCTGACGCCCGAGAAGTGTATCCGGCGTCAGCTTGAACTCGATACCGACATCCTGTTCTGTCTGGATCAGTGCACCCACCCCGATGATTCGCCTGAAACCCAGCGTGAAAGCGTGGAACGCAGCCTTGCCTGGGCGCGCCGATGCCGTGAGGAATTCGCAGCACGGGTCGGAGAACCTGGTGACGGGGACGGCACCAACCGCCCACTCCTGTTTGCCGTGGTTCAGGGCGGCAACGACGCCGACCTGCGCAGACGCTGCGCCAACGAGCTCGCAGCCATGGGATTTGACGGCTTCGGCTTCGGGGGCTGGCCCATCGGTGATGACGGCAAGCTGACCGACATGGTTGCCCTGACTGCCGAATGCCTGCCGGCCGAAGCGCCCAAACACGCGCTGGGCATCGGTAAACCCGACAATCTGGTCGCGGCATGGCGCGCGGGTTACCGCATGTTCGATTGCGCCCTGCCAACGCGCGATGCACGTCGAAAGCGTTTATTCATAACTTCAGATAACTATCATATCACTTTGAATAAGAACAATTTTTTTGATTTTCTTTACATGGAAGATGAACGCCATTCACGCGACAGTGCACCCCTGGATGGCAGGATCGATCCAGATGGGCCGTCACGGGCCTATCTGCATCATCTGTTCAAGGTGAAGGATTCCTCGGCCGAGCGCCTGGCGACACGTCAGAACCTCAAGTTCTACGCCTGGATGATCGAGCGCCTGCGCATGGAGGAGGCGGATGGCTGACCCTCGCGAGACCGTTCTTGCCGGGCTCACGACGTCATCGAAGTACCGGCATCTGGCGCCCGCTGCCCTGGAACGCACCACCGACTGGGCGCTGGCACGCCACAGGAAACCGGGAGATGCGCTGAAAGCCGCCAAACGCAAGCTCCACCAGGGTTTTGGTGCCTATCTTGATCCCGGCGCTCTGGAGGCTGTGCATCGCCTGCTGGATACGGCCGACGACACCTCCAATCTCGGGGACCTCGCCGCACGTATCCTGGCCCTTCACCGCTCCAGCGCCGAACGAATGCCACTTATGGACGCACTCTACACCGCACTTTGGGCAGAAATCGGCGCTCCGGAGCGCCTTCTCGACGTGGCAGCAGGCCTCAACCCGTTTGCGCTCCACGCCATGCACCTGCCACCCGGATGCACCTACACCGCCCTGGAGATCGATAGTAGGCTAGTGGAGGCCGCCAACCGCTTTCTTGTTCTCGCCAATCAGCCGGGCAAGGCCATCTGGACCGATGTCATCAGCGATCCCGGCAACCATGATGCCGATGTCGCGCTGGTGCTCAAGACCCTGCCCTGCCTTGAGCAGGAGCAATCGGGAGCAGCGCTGGACCTGCTTAAGGCTCTCTCGGACGTTCCCAACATCGTGGTGAGTTACCCCGTTCGATCGCTGGGCGGGCGCGAAAAGGGCATGCGCGAGACATACCTTGATCAGATCACCACATTATCGGCACAAATCAGCCGTACGCTGACCGTTCTTCCCGTCGAAGGCGAACTGGTGACGGTCCTGCGGCACGCGGCATTGTGATCGATCCCTGCTTGGCGGACCCAAATCCGGTGTTGCATAATGGCACCAACAACTTGAAACGCGGAGAACCACGGTGAAGCGATTCCTTGCAGCAGCATTTGTTCTGGCTCCCGGCCTGGCCTTTGCCGACCTTTCGGGCAGTCCGATGGTCATGAACGGCGATACCCTGCAGTTTGGCGACCAGGAAGTGTCCCTTTACGGCGTCCACGCGCCGATGATCACGCAGACCTGTGGCGAGGCCGATGCAGTCTGGTCCTGCGGCTGGGACGCCGCGATGTATCTCGAAGAGGTCATCGACGGAGCCGAGGTCGTCTGTACCGACGTCACCGAACTGGACGAAGACCACTATATGGGCCGCTGCAGCGCCAACGGCGAAGACCTTGCCGGCCTGATGGTGGACGCAGGTCTCGCCGTGGCAGATGAGGACATGGGCGAAGACTACGCCATGCGCACCATGGCGGCTTCCAACGAGGGCGTCGGCATGTGGTCGGGCCCGTTCGTGGATCCCCTGACCTATGCTGAATATGGTGGTTGCTCCTGTTCAGCCCGCAAGAAGGCGATGATGGACAACGCAGAACTGCTGCAATCCATGAACGAGGATGATGCGGCTGAAGGCGAAACGACCG
Source organism: uncultured Alphaproteobacteria bacterium (assembly GCA_938048755.1). Lineage (GTDB taxonomy): Bacteria > Pseudomonadota > Alphaproteobacteria > SP197 > SP197 > SP197. The sequence goes on from CALIUG010000121.1 coordinate 3,495, forward strand.
AGTAACGCTCCCTGAACAGAGTCGCTCAGACCCGCTCAATCAACGCTGAAATCCCCTGCCCTACGCCGATGCACATGGTGCAGATCGCGCGTTTGCCGTCACGCCGGTTCAGTTCATGGATCGCCGTCATGGCAAGGCGAGCGCCCGAGGCACCCAGAGGGTGACCGAATGCGATGGCCCCGCCATTGGGATTGACGTGTTCGGCATCATCCGGGAGCCCGAGATCGCGCGTCACGGCAAGCGCCTGGGCTGCAAAGGCTTCGTTCAGCTCGATCACATCGATCTCGCCCAGTTCCAGCCCCTTGCGCTCAAGCAACTTGCGCGTCGAGGGTGCCGGGCCGATACCCATGATGCGTGGCGGCACACCGGCCGTAGCACCACCGGTGACCCGTGCCAGCGGCGTCAGCCCGTGAGTTTTCATGGCTGCCTCCGAAGCGATCAGAAGCGCGCCCGCACCGTCGTTCACACCTGACGCATTGCCTGCCGTCACGGTGCCGCCCTCGCGGAACGGCGCCTTCAGGGCCGACAGCTTCTCCGGCGTGGTGGCACGGGGATGTTCGTCACGCTCGACCAAGATGGCCTCACCCTTTCTCTGGGGAATGGTGACCGGGATCAGTTCGTCATCCAGTCTGCCCGCCTCGATCGCATCCGCCGCACGCTGCTGGCTGCGGAAGGCAAAGGCATCCTGGTCCTCGCGGCTGATCTGGCGTTCCTCTGCCAGGTTCTCCGCCGTTTCGGGCATCTGATCGACACCATAAAGCTTCTTCATCGCCGGATTGACGAAACGCCAGCCAATCGTGGTGTCATGGATCTCCGCATTGCGTGAAAATGCCGATGTTGCCTTGGGCATGACAAAGGGCGAACGCGACATGCTTTCTACGCCACCGGCAATGACCAGATCGGCCTCTTCCGTCCGGATCAGGCGCGAGGCCTGAAGCAATGCCTCAAGGCCCGAACCGCACAGGCGGTTCACCGTGACGCCTGAAACCTCCACCGGAAGCCCCGCCAGCAGGCTCGCCATGCGCGCGACATTGCGGTTGTCCTCACCAGCCTGGTTGACGTTGCCATAGATCACATCATCAACCGCCCCCCAGTCCACGCCGCCATTGCGTTTCATCAGGGTGACCAGCGGCAGCGCAGCCAGATCATCGGTGCGGACCGAGGACAAGGCGCCGCCGAAACGGCCGAACGGTGTTCTGACGGCATCACAGACAAAGGCTTCGCGCATCAGGTGCTCCAGCTTGGAAATTGATGTTAGTTATCGACCATCGCTGCAACGCAGACAAGAAAGGGAAACGCCATGACAGATCGCACCGTGCTGGTGACCGGGGGAGCACAGGGGATCGGGCGCGCCACCGTGGCGGCCTGCCTGGAGAAAGGATGGAACGCAGTCGCCATGGACGTCGATGCCGAGGCCCTGGATGCACTCAGCCAGGAACTCGAGCATGGCGGCCGACTGCTCTGCATCGAAGGCCCCAACCATGATGAGAACGGCGTGCGCGACGCCGTTGCTCGGACCGTCGAGACCTTTGGCGGGCTTTCCGGCCTCGTCAACAATGCCGGATTCAGCCGCAACATGCCCCTGGAAGAACTCTCCCTGGAGGATTGGAGCGACGTGATCGCCACTAACCTGACCGGTGGGTTCCTGTGCGCGAAACACGCCGCACCGCATTTGCGCAAAGCCAAAGGCGCCATCGTCAATCTCGCCTCGACCCGCGCCTTCATGTCCGAGGCGAACACCGAAGCCTACTCAGCGTCAAAGGGTGCCGTCTTCGGCCTGACCCATGCCCTGGCCGCCAGCCTGGCACCCGATGTCCGTGTGAACGCCATCAGTCCCGGCTGGATCGCGACACAGGCATGGCAGAAACCCGCAACCCGGAAAGAGCCGGAGCTGTCAGCCGAAGACCACGGCCAGCATTGGTCCGGGCGTGTCGGTGCGCCGCCCGACGTCGCCTCCATGGCGGTTTATCTGTTGTCAGATGAGGCCGGGTTTATCACCGGCGCCAACATGGTGATCGACGGCGGCATGACGCGGAAGATGATCTATACGCACTAGTGCGCATGCGGTCGCTGCCGGACTTACTCGGCCCGCGATTCACACGATCGCGCCTTGTGCGAGTACCGCGTCTGGGTCGCCAGCGCATAGGCGCACATGTTGTCCTGATAGATCGCACGGCCTTCGGCAGAAAACGCATTGACGGTGGGCAGGGGCTGGCAGGCCGAGACGAACAGCACCGCAACGGCGAGGAAAGAGAGCTTAGCGAACATAGGATGCACCGTTGATGTCGATGGTTGTGCCCGTGGCGTGGCGCGCCAATCCGCTGGCAAGAAAGGCAATGGTATTGCCGACATCGCTGGCCGGTGCAATCTCGCCGAGCGGAATATCGGCTGCCATGTTGCCCAGACCATCCTGGACAATGATCTCCTCGACCATCTCCGTTGCCACGAAGCCCGGCGCAACGGCATAGGCCAGCACGCCCCAGGGCGCACATTTCCGGGCGATGGAACGCGTCAGGGCAATTAGACCACCCTTTGAGGCCGCGTAATTCATGCGGTCGTAGTCATCGCCCCGAAAGGACGAGCGGCTGGCAACGTTGATGATGGTTCCCTCACCGCGTTCCCGGAAATGCGGCACGGCAAGTCGGCAGAGCTGGGCAACAGCGGTCAGGTTGACCCGCAGCGTGCGATCCCATGATGCCAGAAACGCCTCGAGATCATCGTCCGGGTCGGCAGCTTCATAGATCCCGGCATTGTTCACCAGAACATCGATGCGCCCTTTCCACGCAATTGCGTCGCTCCATACCGTTTCCGTGGCGGCTGGGTCAGCAAGGTCGCCCGTGACCAGATGTGTGTGTCCTTCGGGCAGTTCCGACGCCAACGCCTCGGCGGCTTCCCGGTTGCGTGCAAAGTGGACGATGACGTCGGCACCGGCGCCGGCCATGGCGCGTACGGTCGCAGCACCGATCCCTCTGGCACCACCGGTCACCAGTACCACCTTGCCCGTGAGGTCAATCATCGGACGCTTCACCGTACCGGCGGCAGAGCAGTTCGAAGACCGCTCTTGCCCCCTGGATGTCGCCCCCCTTGGGCCGCCCCGGACGCGCGGAAGGATTCCAGCAGAAGGTGTCGATGTGCAGCCAGGGTGTCGCATCACCGACAAACTGCTGCAGGAACAGAGCGGCCTGAATGTGATCGGCAAACGGCCAGTCCGCGATGGTGTTGGTATCGGCCAGGTCCGAAGCCATGTGTCCGCGGTAGGCTCCCACCAGCGGGAACGGCCACAGCGGATCATCCTTGGCGGCACCCGCATCACAGAGTTCCTTGGCGAGCGCATCGTCCGAACCAAAACAGGCCGGCAGGTCCGGCCCCATGGCAACACGGGCAGCACCTGTCAGGGTCGCCATGTCGATGACCAGCTCGGGCTCTTCCTCCACAGCAGCCGCAAGCGCGTCAGCCAGGATGACGCGCCCTTCGGCATCGGTGTCGCCGATCTCGATCTTCAGCCCCTTGCGTGTCGTCACGATGTCCATGGGGCGCAGGGCATTGCCGTCTACCGCGTTGTAGACAGCGGGGATCAGCACCCGAAGACGTATCGGCAGCGCGCACTGCATCACCATGCTCGCCACGGCAAGGACACAGGCAGCTCCGCCCATGTCCTTTTTCATGCGCTCCATGCCCGCAGCATTCTTCAGATTCAGTCCGCCGGTATCGAAACACACGCCCTTGCCGACCAGGGTCACCCTTGGTGCGTCTTTTTGGCCCCAGTTGAAATCAATCAGCCGCGGCGCTCTGGAACTCGCACGTCCCACCGCGTGGACAGCGGGATATCCCTCTGTCAGCAGGCTTTCACCCACACACACCTTGACCTCGGCGCTGGTATGCTCGGCAAGTTCCTGTGCGGCAGCGACCAGTTCCAGCGGTCCCATGTCTTCGGCCGGCGTATTGACGAGGTCACGGCCAAGGGCCACTGCCTCGCACATCGCGGTCACGCGGGCCTGGTCTGCATCGTCAGGCCAGGCCAGGGCCGCCGGCTCGCGTTTTGCAGGTCTGTAGCGATCAAAGACGTAGCTGCCGCAAGCCCATCCCAGACAGATGTCTTCGGCACCGGGAACACCGGCTTCCAGAGCAACGACCAGTCCCTCGGGCAGGGACATGGGCAGGCCAGCAAGGGCCCACAAATCATCCTCCGGATCGCGACCGGCAACGATCATCGCAACATCGCCATCGACTGCAGGTATGGCACGCCAGGTCCCCGATTCAGCATCGAACCCGGTCCGGCGCAGCCATGTCGCGACGCGCGTGGGCTGATCGTCGAGCCAGGAACTGAGTCCTGCCCGATCAATCAGCACGAGTGGGATCGCACCGTCACCCGTTTCCGAGAACCCTGGAAGCGCCATGCTCTCAGCCTTTCCCGTAACGCTGTTCGATCAAGTCAAACAAGCCACGCACCGCCATGACCTCACCACCCTTGGGACGGCCGGGCTTGCCCGAGAGATTCCAGCCCATGATGTCGAAGTGGGCCCAAGAGACTCCATCATCCACGAAGCGTTCCAGGAACAGTGCAGCCGTGATCGCTCCCGCGCCCGGCCCGGTGCCGGCGTTGTTGATCTCGGCAACCTCTCCCTCGATCATCTTGCGATAGGCAGGCCAGAGCGGCAGGCGCCAGACATCGTCCTCGCTGCCCTTGCCGTGTTCTGCAATGTCGGCGGCAAGCTGGTCGTCGTTGCAGAAGAAGGCCGGAATATCCGGCCCCAGAGCCACACGGGCCGCGCCGGTCAGGGTGGCAAGGTCGATCAGCAGGTCCGGAGTTTCAGAACAGGCTTCCGCCAGTGCATCGCAGAGGATCAGACGGCCCTCGGCATCGGTATTGCCGATTTCCACCGTGATGCCCTTGCGGGTCGTGATGACATCCAGCGGACGGAACGCGTTGCCTGAAACACTGTTCTCCACCGCGGGGATCAGCAGACGCAGGCGCACAGGAAGCTTGAGGCGCATGATCATCGAAGCCAGTGCAATAGCGCTGGCGGCCCCACCCATGTCCTTTTTCATCATCTTCATGCCGGCTGCGGGCTTGAGATCAAGACCACCGGAATCGAAACACACGCCCTTGCCCACCAGCGTCACCTTGGGCGCGTCGGGATCACCCCAGGTCAGGTCTGCCAGCCGTGGCGGGCGATGGCTTGCGCGTCCGACCGCGTGAATGGTGGGATAGTTCTGATCCAACAGATCCTGTCCCTCGATCACACGCAGTTCCGCAGCAGCCGGATCGGCAATCTCCGCCACAGCCTCGACAAGTTCCTGAGGACCCATGTCTTCAGCAGGGGTGTTGATGAGATCACGGCCCAGAAAGATGCTCTCGGCAATGGCCTGCACGCGATCCATGTTGGCTTCGGGCGGCGCGATCAGACGGGCCGGTTCCTTGTCGTTCTTGCGATAGCGGTCAAACCGGTAGCTGCCCAGCGCCCAGCCCAGCGCAAACCGAGTGGCCGTCAACACATCGAACTGGCCTTCCAGACGGCATACAGACCCGGCCGGCAACGCGGCAGGCAGGTCACCAAGCGAAAACACGCTGGCCGGATCGGTCGTGGCGACCAGCACCGTTGCAATACGTCCGCTTTCATCGGGGATCGTCAGGAACCGGGCCGGGGAAGCTTCGAAATCATGCTCCTTCACCCACCGCCCCTGCTGGCCTGAAGCCCGGCTCATCCAGTCATCCAGGCCCTCGCGTGTCACGGGCGTGACAACAATCGCGTTTTCATCCGAATGCGCGGAATCGACAAAACAATCCATCATGTGCCTCTGTTTGTTGCGCGCGAGCCTATCGTTCCACGGTGAGGTGTTCCAGCGGCAAGGCGGTGGAATACTTCACTTGTTTCAGGGCAAAGCTCGAGCGGATGCTGGAAACGCCCGGTGCCTTGGAGAGATGATCCAACACAAAGGTGCGGTAGGCTTCCAGGTCCGGCACGACAATGCGCAGGTGATAATCGTGATCGCCGGTCATCAGGTAACACTCCACGACCTCCGGCCGGGCGCTGATATGGGCTTCGAAGGCATCGAGCACCGCCTCGACCTGACGCTCCAGCGAGACCTGGGCAAAGACACTGACGCCCAATCCCACCGCGGTCGGTTCCAGAAGTGCCGCGTACTGGCGGATGACACCGGAACGCTCCAGTTCACGCACACGCCGCAGGCAGGGTGACGGAGAAAGACCGACGGCATCAGCCAGTTCCACATTGGTGGCCCGGCCCTCTTCCTGAAGATGGTTCAGAATATTGCGATCAAATTGATCCATGGCATGATCCTGCTGACATTTCTCATTTCAAGCTATGATCCTGCGTCAGACTTGTGGATGAAGGCAAATGCCGCAACGACATGGCGCGGCCTCTGCGGTAATCTCGGGCCTCAACCTGATGAGGCCGCCATGTCCGTCACACCGATCCGCGCCGGTATTCCAACACCAGGCGGCGACATTCTCTCAGCCTCCGATCTGGCCTGTCTGGATGCCCTGCAGAAGAAGGTCCTGTGGCTGGCAAGCTGGACGATCCATCACGCCAACCACGTCCGCGAAAGCCGCGACGGACTGAAGGTCGGCGGACATCAGGCATCCTGCGCCTCGATCACCCAGATCATGACGGCGCTCTATTTTCACACGCTGCGGCCCCAGGACCGGGTTGCGGTGAAACCCCATGCCAGTCCGGTCTTTCACGCCATCCAGTATCTGCTGGGCCGGCAGGATCGCGAGCAGTTGGAGTTGTTCCGGGCGCTCGGCGGCGCGCAGTCCTATCCCTCGCGGACCAAGGACAAGGACGATGTCGACTTCTCGACCGGTTCTGTCGGCCTGGGCGTCGCCACGACCGCCTTTGCCGCGCTGGTTCAGGATTATCTCAAGCTGAAAGACATGTTGCCGCCAGACCAGAAGCCCGGGCGCATGGTCGCCCTGGTGGGCGATGCGGAGCTCGACGAAGGCAATGTCTGGGAAGCCCTGCTGGAAAGCTGGAAACACAACATCGGCAATGTCTGGTGGGTCGTCGACTACAACCGCCAGAGCCTCGACAGCGTGGTTTCCGACCGGCTGTTCCAGCGCATCCAGGGTTTCTTTGATGCCGTGGGCTGGGAGGTCGTCACGGTCAAGTACGGCAAGCTGCTAGAAGCGGCCTTCGAGAAGCCCGGCGGTGACGCCCTGCGCACCTGGATCGATGAATGCCCCAACGATCTCTATTCCGCACTCTGCTTCAAGGGTGGCGCTTCATGGCGTGAACACCTCAACCGTGATTTCAAAAAGGGCAGCGCCACACGCAAGCTGATCGACGCCTGCGACGACGACGCCCTCCACAGCCTGATGACCAACCTGGCCGGCCATGATCTCGAAAGTCTGGTCGAGGCCTTCGATGCCGCGGCCTCTGCCGGTGACGACCGTCCGCGCTGCTTCATCTGCTACACGATCAAGGGCTACGGCCTGCCCTTTGCCGGGCACAAGGACAACCATGCCGGCCTGATGAACAAGACCCAGATGACCGGTTTCCGCGAAGCCATGGGCATTGCAGAGGGTGACGAATGGGAGCCGTTTGCCGGTCTGGATGCCGAGCGCGGTGCCCTGCAGACCTTCCTGTCCGACGTGCCCTTTGCCCAGGAGTATCCGCGCCGGCGTATCGCTCCCGCTGTCCCGGTGCCTGATGCCCTGTCCTACAAACATGAGGACCGTATCTCCACGCAGCAGGCGTTCGGCAATATCCTCAACGACATCGCGCGCAGCGATACGGAGCTTGCCGATCACATTGTGACGACCTCACCCGACGTCGCGGTCTCGACCAATCTGGGGCCATGGATCAACCGACGGGGCATGTTCGACCGGCGCAACCATGTTGACATCTTCCATGAGGAAAAGGTCATGTCGGCCCAGTCCTGGGATGTCAGCCAGAGCGGCCAGCACATCGAGCTGGGCATTGCCGAAAACAATCTCTTCCTCACGCTGGCTGCCATGGGCCTCTCGCACAGCCTGTTTGGTTCGCGCCTGCTTCCCATCGGCACGCTTTACGACCCCTTCATCAGCCGCGGCCTCGATGCGCTGAACTATGCCTGCTACCAGGACAGCCGTTTCATGTTGGTCGCCACGCCGGCCGGTGTCACGCTGGCCCCGGAAGGCGGTGCGCATCAGTCGATCTACACACCCCTGATCGGCCTGGGCCAGCCCGGTCTTTCCAGCTTCGAACCCGGCCAGGCCGATGAACTGGCTGCCATCATGCGTTGGGGCTTCGAGCACATGCAGGCCGATGAAGGCGGTTCGATCTATCTGCGTCTCTCGACACGGCCCGTCGATCAGATCAGTCGCGAGATGACCCCTGCCCTGCGCAACGACATTCTGGCAGGCGGCTACTGGATGGAAGCGCCGGGGCCGGAAACCGAAATCGCCATCGTCACCATGGGCGCCATGCTTCCCGAGGCGCGCGAGGCCCACGCCGCGCTGAGCGAGGACATGTCCGGCGTCGGCCTGTTGGTGGCCACCTCGGCCGATCACCTGATGGAAGGCTGGCACCATGCCCGACGCCACCGTCGTGCCGGACAGGACACCGGCACCAGCCACGTTGAATCCCTGTTGGCACGGCTGCCCGGTCAGGCAGGCCTCATCACCGTGCTGGACGGACATCCCGCGACCCTGTCCTGGATGGCCGGCGTCAGACGTCACCGCATCCAGTCGCTGGGCGTCGAAGACTTCGGGCGCAGCGCCGACATCCCCGACATCCACCGGGTCCACGGGATTGATGCGCAAGCCATCATCGATGCCGCGGCAAGGCTTTGCCTGACGGGCTGATCTGATCAGCCAAGTTCACCGATCACTTCGGCTTCGCTGATCATGTCGCCATCGGCTGCGCCGACGCGCCCGTAGTAACCGCCCCAGACTTTGAAGCCCAGCCGCGCCAGAAGTTCCGGTGAGGCTTCGGCCCGTACCTGCGGCAACAGCGCGACCTGCCAGTTGATCTGCGTGCGCGACATCGGCGCGTTGTAGACCGTGTAGAGTCCGGCACGTTCGGCGTCGCTGCGGTTCTTGCCCATGCCGTGCCATAGACGCGCGTCCCAGAGGATGAACGATCCCGCTGGTGCCTCGATACTGACGGCTTCGTTGTCATAGTCGCGGGCCGGGTCCGGCTCCTGTCCCGACAGGTGACTGCCCGGCACGACCCGTGTTGCACCGTTCTCGGCTGTGAAGGGGCTCAGGGTCCAGGCCGAGGTACAGGACACGGCTGGCGTGATCAGCCGGTCGGGCTCTCCGTCATCATCGCCATAGAACTCGCCGCGACGAATATCGCCCGCTGGCCGCTGGCGCTGATCGCGTCGCTGCGGACGCGGCATCCACCATTGGTCGGTGTGGAGCGCCTGTTGCGGACCGCCGGGACGCACCAGGCTTGAGTCATAGGCCGACAGCACCCAATCAGCACCCAACAGGGCCGTTGCCAGGCGGTCGGCCACGGGATGCAGCACAAGATCGCGGAAGACAGCACCTTTGTTGATCAAGACGCCGACGAACTGATGTTTCGGGCCCATCGTGGACGCATCAGCACGCACAGTGAAATTCTCGCCGCCGGTATCCCGGCTAAGCTCGCCAAACTCATAGGCAAGGCCCGCCTCTCTCTCGGCAGCGGCCTGCTCTTCCAGTCGTGACCGCAAACCGACGATCTCGGTTTGCGAAAGCACATCGGCAACGATGCAGTAGCCATGATCAAAAAGATCGTTCTCGGCGTGATCAAGATCGGTTGTGGGACCAGGCAAGGGCATGGAGCGGCGTCCTACTTCTGGTTGCTGTAACCGTCACGGGTTTGCGGCGTACGGATACCCAGAAGCTTGCCGGCAACCTGGGTCTTCAGGATCTGGGCCGTGCCGCCGCCGATGGTAAACATCCTGACGTCACGATACATGCGCTCCAGCGGTTCCTCAGCGCCATAGCCACGCGCGCCGAACATCTGCAGGGCATCGCTGACAACCTCGATGGCGGCTTCGGAGGCAAACATCTTGGCCCGTGCGGCAAAGGTCATGTCAGGAAAGCCCTCGGGCCCAAGCGTGCGCGCCGCTTCATGCAACAGCAGACGCGAGGCATGCACCTTGGCGTCCATTTCGGCCAGCTTCCACTGCAGGCCCTGGAACTCGGCGATCGGGCGACCGAACTGCTCGCGTTCCTTCATGTAACAGCTGGCGTGCTCCAGGGCACCGGCAGCCACACCCATGGCAATCGTGCCTGCCCCGACGCGCTGGCTGTTGTAGGCCGTCATCAGGTCCGCAAACCCGCGGCCGAATCCTGACGGCGGTTTCAGCACCATGGCCTCGTCGATCACGACATCGGTGAACTGTAGTTCCGCTTCGGGCATGCCGCACAAGCCCATGGTGCGCTCGTGGCGCACGACCTCGAACCCGGGCGCAACAATCCCGCGTTTGGGATCGTGATGCAGGATGAAACCACCAATCCCCAGATCCGAGCCGCCTTCATCCAGCACACGGGCAAAGACCAGATGCAATCTGGAAACACCGCCGCCGGTGATCCAGTGCTTGGTACCATTGAGGGTATAGTTGTTTCCGGACCTGCGGGCCGTCGTCGTCATGGCGTTCGCGGCGCTGCCCGCATCCGGTTCGGTGATGCAGATGGCGGGTTTGTCGCCGGAAAGCACAAGGGGCGCACAGAAGGTTTTCTGCTCCTCGCTCCCATAGGCCATGACGGCGCTGATGCCGCCCATATTGGCCTCGACCACGATGCGCGCCGACAGGGTGCAGGCTTTCGCGATCTCCTCGACCACCAGAACCACGTCGTGAAAGGAAGCCCCCTGCCCGCCATACTGCGACGGAATGCTCATGCCCATCAGCCCGGCACCCGCCAGATCGGCGACATTGGACCAGCAATACTCTCGGCTCTGATCCCAGCCCGCGGCGCGGTCCGCAAACACCGGTGCCAGTTTCCGGGCGGCAAGCACAAACCGGTTCTGAATCGATTCCTGCATCATGGGCACCAGTCTCGTTGCTTGAGCCATCAGGAGCAATCTTCTTGCTCGACTTGTGAAGAGGAGCGCTTACGATCCTTCCCTGAAAGAGGGGGAACCTGACATGGCAACAACCGATCTTACCTGGATGGGCGCAACCGAAGCGCTACAGCTCTTCAAGGCAAAGAAGCTCTCGCCGGTTGAGATGATGGACGCGGTAATCAAGCGTGCCGAGGCGGTCAAGCCCAGCCTCAACCCCTTCAGCAATCTGCATTTCGAGGAAGCACGCGAAAAGGCCAAAGCCTCAGAATCACGTTATGCAAAGGGCAAGGCAACCGGTGCGCTCGAAGGTGTGCCGCTTGTGTTGAAGGAAGAAGCCACGATTGCCGGCCTGCCAGCGACCAGCGGCAGCCTGCCGCTTAAAGACCATGTCGCCGATGAGACCCTGGCTGTCGTTGAACGCTGCTTTGACGCGGGTGCCATCATGCATGCGCGCACCACCACGCCGGAGTTCTCCAGCGCCGTCATCACCCACTCCAAACTCTGGGGCGTGACCCGCAACCCCTGGAACCCGGACTATACACCGGGCGGCAGTTCCGGCGGCACAGCTTCGGCCGTGGCAGCCGGCGTTGCGCCTATCGGAACCGGTTCGGATATCGGCGGCTCCATCCGTGTGCCGGCATCGACCTGCGGACTGGTCGGGTTCAAACCACCCTATGGTCGCAATCCCGAGGGTCGCATCTTCAACATGGACCACTATGCGGTCGAGGGTCCGCTTGCCCGCTCTGTTTCGGACTGCATCCTGTTGCAGAACGTCATGGCCGGACCGCATCCCCGCGACATCGCATCCTTGCGGCCAAAGCTCACCCTGCCCACCACCTTCAAATCCCTCAATGGTGTGAAGATCGCGCTTTCCATGGATCTTGGTTTTATCGAGGTCTCTAAAGAGGTGCAGAAAAACACCATGGATGCAGTCGCCAAATTGCGCGACGCCGGCGCCATCGTCGAGGAGGTCGATCTGGGCTGGACGCCTTCGGTCAAGACAGCGGCCTTCGGCCATTTGGGCCACATCTTCGGTGGTGCATTAGGGCCCATGCTGCGCCGCCATCGCCACGAGCTCACACGTTATGTGGAATTTCTGGTTGATCGCGCCCGGGATTCGACGGCGGCTGATTTCCTGGAAGCCCAGCGCATGGTCGGCATCATGTACGACACCCTGGGTCCCCTGCTCGAACGCTACGAGGTCCTCATTTGCCCGACGACAGCGATTCCTGCCGTGCCGGCAGATCATTGCCCGGTCACCGGGCATGTCGAAATCAACGGCAAGGAAGTCGAGCCCGGCTTCGATTGGGTCATGACCTGGCCGTTCAATGTTCTTGGCCATTGCCCGGTGCTTTCCGTTCCCAGCGGCAAGGGCCGAAACGGTGTACCGACCGGCCTGCAGATCGTCGGGCCAGCCTATGAGGACGCCAAGGTCTTCCGTATAGGCGCCGCCATCGAGGAAGCCGATCCCTGGTTCACACGGCCCGCCCGCAGACCCAAACTCGCGACAACCCGAAAGAAGGGGAAATAATCATGGCAACGTCAAACCTGCATTACATGGGCGCCGTCGAAGCGCTCGACCTCTTCAAGAAGAAGAAGCTGTCGCCGGTGGAGCTTCTCGATGCCGTGATAAAGCGCGCCGACAAGGTGCAGCCTAAAATCAACAGCTTCAGCCAGACCTTCTATGACGAGGCCCGCGACGCCGCCAAGAAAGCCGAGGCGAAGTTTGCCAGGGGCGCACGCACACGCCCGCTCGAGGGTCTGCCGCTGGCCGTGAAGGATGAGGAAGGCATCAAGGGCCTGCCCTCTTCTTCCGGATGCATCGCGTTCAAGGACGCCATCGCCGATGAGACGAGCTACATCGTGGAGCGCTGTTTCAATGCCGGCGCCATCATGCATGCGCGCACCACCACGCCGGAGTTTTCCTGTGCCGGGTTCACGCATACCAAACTCTGGGGCGTGACCCGCAATCCCTGGAATCTCGACTACACGCCGGGCGGATCATCCGGCGGTACAGGCGCCACCCTTGCAGCCGGCGCAGCCCCCCTTGGAACAGGCTCGGATATCGGCGGGTCCATCCGCATCCCGGCATCCTGCTCCGGCGTGGTCGGTTTCAAGCCGCCCTATGGCCGCAACCCGCAGGGCCATATCTTCAATCTCGATTTCTACTGCCATCCCGGACCCATGGCCCGCTCAGTGGCTGATTGCGCCCTGCTTCAAAACGTCATGGCTGGCCCTCACCCCAGGGACATCGCCACGCTAAAACCCAAGATGCGGCTGCCCTTGGAATACAAACCCATCAAGGGCATGAAGATCGCACTCTCCATGGATCTTGGTTACTGCGAAGTCGACAAGGACGTGCAGAAGAACACCAAGGCGGCCGTGCAAAAGCTCCGTGATGCCGGAGCCATTGTTGAGGAAGTTGACCTGCAGTGGACCTGGAAGACCCTCACCGCCGCCGTGAACTATCTCGCCCACCTGTTCGGCGGCACGCTGGCCGAGGTCATGCGCAGCCATCGTCATGAAATGACGCCCTACGCCGAATGGTTCGGCGATTTCGGCGCACGCACGACAGCGATGGATTACATCGAAAGCCTGGATGTTGCCGGCGAGATGTATGACACGCTGGGCCCGATCATGGAGAAGTACGATGCGCTGGTGTGCCCGACCAACGCCATCTCTGCCGTTCCGGCGGACTTCAGCCCCACAACGGAGACAATCAAGATCAACGGCAAGGAGGTTGATCCCTTCCTGGGCTGGGTCATGACCTACCCCTTCAACATCATGTCACGTTGCCCGGTGCTCTCCGTGCCCTCGGGCCACGATCGCAAGGATGTGCCGACAGGTCTGCAGATCGTCGGGCGTACCTATGACGACCCCACCGTGTTCCAGATCGGCGCAGCCGTTGAAGAAGCCGACCCCTGGTACACGAAGCCTTCCAGGCGTCCGAAGGTCTGACCTGAACCCGTGACCATCAACACCGAGATCGCGGTTGTCGGAGCCGGTGCTGCGGGGCTGGCTGCTGCCAGGGAGCTACGCCTTCTCGGTGTGCCGCACATCGTGCTGGAAGCCAAGCCGGTCATTGGCGGACGCACCGTGTGTGATGAGGCGACCTTTGGGTTTCCGTACGATCTCGGGGGCTTCTGGATCTCCAACGACGGCGACAACTTCCTTCTGGAGGCTGCCAGGAACCTGGGCTTCGACACGAGTGATCAGACGTTTCCCGGCCCCGAGATGCCGATGCTCTTGGGTGAACGCTGGGAAACCCAGGATGAGAACAGCGCCCGGCTTGCATTCAACGACGCGGCCATGACGGCCATTGGCTCTTTCGACCCCTCCGCCCCCGACCGGTCGATCGCCGAAGTGGCAGGCACGACGTCATCCTGGTTCCCGATCCTGGCCTCCTGGATAGCCATGCTGAATGGCTTGCCGATGGAAAGAACGTCGGCTGTCGATCAGGCAAACTTGCTTCACGGCGAGACCGTCCATCAGGTGCGCGAAGGCATGGGTCGGCTTATGCAGGCCTGGGCTGATGTCTCCGATGTCATGGTGAACACACCGGTTCGGGCTCTCGACTGGAATGATCGCGGAATCGAGCTCGATCTGGGACACGATGTGGTTGCAGCAAAGGCCGTGATCCTGACAGCATCGGTGGGAGTCCTGGCGTCCGACACGATCCACTACGCCAGCCCCATGCCCAGCAGGACCCGCGAAGCGCTCGCCTGTTTGCCCATGGGGGTCGTGAACCGGATTGCGATACAGTTTGACGACGATGTCTTTGGCGAAACGTGCCCGCCCACCTTTGGTCGCTTCGTCTCGGAAGATGATCACATCTATATCATGACCCGGCTCGTCGGTGAGAACGTTGCACTGGGGTATGTCGGCAACAAGCTCGCCCTGAACCTGGAGCAGCAATCCGACGATGTCGCGGTCGAACTGCTGTGTGATGCCCTTGCGCTGGGGATCGGAGCCGACGTCCGGGATCGGGTCATCGCCAGCCTTTGCACACGCTGGGGCTCAGACCCCTGGACGCTGGGATCCTATGCCGCGGCCGAAACCGGTGGCGCCTGGGCAAGAGCGGCGCTTCAGGAGCCCTGGGGCAACCGTTTATTCCTTGCCGGCGAGGCGACCTCGCTCACGCAGTTTTCCCTTGTTCACGGCGCCGCCAGCGAAGGCATGCGCGTTGCGCGTGCGGCAAGCTCCGTTCTCTAGAGCTCACGCATCGAGCTGACGTGCCAGATCAACGAGATCATTGGCCACGAAGTCCCAGGCCCCGGTCGGTTCCAGATCTGTCGCCTGCTCCGGGCCGTGCTCAGTGGGACGGTGCACAAAGGCGGTTCTGAGACCTGCACTCTGTGCGGCATCGAGATCGTCGTTATGGGCCGCGACCATCATCACCTCGCCGGGTGCAAATCCCATCGCCGCGGCCGAAGCCAGATAAACCCCAGGCATCGGTTTATAGGACTGGGCAATCTCCGCACCCAACAGGGCGTCCCAGGGCAACCCGCCATAACGTGCGAGTGCCAGCATCAGGGCAATGGAGCCGTTTGAACAAGTTGCAATGGCATAACGGGCCTTGAGGGAGGTAAGGCCCGCCACACTGTCGGGCCAAGGCGGCAGACGGTTCCAGGCCTTGTTGAGTTCCGTGCGTCCGGCCTCATCGACCTTCCCGGAAAGATCGAATGCATCCAGTGTAACTTCCAGATTCTCCAGATGAAGAATCTCAAGAGGCACATAACCTCTTGCCCCTTCGCGCACCTTTTCCATGGATGGCTGGTACTGCGCCCTCCAGGCATCCGCAAAGGCATCCGCGTCGACCGCAAGGTCTCGCGGCGCAAAGTAGGCTGCAACATCACGTGCGATACCCCGACGCCAATCCACGACCGTACCAAAAACATCAAACAGCATGCCTTTGACAGTTCCGTTTTCCATGGTTCAACCCCCTTTTTTTTGACATGGCGCAAGGCAAGGCCACAGGCTGCATGCTTATCTTACAAACATGGCATACCCGGGGAGCAATACCATGGCGGAAGCAACAGAATTCAAGGGCATCGGCGCGGAATGGGATCCAGACTGGTTCCTGACCGAAGAACAGAAGGAACTGCGCGCAAAGCTCATCGCGCTGTGCAACAGCACGCTGCATCCCAACGCCATCGAATTCGATCAGACCTATGAATACCCCCGCCGCAATATGGAAGCGCTCGCCTCACTGGGCCTTCTGGCGCTCCATGTGCCCAAGAAGTATGGCGGACTTGGCCAGAATCACGTCTGTGTCGCCATGGTGCTTGAAATCATCGGGCGTTATGGCTGTCCCTCGACGGCGCTGGTTTACACCATGCATTTGCTTTCGGTGTCTGCCCTGCTCTTCCGCGCTGAAGGCAACCCCGAGATCGAAGCGGTTCTGCGCCGCCTGAACGATGATGTCTTCATCGGCACCGCCTCCTACTCCGACCCGGAGACCGGTTCGCATTTCTGGTATCCCATGGCCTCGAAGGCCGAGAAAACCGAAGACGGCTGGCGGGTTCACAAGAAGTCTTCCTGGACGACTTCCGGCGGCTTTGCCGATTTCTATGTCGCCCAGACCTCCAGCCCGGATTTCAACGGTGACTTCGCCAACCTCTCCGTCTTTCTGGTGATGAAGGATGAAATCGTCACCGGTGAGAGCAACTGGAGCGCCATGGGCATGCGCGGCAACCAGTCCGGTCCCATCGAGATCAACGGCGTCGAGGTCAACAAACACCGCATGGTGGGCTTTCCAGGTGACGGCGCCACGTCGAACGACGAAGCGCTCGATCCCATCGGCCTCACCATGTTTGCCGCGTCCTACAACGGCATTGCCCTTGCCGCGATGGACATTGCCAAGGGTCAGACAACCCGTAAGGTGCACAAGGATGTCGGCATGCGTGTGGCTGATTACCCGACCATTCAGGACTATGTCGGCGAATGCCTGATGGATACCGAGGCCTCGCGCCTCTACACGTTCGGCGTCGCCCAGGCGCTCGACCAGGCGACCGACAACTGCGACTGGACCCGCCACGGACGTGAGCCCGACTGGACGCCGCGCACGGAACTGCTGCACTGGACCTGGATGTCGAAGTTCATCTCCTGCAAGAACGTCTACAACGTGCTCGACAAGATGCTCCAGGCCTGCGGCGGCAGCGGCTACAAGACCTCCCTGGGCCTCGAACGCCTGCTGCGTGACGGCAAGGCCGGCTGGGTCATGGGTCCGACCAACGAGGTCCTGCGTCAGTTCGTCGGCAAGGCCGCCCTGCTCGGCATGGAATCCCTCGATTACTGGAATCAGGTCCCCAACGAAGGTGTGCTCAACAACGAGATCAAGAAGCTCGATGAGGACGGCAAGCGCGAACTGATGGCCAGACTCGACGCGGATCTGGAGAAACAGGGCGCGGAATAAGCATGTTTGCGTGCCGGCCTTGAAGAAAGGCCGCCACTCCTGCACGAAGGGTCCTCAGATTCATGAGGGCCCTTTTCCGTGCAAGCCAGGATCGATACCATCATCGAGCGCTTCCCCGACCTCCAGGTCGCGGTCGTCACCGCCAACAACATCGTGGCACCCGAAACCGTGCCACAGGGACTGGCAGACGAGATTGCTGCCATCGAGGCAGACTCACTGGCCCTTCATGGCGACAAGGGCATGGGCGAGATTCCCGGCGTCTCTGTCTGGCGGGAAGCCTACAAGGCGTTCGGCGTGAGGAAGACGAGCTATCGCTGCTCGGTCGAGCGACTTATCCGCAAGGTCCGGCGCGACGGAAAGATGGCGCAGATCCACCCCTTTGTGGATGCCTATAACGCCGTCTCGCTCAAGCATGTCTTTCCCCTGGGCGCCGACGACCGTGACAAGCTGGTGGGCGACGTCTGTTTCCGCGAAGCGCGCGAGGGCGACACGTTTTTTGCCCTGGGCCAGCAGCCGCCCCGGAACGATCCGCCCAAGTCCGGCGAGATCATCTATGCCGATGACAGAAAGGTGCTGTGCCGCCGCTGGAACTGGTACCAGGACATCCGCAGCCCCGTGACGATCGAAACGAAACGGGCTGTGGTCACGATCCAGAGCCTGGGTGCCGGGGATATCAACGCTGCGATCGACGACCTGGAACGACTGCTGCGCATCTGGTTCGATGCCGAGGTCGCTCATGTAACCATGGACGCAACAAACCCTGTTGTGGATCTGCCGGCCTGACCTGTCCGAACTGCCTAGCCTTCAAGCAACGGGGCAAAGGCAGCGTGCCAGCGATAGGTTCCCAAGGGGATTCCAGTGGTACCCAGAGCCAGAACCCTGAAGGCGTCACCGAAATCGCCCGCATCCACATGAAGACCATGGGCTGAGGCCGGTTCAAATCCAAACCGCTGGTAGTACGCAGGATCCCCCAAAACCGTGAGGCAGATGGCATCCCGCGCGCGCATCCGGTCGATGGCTGCCTGCGTGACCAGGGTGCCCAACCCCTGCCCCTGCGCATCCGGCAAAACCGAGACCGGTGCTAGCGCGAAGACACCCGCAAGCCCACCGTCCTCACAAGCCGCCATGGGGCTCACGCAGGCATGGGCAACGACAGCCTCCGAAACCGTCGCAACAACGGAGACAGTCAACGCGCCTGCATCACGCAAGCGCTCCACCAGATCGGCCTCGTCGAGCTGACCAAAGGCAGCAGTAACCAGGGCGTGGATTGCCTTCCGGTCACTGGCCGCTTCAAGACGAACGACAGGCTCCATGATCAGGCAGCCCGGTAGATCACGTGGCCATCCTTGATCGTCTCCATGGTCACGATGTCCTTCAGCCGTTCGGGCGGCAGGGTTGCGGGATCATCCGATACGGTGATGAGATCAGCGCGTTTGCCCGGTGTGATGCTGCCCTTGTCCGTTTCCTCGAAGTGCTGGAAGGCGCCATCCAGGGTCATGGCGTGGAGGGCGGTGGGCACATCGATACGCTGGTCATCCCCCAGCACCTGGCCGCTGCGCGTCACGCGATTGACCGCAGACCACAGCAAACGCCAGCTGTCTGATGGCACCACAGGGGAGTCGTTGTGCACGGTAAAGGGCATGGCGCGTGCCAGTGCGGAACGCGTTGGGCTGATACGATGAGCGCGCTCGGGCCCGAACACCCCATCACGGTGCCAGTCGCCCCAGTAGAAGGTGTGCGCCACAAAGAAGGACGGCATCACGCCCAGCACCTTCATGCGATCCAGCTGATCCTCGCGCACGGTCTGGGCATGGATCATCACCGGACGACGGTCCGCCATGCCGTGCTTGCGGGTTGCCTTCTCGACGGCATCAAGGAACTGATCGCCTGACCTGTCGCCATTGCAATGGGCCAGCACCTGCCAGCCGCGCGCAAACAGGCCATCCACCAGCGCGTCGACAACATCGTCTTCGAGCAGAGGGTAACCAACATAATCAGCCGGCCATCCCTCAGGCGGGCTGACATAGGGTTCGGTCATCCACGCGGTCTTGCCCTGGGGTGATCCGTCCAGCACAAGTTTGGCACCACCAATGCGCAGCCCGTTGTCATAGCCCTGAGGTGGCGTGAGACCCTCCAGTTCCCCAGGATCAAGGACCATGGGGTAGGCCACGATATCAAGATCAAGCCGGCCTGCCGCTGCCGCACGCTGGAGAAGGGCAACTTCATCCGCGCTGCTGGCACCGTCCTGAGCCGTGGTGATGCCCCAGCGCGCATAACTTTCCTGTGCCTTGTCCAGCAGGTCGATCAGCCGTTCGCCGTCGAATCGGGGCATGGCATCACGGAAGAGGTAAAGCGCATGCTCCTCGACCACGCCGTCAGGATCGCGTGAACCGGCGCGCCTGCGGATGATACCGCCGGAAGGGTCATCCGTGCCTGCATCAATGCCCGCCAGCCTCAGGGCCAGACTGTTCGCTGAGCCGAAATGGCCCGAGACATGCCAGACGAAAATGGGAATGTCGTCAGCGACCGCATCCAGGTCGTCACGGGTGACATGACGGTGCTCGGCCAGCAGGGACTCATCGTATCCCGCACCCAGCAGCCAGCCGTCAAACAGACCGTCCGCTTCGATCTGCCTGCGCAGCGAGGCCTGCAAGGCACCAATCGAATCGCCGGGGCCGGCGGGCGACGGCTGGAGATTGGCAAAGCCGTGATAGAGACCGGCATTGGCGACGTGACCATGGCCATCCACCAGCCCCGGCAGCATGGTTGCGCCATCCAGATCGACGATCTCCGTGCCCGATCCGGCAAGACCCATGACGTCGGCATCGTCACCGACCGCCAGAATACGCCCTTCCCCCACCGCCACGGCCTGTGCCGCTGGTCGCGCAGCATCCATGGTGATGATGGCGCCGTTGCGATAGATGCGATCCGCACCGCCACCGCCTGCCGCCTGCGCCAGCAGGACACCAAGCGGCAGTGCAGAGGCATTCCGGCGAACAGCATTCGTTCCAGCATCACGCTCCACGGTTCCGCTGCCGCCCAGCATCAACGCGGAACCGGCCAGTGCCGCAGCCAGGACACCACGCCTGGAAGCAAGGCCGTTGCGCGGACCACTCAACGCCCAGAGATACGGTGCGCAACAGGCACATCCAAAGCGGTGACCGATGCCGCGGCACTGCGTCATCGGTTGCTCAAGGCTCTGAGCCGGCCAGAAGACGGCAATCGTCACGCACGCAGGCTTCCATCGCCGATCGGGTTTGTGGACCGGCCTGACCGTCGATGGCGCCGGTGTAATACCCCTTGGCTGCGAGCTCGCGTTGGTACCAGGTGATTGCCCACTCGCCCCCAAGCTCAAAAGCCCGGTCGAACCAGGTCATCGCCTCTTCCCTGCGGCCAAGCCCGGACAGCACATGCGCCATCGTGTCTGTGATGTGAAAGGCGTCAGGTTCAAGGGCGTTGGCGCGGCGTGCATCCTCAAGCGCCCCATCAAGATTCCGTTCGAGCAGATAGAGGTTCCAGGCCCGCCCGTTCAAGGACGAGGCATTGTCGGGATCAAGCTTGATGGCCATGCTGTGATCTTCAACCGCCCCTTCATAGTCGCCCAGGTCGGCGCGCAGGTTCGCCTTGTGGGTCATGAGTTCCGCGTTCGACGGCTCCAGCCATGCCGCGTTTTCATAGTCGGAAAGCGCCGCCTGAGGATTGTCGTTTGCTTCATGGGCAATGCCGCGGAAGTACCAGTAGGCCCATACTCCCGGCGCCCGTTCGATGGCCTCGGAGAGGTCCCGAATCGCAAGGGGCATGCGATCTGACAGCAGATAGGATGTGCCGCGCGCCGCATAGGTAACGTGCGGTTCGGGTACCAGAGGCAGCGCCGTGTCAAAGTCTGCAATGGCACTTTCCTGGTCGTCGAGTTGCTGATGCACCAGACCGCGCTGATGGATCACCATGCCACGTTCCGCATCCGTGAACGCCCGACTCTCCAGGCAACGCGGTAGGCATCGACCACGGCTTCGCTGACCTCGATGGCATGCGATTCAACGGCAAAGACACACCAGTCCTTGGTGATCGCGTGCGCGGGTCCGGACATGAGGCCAACCAGTGCCGGAACGGCGGCAAAGGCGAGAATCCGACGAACGATCATCCCGGAGGTACTGCATCCGCCAGGGATGCAGCCTGTTTGATCACGTCGTCCTGATGGGCATAGAGCTGGTGGCCGCCGGAACCATCGACGATCTCGGCAAACGGATCTTCGATGGAAGACGTGATGCCCGAAAGCTCTTCCATCACGGCTAGTCCGCAATAGGGAACGTAAGCGGCGGAATAGCCGCCTTCATGGGTCAGGATCAGCTTGCCGCCGGTCATTTCGTCGGTCAGCTCCAGCATGATCCGGGTCATCTTGCGATAAGCCGTGCTGGTTACCATCATGCGCCCCAGGGGATCATAGATCGAGGCGTCAAAGCCCGATGCGATGATGATCATCTCCGGCTTGAAGCGGCGCAGGGCGGGCGCCACGACGCGTTCGAAGGTGCCGATGTAGGCCTCACACCCGGACCCCGGCGGCAACGGCACGTTGATGTTGGTACCTTTGCCCTCGCCTTCTCCGGTCTGGTCGATATGACCGGAATCGACAGGGTACCAGTTGTCCTGGTGGATCGAGATCGTGAGCACATTGGGATCTTCATAGAAGACGCGCTGGGTGCCGTTGCCGTGATGCACGTCCCAGTCGACCACGGCGACACGTTTGATGCCATGGACATGACGCGCGTGATGTACCGCGATACCGATGTTGCTGAAGATGCAGAAGCCGCGTCCGATATCGGGTTCAGCGTGGTGACCGGGCGGGCGCACCAGGGCATAGCCGTTGTCGATACTTCCGCCCACAGCCGCATCCACCATGGCCACGGTGCCGCCCGCCGACAGGCAGGCAATCTCGTAGCTGCCATGTCCGTAGGGCGTCGCCTCACCCGCATCGCCGCCGTGAGCCGCGGAGCCTTCCTTGATCCCCGCCAGATAGTCGGGCGTGTGGACCCGCAGGATTTCCTCATCGGTCACCGGTCGCGCCTTGATATCGGTGAGCTGGTCGAGAATGCCCGACACATCCATCAGGTTGCGCAGACGCCGCTTGGTCTCGGCATTCTCGGCATGTTCGCCCGGCTGGACCTTCAGGCCGGCGGGATACCACAACGCGGCCATGCCGGTGTTGTGCCACATGTAGAGTTCGTTGAAGAGAAATCCGGTCGTTCTGGCCATGGTGTCCCCGCCTGTTGTTGCCCCATGGTCGACGATGGAGAGAGCAGAGGCAAGGCCTGTGCGGTCAGCGATCAGGCCCAGGGGAGGATGTTGTCGGCAGAGGGTTCACAGGAAAGGTATGCCTCAGCCATCTCGCAGGTTTCGGAGGGGAACGGATCGCGGTGATCCTGCGCCAGCGTCGTATCCGGGTGCGTGCCGAACCAGGCCATCATCGCGATACGGCGCATCATGATCAGACTTGCGATGGCAGCCAGGTCATCATCGTCGAGTTGCCGATGCCGCGCATAACCGTCCAGCCACGCTTCGACCAGTGCAGGCGTTGCCTCGATGTTGTCGATCAGCGTCAGTGCTGTCGCCAGGTCATAGAGGAACCAGGCATCGCCGCAGTCGTCGAAGTCGATCACCCGGGTGCTGTCACCGACCAGCAGCAGATTGGCCAGACGCAGGTCGGCATGGGCCAGACCGAAGCGTTCGGGGCCTCGACCATAACGGTTCAGGCGTTCCACCATGCCGCGTTCCAGCCGTTCGAACTGTGCGATGTGGGCTGGATCGCTGATCGGCCCGTCACGCCAGTTGCCCCAGTTCGGATTGGGACCCGCGACATGCTCATGGTCCCAGACCAGGCGTTCGTAATAGGCCGGACGCTTCCAGCCCATGGCATGATGGTGCAGCAGGGCACCGACCTCACCCAGCCTGCGGAAGGGTTCGATCAGGTCGTGGTCTTCACTGGGTTCGATGCCGTCGATGAATTCGAACAGCACCATCTGCCGTTTGACCGGCAAACCATCGACAATGTCTTCTTGGATTTCCCTGCCGTCACGTCCGGCAATGGCCTGGGGCGTGATGATCCCGGCGTCGTTCTGCAGGGCATGGAGCCAGTCCAGCTCGGTCTGGATGCCGTTGAGCGTATGATAATTCTCGCGATGGACGCGCAGCACGGTCTTTGATCCATCAGGCGCATCCAGCCGGTAGGTCGCGTTCTCCGACACGTTCATCAGTGTCGCCGTGGTGCCTTCCGGCAGGTCCCAAAGCGGCAGGGATTGTTCCACCAGCCGCTGGAGATGCGCCAGCATGATCTCGAAATCCATCATCCCGCCCCGTCACGTGGTTTCCTGCGCGATCTTATGCCCGACGCCGGTTGCTTCGCCAAGTCAGGACATGCACGAACACAACACAGGTCGAAGTTTCTTGCGGTCGGGTCGTCCGATGTCGTGGCCCTGGGGGGGGACCACACGAGTCACACAGGGCGCTACGGAACGCGACGACAGACCTTGATGTCACACCTATCCGCTTCATCGCCGAACATCAGGACGATTGACTGCGATGCCGCACAAGGTGTGTGCAGGCGCTTTGATCCAGGACAACGACCGGACCTGAAGGAGATGCTTGGTTGAAGGCTCTCTGTATCAACCGATTCGTGATCATGCAGACCGCTCCAGCCATCGGCCATAACCGCTCCCAGGGCGCCATTACCATCGAGATCAAGGCGTTCAATTCGATGACGCGCTACTGCGGTCAGGATGTTCTGGGCACACCACGCGCCTATCCCGCGGGAACCACGCTGGGCGATGTCGTGCGTGATCTCGACGTACCCGAACGCGAGATCTTCCTGATCCTGGTCAACGGCCGCGACGTCTCACCCGGCCTGGTCGGCCAAGTCCGATTTGCCCATGAACTGGAAGACGGAGATGTCGTCGTGACCTGCTCCCCTAAAACTGGTCCATGCTGAATGAGCGAGTCCGGCTAATCTGAACTCCACGGGAGGAGGAAGAGATGAGCCGGAAGAGAT
>CALIUG010000122.1 GCA_938048755.1 uncultured Alphaproteobacteria bacterium
GGATATGGATGGTGGTGGCGCTGTCGAAGCCGGCCTCGCGGACCCTGGCGATTTCGGTTTCCAGTGCGGTGCGCACACCGGGATATTCGTCGCGCAGGTAAATGTAGACGTCTGTTGCTTCGACGACCCAGGCAGCGATCAGCATGCCTTCGAGAAACTGATGGGGTTTGCGCTCGAGATAGAAGCGGTCCTTGAAGGTTCCGACCTCGCCCTCATCGCCGTTGACGGCCATGACGCGGGGTTGGGTCTCCATGCGCACGAACTTCCACTTGCGACCAGCAGGAAAGCCTGCGCCGCCAAGGCCGCGCAGGTTGGAGGCTTCCATGGTCTCGATCAGCGCTTCGCGTTCGTGTTTGCCAGCGAGGACATCGGCGAGCAGGGCATAACCGCCTTCTGCCTTGTAGGCATCGAAGTCCTGATAGTCGGGCACATGGGTTTCGATGTCGCCGGCCTCGATCGCCTGAGCGACGTTCTCGGGTGTGGCATGATTGATATCGTTGAGACCGGCTTTGACGACCGGCGCACATTCGCAACGGCCCATGCAGGGCGCGCGGACGACCCGGACATCAGGGCCAAGCTTGCCGTCGATGGCGTCGATCAGGGCCTCGGAGCCGGCCAGCTCACAGGAAAGGCTCTCGCAGACGCGCACGGTGATGGGGGCGGGTGGGGTCTGGCCCTCCTTCACGACATCGAAGTGGTGATAGAACGTGGCAACCTCGAAGGCCTCGGCCATGGGTATGCGCATCAGGTCGGCCAGCGCCTGGAGATGGCGCGCCGAAATGTGATGGTAGCGGTCCTGAATGAGGTGGAGATGCTCGATCAGAAGGTCGCGGCGGCGCGGACGGTCACCGAGCAGTTCGGTGATCTCGCGGACTGCGGAGGGATCGGTTTGACGGCCCTTGGCTGTGGACCTGGTCTTGCGTTTGCCGGCACCGGGGTGGCGGCGCTTGCTCGTATCACCGGATGGGGTCGTCATCGACCTCCTCGTACATCATCAAACGTGTCGGGTGCGGGCGAAGGCCTGTGTCGTCTGCGGACGACCGGCCCCCTACCGGATTCGGGCGGGACCATGCCCGATGACGGCTCAAGAGTCACGTTCAGGATCGACCACTTCCAGCATCACGATGTCGCAATTGAGCACACGTTTGCCGGCATGTTCGAAGTTGACCGTGATGCGGGTGCCGATGGAGGACTGGACCTGCCCGAGGCCCCAATCGGGCTGAGCCGGGTTCTGAACGAGGGCGCCGGGGACAATCCAGGGGTTCATGGACAACTTCCGTCTGATGTGGCGGCAGGTTTGTGGCAGACTAGCGCTGGATGGAACCAGGGGAAATCATGCCGGGGATAACCTTGCCAGGTGATCAGGCGGTCCTGCTGTCGGGGCTGATCTGCTCGCGTTTGTGCCACGACCTGGTGGGACCGGCCGGCGCGATGGCCAACGGGCTGGAGCTCTGCGAAGACCCGGCCATGGTCGAGGCCGCGATGGGCCTGATGCAATCCACCAGCGATGAACTCAATCAGCGGCTGGCCTTTTTCCGCCGGGCCTACGGTACCGGTGGCGGCCTGACCTGGGACGAAGCGCGCGATCTGACGCAACGTTACCTGGAAGGGCGCCGTCACCAGATAACCTGGCAGGCAAACGCCGAGGAGTGCGGTAAGCAGGAAGCCATGTTGGCACGACTCGGCATGAACCTGGTTCTCTGCGCCGTGGATGCCCTGCCCACAGGCGGGGAAATTGTTCTGGAGGCGGGGACGCAGCCCCGCATCGAGGCTTCCGGCAATCTGGGTGATCTGGAAAACCTGGTGGCAGCCTTTGGAAGCGGTGAGCGCGATTGGTCCGGCCTGACGCCGCGCGACGTGCAGCCCCACTGGAGCGCCATGCTGGCGGCACATGCGGGCGGTCGGATTGCGTCTGGTTATGAAACGGGTGCCCTGCTTGTTCTGGAATTCGAGCAGAATTCAATCTGACTTATTAGTTTAGAAATTGCATATAACTCGTTGAAATTAAGCCGCTTCTGATTCTTCGTCGCGCAACGAATATCCGCGTCCCCATTCGGTGACGATGTAGTGGCGGCCGCCGGTATGGCGGGCGATCTTCTGGCGCAGCTTGCAGACAAAGACGTCAATGATCTTGAGGTCGGGCTCGTCCATGCCGCCATAGAGGTGGTCGAGGAACTGGGTCTTGGTAACGGTCTGACCGCGGCGCAGGGCCAGCAGTTCCAGGACACCAAACTCCTTGCCGGTCAGCTTGACCGGTTCGCCGTCGACCTCGGCCACATGATCCTCAAGGCGAATCGTCAAGCGGCCGATATCAATGCTGGAGCCGGCATGACCGCGCGAACGCCGGACAATGGCGTGGATGCGCGCGACCAGCTCGTCCTTGGCGAAGGGTTTGGTGAGATAATCATCGGCGCCGGAACCCAGGCCGCGCACCTTGTGATCAAGCTCGGTCAGGCCCGAAAGGATGATGACGGGTGTCTCGACCCGCGAATCGCGCAGACGTCTGAGAACGGCGTGGCCGTCCATATCGGGCAGCAGCAGGTCGAGAATGATCAGGGTGAAGTCGTAGAGGCGCGCCATTTCAACGGCTTCTTCGCCGGATTCGGCCCGATCGACGTCAAATCCCTCGGATTCGAGCACCAAACGGAGACTCTCTGCCTGAATCTGATCGTCTTCCACCAGGAGAACGCGCATACCCCAGCCCCCTTGTCGCGGTAAGTTTACGCCATCAGCGCCCCGGGCACAAAACTGCATTGGGGAGGGATGTGACCGTCATCAACGGAGCCAGAGAGGGATATTCTGTTCTGATGTCGCCAATCTGTCGTTATCTGACGCTTGCGGAACACTGGCGTTCCAACCTATACAGCGCGCCATTGGCGAATCACCCCGGCTACGGGGCAGGAAGCAACGACAAGAAGGGAGGTGCGTGAATGGCTGCCAAACGGGCCAGACGCTATAAACCCACGGAAAAAGAAGCGTTCATGAACGCCAAACAGAAGGCCTACTTCAAGCAGAAGCTTCTGGAATGGCGCGATGAACTTCTGGCGGAATCCTCCGAGACAATCCGCCATCTTCAGGAAGATACCTCGGCACAGCCCGATATCGCTGATCGCGCATCTGCCGAGACAGACCGCGCCATCGAACTGCGTACCCGGGACCGGGAACGCAAGTTGATCTCCAAGATTGATGAAGCGCTGCGCCGGATCGACGAAGGCACCTATGGCTATTGTGAGGAGACCGGTGAGCCGATCGGCGTCAAGCGCCTGGAAGCCCGTCCCATCGCGACCCTGAGCCTGGAAGCCCAGGAACGCCACGAACGCCGCGAACGGGTCTATCGCGACGACTGAGCGGTGATCCCGAAGATTGCCTGACTGATTAGCGCTTGCCCGCAGCACCTTGCCCGCCGCAGGCTTGCGCCATGGCAATCCACGACGAACGTGCCGAGACTCCTTTTCTCGCCCCCTGCAGGTTGAAACCTTGAGCGATGGCGGGACAGACGCGCGCGCGTCAAACCTACCCAGGCAGCAACGGCTGTATGAGCGGCATCGCGCCGCGATTCGTATCGCCGTTCTCAATGCCCTGTTGTTCCTGGCCGGAGCCGCGGGCGCCTTTGTCGCGTTGCAGTCTCCAGCGGGCGACGTCGTTGCCCTGATCGCGGCCATGGTCGTGATCGGCCTGGGCCTTGTTTCCATTACCTTCATCGTTCTGACCGCCCAGACCCATGGCCGGGAACTGCCGCGGGATCTGGCCTTGGGCCTGACGACCGGTGCCGTTGGCCTGTTCGCGCTCGATGACGATGGTGCGCCCACCTATGTCAACGAAACGCTGGTCGTCTGGCTGGGCCATGAGCGCGACGGCACCCAGCCGCGCCGTGCCATCGGAAGGGCGATTGCGCGACGCCTGAATGACGAAGAGCCTCCCGAAGCAACATCCCAGGCGCTGGCTGTGCGGCGGGCAGATGGGGCCCTGACAAGGCTTTTTGTCTCGCTGCATCCAGGGGAGAGCGGAACGTCCTTTGGTCTGGCCTGGCTGGAGCCTCCTCTGGGTGTAATGCGCCGGGCCGAGAGCGAAGACCTTGCGAGTGGCTGGATCGGTCTGCTGGAAGGCGCTGCGGTGGGTCTGGCACAGGTTGATGCAGCCGGCCGTATCGTTCTGGCGAACCGGGCCTTCCGTCGTCTGCTGGGCGCAACCGGCCAGGTACGCCCGGGGCGCTTTGTTGCGGATTTTGTCGCGCCCGAAGACCGGCGGGTGCTGATTCGCAACCTGGCTGATGCCGGGCAGGGCGGCGATATCGACAACGCGGTCGAGGTTCGGCTGATCGGAGAAGACGAACGGGCGGTAGCGCTGTTTGTTACTGGCCTGAAGCGCACGGGTGAAGCGGCCCAGGGTAGCATTCTCCATGCCGTGGATGCGACACCGAGACGGGCACTGGAAGCCCAGTTCGAGCAGTCCCAGAAGCTTCATGCGGTGGGGCAGCTGGCAGGCGGCGTGGCCCACGACTTCAACAACATCCTGACCGCCATCACCGGGTTCTGTGATTTGCTTCTGCAGCGGCACCCGCCCGGGGATCCGTCCTTTGGCGAGATCATGCAGATCAAGCAGGACGCCGGCCGTGCTGCGGGGCTGGTGCGCCAGCTTCTGACCTTTTCGCGCCGCCAGCGGCCACGCCCCAGAGTCATGGCGCTTTCAGCGGCGGTAGGCGACCTGATGCATCTGTTGCGGCGCCTGATCGGGGAGTCGATCCGGCTGGAGGTGCATCATGATCGCGAAACCGTCCATGTGCGGATCGATCAGAGCCAGCTTGAGCAGGTCATCACGAATCTGGTGCTTAATGCCCGCGATGCCATGCCCGATGGCGGTGTGATTCGCATCGGAACCTGTGCCGAAACCCTGGAAGACGGGCGGAACATGATCAACGGGATTGCTCCGCGCGGACCCTATGCCGTGCTGGAGGTCGCCGATCAGGGAACGGGCATTGATCCCGACATGATCGAAAAGGTCTTCGAGCCCTTCTTCACGACCAAGGAGGTCGGCAAGGGAACAGGCCTGGGTCTGGCGACGGTGTTCGGGATCGTTGAGCAGAACGATGGGTTTCTTGATGTCGCGGAGGCCGACGGTGGCGGGACGGTCTTTCGTATTCTGCTTCCGCGCCTCAACACGACCGAGATTGCGGCCCTGAAGGAAAGCGCGCCCGCCCCGATGAACGACAGGCAAGACGGTGCCGCATCAATTCTGCTGGTTGAAGACGAGGCCGCGGTGCGCAGTTTTGCGGCCAGCGCATTGCGTGGACGCGGGCACAGGGTGTCCGATGCGGATGGCCCGGAAGCTGCCCTGGACATGATTGCCTCGAGTACCGAGCCCTTTGACCTGCTGGTCACCGATGTGGTGATGCCGGGCCTGAGTGGACCGCAACTGGCTGAGGCCATCCGGAAGCTTCAGCCCGACATCGCCGTGATTTTCATTTCCGGCTACTCGGAAGACGCTGCAGGCGCAGAAGCGATCGACAGTGCCGATTTCCTGGCCAAGCCCTTCGGGCTGGCGGAACTGGCCGCCAAGGTGGCCGAGGTTCTGGAACGCCGTTCACGTTGATCACTTCGGGTGAGTTTCGGCCAAAGTTGTCCCCAGACGCAGACTTTCGGCGCGGAGCTTGAGAAGCCCGAATTGCGTCGTGTTATCGCTCTAATCGTGGTTTGTTCTATTTAAGTTCTTGCGAAATGAGAACAAACCCTGTACGTCTTGATTCGTTGCGCTGGACAAGGCGCATATGAAATAAGGAGAGAGTCGATGACGGCAGCACCAGCGCTAAAAGTGGTTGAAGGAAACGGAATGCAACGCGACAAGGCACTCGATGCCGCCTTGAGTCAGATTGAACGGGCTTTTGGCAAGGGTTCGATCATGCGTCTGGGTCAGCAGGACCAGATTGTGGAAATCGAATCCATCTCGACCGGATCGCTGGGGCTCGACATCGGCCTTGGAATCGGCGGTCTTCCCCGCGGTCGCATCGTTGAAATTTATGGTCCCGAAAGTTCGGGCAAGACGACCCTGGCACTGCATGTCGTGGCCGAAGCCCAGAAGGCCGGCGGCGTTGCAGCCTTCGTGGATGCCGAACACGCGCTCGATCCGATCTATGCCCGCAAGCTGGGTGTGAATCTGGACGATCTGTTGATTTCCCAGCCCGATGCCGGTGAACAGGCGCTAGAAATTACCGATACGCTGGTGCGTTCGGGCGCGATCGACGTTCTGGTCGTCGATTCCGTTGCTGCCCTGGTTCCCAAGGCTGAGCTGGAAGGCGAGATGGGCGATACCCATGTCGGCCTGCAGGCGCGTCTGATGAGCCAGGCGCTGCGCAAGCTGACCTCCTCCATCTCGCGCTCGAACTGTCTGGTCATCTTCATCAACCAGATCCGCATGAAGATCGGTGTCATGTTCGGCAACCCCGAAACCACATCCGGTGGCAACGCCCTGAAGTTCTATGCATCGGTGCGTCTCGACATCCGCCGCATCGGTCAGATCAAGGATCGCGAGGAGATCGTGGGCAACCAGACCAAGGTCAAGGTCGTCAAGAACAAGGTCGCGCCTCCCTTCAAGGTCATCGAATTCGACATCATGTATGGCGAAGGCATTTCCAAGATGGGTGAGATCATTGATCTGGGCGTCAAGGCCGGTGTGGTCGAAAAATCCGGTTCCTGGTTCTCCTATGGCGACCAGCGGATTGGTCAGGGCCGCGAGAATGCCAAGCAGTTCCTGCGCGACAACCCCGAAGTCGCCGATGAAATCGAGAAGACCATCCGTGCCAATGCCGGCATGGTCGCTGAGGAGATGATGGCGGGCCCCGATGACGAAGCTGTTGCCGCTGCAACCAACGATGAGGGTGCCGACGACATGGTGTGATCCCGCCCGTCACCGGGTTGATTGCGCAAACGGGCGCCGCCACATCTGGCCGGCGCCCGTTGTCGTTTCTGGTGCTGACGAAGTTATCGGGCTATAAGCCCCAAACCCTGATCCAAGAGAAGACCATGACCGGCGTAAACGAGGTTCGATCCACCTTCCTGAACTACTTCAAGGAGCACGGCCACGAGGCCGTGGCCTCCAGCCCGCTGGTGCCTCACAACGATCCCACGCTGATGTTCGTCAACGCAGGGATGGTGCAGTTCAAGAACGTCTTTACAGGTCAGGAGAGCCGCGACTACAGCCGTGCAACCACGGCACAGAAATGCGTGCGTGCCGGCGGCAA
>CALIUG010000123.1 GCA_938048755.1 uncultured Alphaproteobacteria bacterium
AGAGGGAAAAGATCAAAAAACTCACCATCCAAACCCGCCGCTTGAACCATCAACAACAAGCGGCTTAACATCAAATCAAGATGAGCCAGATACTCAATTAGAAAACGAGCTCACGCGTCCCAAATGTTCTGACGACGGACACTCATGCCCCGTTACTGACCTTGTCGGCACCACCGCTGTGCCCGCCCACGCCTTTGACATCGCTGACTGAGATCAACCATTAGGAGTAATTTCCATGCAAGCCTTTACCGACCTAGTAGGCACTGCCACTTTGCCCATACATGGCTTTGATATTGCTGAGCTGACCGAGCTGACGCCAGCGCTGGACATGGCTACGGCTGTCCATGACATGGCGGCACAGGCGAGTGAGGCGAGGAACTCCGGAACTTGGGCTCGATCGGCTTGCCCTTGCCCTTTTGATTGCAATTGAGGTTCCGGCTGCTGAACGGAATGGAGGAGTAAGACCAAGCAAGCATCCTTCGCGGGGCTTGCACACGGCATCCTTGATCTGTTGAGAGCGGCGGCACCTTGTTTGGGTGTCGCCGTTTCTCGTTGGGCAGCGGTGTTAACGGGCCGGGCTATCGCGACAAGGTCGTGCGCCGTGCCAGCCGCAGCTCGGTGCTATAGGTCGCCGTGCTAATTTGAACGGCGCATAAAGCTTGTTAGTCACCGGTTTGATCACAGCCGATAGATACCGCCGCTTCGCGACTAATCTTGATCAATTCAGCGATTGTGCGCCGTACCGCCATGGCATCTTGTGTGCGTTCGCCGTGAGCCCTCCAAGGGTCGAAGCCGAGGAGGTCGTGATCCTCGACGACGATAAGGCGGCCCACGTGCTGAAAGCAGTACAGGGTCGCGCGATCTATCCGATTGCCGCCCTTGCGCTGGCGACAGGGATGCGCCGAGGCGAAATCGCTGGCCTTCGCTGGTGCGACATCGACCTGGATCGGTCCGAACTGAAGGTCGCGCAATCGGTGGAGGTAACGAGGGCGGGCCTCCGGATCAAAATGCCGAAAACGAAGCATGGACGGCGGACGATCTCCTTGCCAGCCTGGATGGTGGCGACCCTGCGGACAGTAAGGCGGGAACGGCAGGAACAGGCGCTCGTCCTCGGCATTGGCCGCGTTGCTCCGGAGGCCTTCGTCTTCGGCAACGTCGAAGGCGATCCGTGCCACCCCGACGTGATCACAAGGGGCTGGATTCGCGCCCTGGATGCACTGGACCTTCCCCGCGTCACATTCCATAGCCTGAGGCACACACACGCGTCGCAGCTGATCGCGGCTGGGATGGACGTGCTGACGGTCAGCCGACGCTTGGGCCACGGCTCGCCAGCGATCACGCTCAACGTCTATTCGCACGCGTTCGAGCGCAAGGACACCACGGCAGCCGCCATCATCGAAGCTACGTTCTCGTGGCTCGGAACCGAATAGCGACATTCGAGGAACACTTCGGTGGCAATCCGGTGGCAATTCTCGCTGGGACGGTTGACGGGACAAGCCGCAAGCCCCAGAAACTGTGTCGTGCGCCCTTAGCTCAGCTGGATAGAGCAGCGGCCTTCTAAGCCGCAGGTCGCAGGTTCGAATCCTGCAGGGCGCGCCATTTCCGCCTTCACGCCAATCCATCACTGCCCGCGCCGCAGACGATGGCGAGTGGTGCTGATCCCTTTATATCGCCTGCTATCACCGCAGCGACGCTGGCCGCACCGGCCAGTTCCGCGCCGATGCCGAACTCCTTCCAGAGCCAGCGGGCGGCGGCGAGCATTTCGTCATCGCTGACCAGCACGATGTCGTCGACCAGGTTCTGGATGATCCCGAAGTTGAACGGCTCGCTGCGTCGTGGCGAAAGACTGCCAGCCGATGTCGAGATGGCATCCAGCGTGACCAGCTTGCCGGCCTGACGGCTGGCGTGGTGGGTGGGCGCACCGATGGGTTCAACGCCGATGATACGCAGGCCGGGCTTCAGGGCCTTGGCGGCGCTGGCGACACCCGCGATCAGGCCGCCACCGCCAATGGCCACGACCAACGTGTCGATGTCGGGGGCGTCCTCCAGGATTTCCAGACCCAGCGTGCCCTGACCGGCAGCCACCTCCGGGTCGGCAAAGGCATGGATGTAGGCAAGATCTTCCTTGGCGGCTGCAGCGAGGGCGGCTTCATTCGATTCATCCCACACGGCACCATGGATGCGCACATCCGCGCCCAGGCCGCGTAGCTTCCGGGCCTTATCGTCGGGAGCGCTGGTGGGCAGGTAAACCACAGATGGCAGCCCTTCGCGTTGCGCCGCATAGGCCACGCCCAGGCCGTGATTGCCGCCCGAAGCCGTGATCAGCCCCTTGATGCTGCCCTTTGGAAAGAGGGTTGCCTTGGCAAGGGCGCCCCTGGGTTTGAACGACCCGGTAACCTGCAGGCATTCCAGCTTCAGAAGGAGCGGTGCGCGCGATATGGCTTTCCCCGAGGATTGGGCCGCAATCACCGGGGTACGGCGCAGCGCCGGACCAATGCGTTCGCGCGCCGCGCGGACATCATCGAGGGATAGGGAGTCAGCCATGGGTTTGAGGTTCCTCTTGGGCTGCCGTATCCGTGCGCTCGACGCTGGGACGTTCGACGCTGACGGCCTTGATCATGGCAAACACGCTGCTGCCTTCCTTCAGGTCCAGCGTGGCGACGGATTTGCGTGTGATCCGTGCCAGCAGGCGGCTGCCACCAGCATCAAGAACGATATCGGCCTGGGCCTGATCGTCGGACACGATTTCACGCACGGTTGCGGGGATGACATTGAGGACGCTGCTGCCTTTGGGTGGTTCCAGCGCCAGCGAGACATCACGGGACCGCACGCGAATACGCACACTGGCGCCCACAGGATGCTCCAGGCGCGGCACCAGGAACGCCCCGCCGCTGAAGGTCAGGCTGGTCAGGGCGTAGGTTTCGTCGTGGGCGGTCACCCTGGCTTCAATCAGCGCACCTGCCCAGAACCTGCCGGTCAGGGGCGCAAGGTCGGGCCGGCTCAGGATTTCCTCCACCGGGCCGATTGCGCGTACACCGCCGTCAGTCAGGACGACGACCCGGTCGGACAGGCGAATGACCTCCTCCAGGGCATGGCTGACATAGATGACCGGCATGCCCAGCTCGCCGGGCAGGCGGCGGATGAAGGGCAGAATCTCGTTCTTGCGCGGCTGATCCAGGGAGGCCAGAGGCTCGTCCATCAGGAGAAGTTCGGGACTCGTCAGCAGGGCTCTGCCAATCGCCACGCGATGGCGCTCCCCGCCCGAAAGCTGGGCCGGGCGACGTGCTAGAAGGTGTTCCAGACCCAGCAGGTCAACCACATCGGCTTCGGCCAGCCGACGCTGGGAAGCCGCACGCCGACGCATGCCGTAACGCAGGTTCGAGCGCACCGACATATGCGGGAACAGGCGGGCATCCTGAAAGACGTAACCCAGATGCCGCTGTTCCGGCGGCAGGTTGATGCCTTTCTCGCTGTCAAACAGCACCCGGTCGCCCAGCGCAATACGGCCGGAATCGGCACGCAGCAAGCCTGCGATCATGTCGATCAGCGTAGATTTTCCTGACCCGCTGGGGCCAAATAATGTCGTAATACCATCATCTTGTGCCGAAAAGTTTATCTCAACACTGAACTTCTTTCGTCTGCGTGTGATGGCAACGTCGATCATGGCGTACCGCCCGTCAGACGCCGCTGGACATGGCGTGCCAGAAGTTCCGAGGTTGCCAGTGCCGCAAAGGCCAGAATGCAGGAAACGAGCACGATCCGCAGGGCTGCTTCGTCGCCGCCGGGCGCCTGGGTCGCGCTGTAGAGCGCCAGCGGCAGAGTCTGTGTCTGGCCTGGAATGTTGGAAACAAACGTAATGGTCGCGCCGAACTCGCCGATGGAGCGGGCAAAGGCCAGCACCGAGCCCGTCAGGATGCCCGGCAGGACCAGCGGTACGGTCACGCTCCAAAAGACATCGAACCTGTTGGCGCCCAGCGTGCGCGCAGCGGTTTCCAGTTTCCTGTCGACCAGATCGAGACCCAGGCGGATGGAGCGCACCATCAGGGGAAACGCAACTACGGCGCTCGCAATGGCCGCGCCCTGCCAGGTGAAGGCAAAGGTCCAGCCGAACCAGTCATGGAACAGACTGCCCACGGGACCGTTGCGCCCCAGTGTGACCAGTAAGAGGTAACCCACGACGACCGGGGGCAGGACCAGGGGCAGATGCACGATGCCGTTGACGATGGCGCGCCCGGGAAAGTTGACACGCGCCAGCAGCCAGGCGATCAGCAGGCCGAAAGGCAGACTGCCCAACACTGCCCAGAAGCCGACGCGCAGACTCAGCATCAGCGCTTCGGATTCCAGGGGTGTCAGGGAAAACATGGGTTTGTGCTCAGGCCGCCGCGTTCAGACGGCCAAAGGCGGCCTCCAGTTCGGCAATCAGGTCGTCGGCGTGTTCGAGTCCGGCATGAATGCGCAAGAGCTGGCCATCCTCCTGCCAGGGTACGGCGGTGCGAACCGCAACCGGATCGACCGGCACAAGCAGGCTCTCATAGCCGCCCCAGGACCAGCCCATGCCGAACAGTTCCAGGTCATCCAGCATGGCGCCAAGCTGGGCTTCGCTGACGGGATGCAGCAGAACGCCAAACAACCCGCTCGCACCGGTGAAATCGCGCTTCCACAGATCATGGCCGGGATGGCTCGTCAGGCCCGGATGCAGGACCCGCTTCACCTCAGGGCGGGATTCCAGCCATTGGGCCAGGGCCATACCGTTGGCATAGTGCCGGTCCAGGCGGACCGCCAGCGTGCGGATGCCGCGTTGGCCCAGATAGGCGTCATCGGGCCCCAGGCAACTGCCCAATGCCACGAAGGTCTTCCGCAAGCGCTCGCAATAGGGCTCCCTGGCCGCCACCAGCCCCAGCATGGCGTCGGAATGGCCCACGATGTACTTCGTTCCTGCCTGCAGCACGATATCAGCACCATGCTCAAAGGGTTTGAAGAAGTACCCCCCGGCCCAGGTGTTGTCGTTGATGACCATGACGCCCTTGTCGTGGGCGGCCCTGGCGATGGCCGGCAGATCCTGAACCTCGAAGGTGATGGATCCTGGACTTTCGGTATAGACCACCCTGGTGTTCGGGCGGATCAGTTCGGCAATGCCGGCGCCGATCGTGGGATCATAAAATGTCGCCTCGACACCGTATTTGGCCAACATGCCCAGGGTAAAGGTGCGCGTGGGCTGATAGGAGGAATCGGTGATCAGGATATGATCGCCCGCCTCCAGGAACGCCACCAGGGCGGTCACGATGGCAGCCTTGCCGGAGCCGCAGGCAACGGCCAGATCGCCGCCTTCAAGGGCACAGAACGCGTCCTGGATGGCAAAGGTGGTCGGTGTGCCGTTGCGGCCGTAGACCACTTCGCGCGGATCGTTTCCCTGTGCGGCTCTGAGCGTCTCGAGCGTGGGGAACAGAACCGTGGACGCGTGGTAAACCGGTGGATTGACGATACCGTGGTTGCTCTCGGGGTCACGGCCCGCCGTCACGATGCGTGTTTCGTCCTTCATGCCCGCTTCCCTTGGGTCGAACTTGTAGCCAGAGACGCCCGAGTGTGACGCTTGCTCAATCTTCTGCGAAAGCCTCGTTGGGCACCAGCCAGGAATCTTCGCGTCCGGCAACTTCAAAACCGGCCCGCTGGTACATCGCCAGGGCTCGGGGGTGATCACGCGTGTTCGTGTCGACGATGGCCTTTTCGATGCCTGGCCGCCAAAGGCTGTCGATCACCCAGTCCAGAAAGTAACCGCCCAGACCCTGTCCGATGAACTCCGGCAACAGGCCAAACAGGCAAAGCTCGGAGATGTTGCCGCGCCGGAAGTCGAGCTCTGCAAAACCTGCGGGTACGCCCGCGACATAGAGCACATAAATCTCGACCTTGGGATCGTGGATCACGGCTTTCAGATCGTCGGGCTCCATCGCCAGCCTGTCGGTCCAGTTCCATTCCTGGCCGATGGTTCTGTAAAGCCACAGGTAGAACGAGAGGGGAGGCTTTTCCGCACGCAGGATGGCCAGCTTGCGCAGGGGAGTCGCCCGGGCAGGGCGCGTGGGTGGCGCGGTCATCTCGAGAAACGTGATGACCGTATCCAGTTTGCGCGCGTTGTCTTTTTCAAAGACCTCGGCCATAGGCGTCAGCCCAGCGAACGCATTTGCGGTCGCTGGCTCGAGCGCGACCGCGCGACGGCCCGGTCAGGGCCGAAAGCCAAACGCACGGAGTGCGTGCCCGGCGATTGAGGGAACATCAAACAGACCACGTCAGGCAGGCCCATTCGCGATTGGCGTATCTTCATGTCCGCCCCATTCGGTCCAGGAGCCGTCATAGACCGCAACCTTGCGTGCGCCGATCAGATCGAGAGAGAGCGCCAGGAAACAGGCGCTGATTCCTGACCCGCAGGTCGTAGCAATGGGATTGGCTGTGTCGATGCCCAGATCGGCAAAGGCCGCGCGCAGGGCATCGTCTTCCTTCACGGTCTTGTCGTCGTTCAGCAGGCTGGAATAGGGCAGGTTGGTGCTGCCGGGGATGTGGCCGCTGCGGATGCCTTCCCGGATCTCGGGTTCCTCACCGGTGAACCGTCCGGCACCGCGGGCATCGACAACCTGTTCGCGTTTGCTGTCGAGGTTGGCCAGCATCTGTTCGCGGTCACGCACCAGAAAGGTGTTCTTGCGCGCCGTCAGGTGGCGCTCACGGGGAATGACGGCTTCATCGTCTACCGGACGGCCCTCGGCCAGCCATTTGGAAAGGCCGCCGTCGAGCACGGCGATGTCTTCATGGCCGAAGGTGCGGAACATCCACCACACGCGTGCCGCGGCCATCATGTTACCGCCGTCATAGACGACAATACGTACACCATCGCCCAGGCCCAGCTTGCGCGCCCGGCTGGAGAACTTTTCGGGCGAGGGCAGCATGTGGGGCAGATCGCTGGTTTCGTCCGAGATTTCATCAATGTCGAAGAACACGGCACCCGGGATGTGCTGTTCGGCATACTCCGCACGCGGGTTGCGATCCTCGTTCGGCAGATACCAGGAACCATCCACGACGCGAACGTCCGGCGCCTCGAGGTGCTCGGCCAGCCATTCGGTGGAAACCAGACTTTTGCCACGACTCATGAACTTCTCCGTCAATCCAGCAGCACGACGCTGACGCGGCGGTTCTGCTTGCCCTTGTTTTCAATTTTTGAGACCGCGATCTGACCCAGATCACCCGTGCTCGAGACATGGGTGCCGCCACAGGGCTGCAGGTCCAGGCCCTCGATTTCCAGAAGCCTGACATGGCCCATGCCCGTTGGCGGTTTTACCGACATCGTGCGGACCAGATCGGGCTGTGCGGCCAATTCCTCATCGGTGATCCAGCGCGGCCGTACCGGATGATCCTCGGCCACGATCGCTGCCAGCCTGGCTGTCAGGTCGTCCTTGGTCATGTCCGGCTCGGGCCAGTTCAGATCGATCCGGCTCTTCTCGGCACCCACCGATGCGCCCGTAATCTCGGCATCAATCAGGGCGCAGATGAGATGCAGCGCGGTATGCATGCGCATGTGCTTGTGGCGCCGTTCCCAGTTGATCTCTGCATCGACCGGGGTGCCGGGTGCTGGGAGGGCAGAACCTTCCGCAGCGACATGCACCACGTCTTCTGGGTGATCGCCCTTGACGGTATCGACAATCTCGATCGCGACGCCGTCGGGCAGGGTCAGGAATCCGGTATCGCCCGGTTGCCCGCCGCCCGTGGGATAGAACACGGTACGGTCCAGCCGAATCCGGTTGCCGTCCACGTCAGAAACCGTGGCCTGACAGGTCCGTGCATAGGCATCGTCACGAAACACCAGTTCCATCAGATCAGTCCATCCAGGGCGGAACGGGCAGGTTGCGCTCCCTCAGGAACGCGGGATTGTAAACCTTGCTCTGATAGCGCGTCCCGACATCGCACAGGATAGTCACGATGGTGTGGCCCGGTCCCATCTCTTCGGCAAGCTTGATGGCGCCAGCGACATTGATGCCAGTGGATCCGCCCAGGCACAGGCCCTCGTGCTGGAGAAGTTCATAGATGACTTCGAGCATCTCGACGTCGGTGACCTGGAAGGCGAGATCGATGGGGGCGTATTCGAGGTTTTTCGTGATGCGGCCCTGGCCGATTCCTTCGGAGATGGAACTGCCTTCTGATTTCAGCTCGCCGGTCGTGAACCAGGTGTACATGCAGGACCCGAACGGATCGGCCATGGCGACCTTGATGTCCTTGTTACGCTCCTTCAGCGCCATACCGGTACCAGACAGGGTGCCGCCAGTGCCGATGGCCGAGACGAAGGCATCGACCTTGCCGTCTGTTTGCTCCCAGATTTCCGGGCCCGTGCTGTCGATATGGGCCTGCCGGTTGGCGACGTTGTCGAATTGCTGCGCCCAGATCGCCCCATTGGGCAAACTGTCATCAAGCGCCTTAGCCAGACGCTCGGAATAGTGCACAAAATTGTTCGGATCACGATAAGGAGCTGCAGGCACCTC
>CALIUG010000124.1 GCA_938048755.1 uncultured Alphaproteobacteria bacterium
TCAAATAGACGCTGTCGGTGTGCAGCACGACCTGGGATGGCCGTTTCAGGGCCTGCAGTGCGCGGATCGCGGCCATCAGCTCCATGCGGTTGTTGGTCGTCTGCTCCTCTCCGCCGCAGAGTTCCCGTTCCTCGTCGCGCCAGAGCATCAGGGCGCCCCAGCCGCCCGGTCCCGGATTGCCCGAACAGGCCCCGTCCGTATAGATCGTGATCACTTCGTCCATGGCGGCTATAGCAACCCGTAGGCAACGGCACTCTCGACGCCGCGGTGAAAGCGCATTCTGTAAAGGTATTCGCGCGGATCCTTGGGCGTGACCAGCGCGCCATCGACGGGATGCAGCCAGTCATAAAGACGTGTCAGCAGGAACCGCAGGGCCGCGCCGCGCGCCAGCAGGGGCAGGGCGTCGATTTCGGCAGGTTCGAAGGGCCTGACCTGGCGATAGGCATGCAGCATCGCCTTGGCCTTGGTGACGTTGAACTCCTTGGCGCTCTCGAAACACCAGGCGTTCAGGCAGATGGCGACGTCATAGGTAAAGACATCGTTGCAGGCGAAGTAGAAGTCGATGATGCCGCTGAGCTTGCCGCCATCGAAGAACACATTGTCGCAGAAGAGATCGGCATGGATGACGCCGGCGGGCAGATCGGAAGGCCAGCCCTGTTCCATGGCGGCAATCTCGTCCTGAAGCTCTCTGGCCAGTCCCGGCTCGACCTCATCAGCGCGCTCTGCACAGCTCTGCGCCAGCGTCGGCCAACCTTCAAGGGACAGCGCATTGGGGCGTCGGATCGCAAAGTCGGCACCCTTCAGGTGCAGATCAGCCAGCGCGCGGCCGACTTCCGAGCACTGGTCGACCGAAACGCGGCGCGGAGATACCCCGGTCAGAAAACTGATCAGTGTCGCAGGCCGTCCGTTGAGGGTTTTCAGCGCCACGCCATCGCGATCACGAATGGGCGTGGGGCAGGGAACGCCACGTTCCGCGAGGTGCTCCATGAGGCCCAGAAAGAAGGGCAGATCATCGGCGTTCACCCGCTTTTCGTAGAGCGTGAGGATGAACGGTCCGGTTTCGGTCATGACGAAGTAGTTGCTGTTCTCGACGCCCTCGGCAATGCCCTTGAGCGACAGCAGATTGCCCAGCGCATAATCAGCCAGAAATGCGCTGAGGTCTTCGGCAGCTACGTCGGTATATACGGCCATGATACGAGGCGGTCAGCCCGCCAGAGCCCGGGGCAGCTTGAAATGCACGTCTTCACGCGTCACTTCGACCTCCTCGATGGTGAGGTCATGATCCGCACGCAGTGCCTCGATCACCTCCTCGACCAGGACTTCGGGTGCGGATGCACCGGCCGTGACACCGATGCTCTCGACCCCTGCGAGATCAACCTCGGCCAGGTTGTCGGCGCGCGCGATCAACACGGCATCGCTCGAGCCGGCTGCTTTGGCGACTTCGACCAGACGCACGGAGTTCGAGGAATTCTGTGCGCCGATGACCAGCATCAGATCGCAGCGTTCCGCAATGGCCTTGACCGCTTCCTGCCGGTTTGTCGTGGCGTAACAGATGTCCTGGCGGTGCGGTCCGTGGATGTCCGGGAAGCGGCGACGCAGCACACCGACAATATCCGTCGTGTCGTCGACCGACAGGGTCGTCTGGGTGATATAGGCCAGTCCCTCATCGCCAGCATGGGGAAAGACTTCGGCTTCGGCGACCGACTGCACCAGCGCAATGGCGCCTTCAGGAAGCTGACCCATGGTGCCGATGACTTCGGGATGGCCGGCATGGCCGATCAGGATGATCTTGCGGCCCGCAGCATGATGTTTCTCGGCCTCGTGATGCACTTTGCTCACCAGAGGGCAGGTCGCATCAAGGAAATAGAGATCGCGGCGTTTGGCATCGGCCGGCACGTCCTTGGGAACGCCATGGGCGGAAAACACGACCGGGCGATCGTTGTTGGGGATTTCGTCGAGTTCCTCGACAAACACCGCGCCCTTGGCTTCCAGCGATTCCACAACGAAGCGGTTGTGCACGATTTCGTGACGCACATAGACCGGCGCACCGTGTTGTTCGAGGGCGCGCTCGACGATCTGAATCGCGCGATCGACGCCGGCACAGAAGCCACGGGGGCTTGCAAGCAGGACGCGCAGGGGGGGCTTATGTGTTGCAGTGTTCATGATGTTGCGACCCTATCCCATCCCATGGGCGTGTGCGACCAGCTCCGGTCTCCGACAGCCTTGTTTGCCGCCGGTTGGGCCACTATTGTGGCCGCCCGTTCCCATAAACGTTCCTGCTGAAGCATGGAAGGAAAACGTATGAGCGAAGACGTCGTCATTGCCCAGAAGAACCCCTACAAGGTCGAGATGAAAAAGGGCGAAAAGTACTTCTGGTGCTCCTGTGGCCGGAGTGCCAAGCAGCCGTTCTGCGACGGCTCGCACAAGGGAACCGGGCTGATGCCCATGGTTGTGACGGCTGACGAGGACAAGACGGCCTGGATGTGCGGTTGCAAGCACACCAAGGGCCAGCCGTTCTGCGACGGCACGCACAGCAAGCTTTGATTCCCTTCCTCAAACGCCAGAGTCCCACAACGTGATTATCCGTTTCCTCACGCGCCTGCGTTATCTGGCCATGGCTTCGCTGCTGGCGCTGGCATCCTGTGGTGGCGACGAGATCGAATTTGTCCTGATCTGCCCGCAGGTGCTGATCATCGATGATGCCTCGCACATTACCCAGTACGCTCCCGGCGAAGGTCGCGACCTGCTCGATGTCCGGTTTGATGCCGAAATCGGCAGGGTCAACTGGGTCTGCGAGTTCCTGGTCGAGGAAAACCGGGTCGAGATCGAGGTCAGCTTCGGCATGCTGGCGCTGCGCGGACCGGCCGCGGACGGTGATGTGGCGCGATTCCCGTACTTTGTGGCGGTGGCTGATCC
Source organism: uncultured Alphaproteobacteria bacterium (assembly GCA_938048755.1). Classification (GTDB taxonomy): domain Bacteria; phylum Pseudomonadota; class Alphaproteobacteria; order SP197; family SP197; genus SP197. Next base: position 2,917 of record CALIUG010000124.1, read on the forward strand.
CCAGGGCACCATTCTGGCCAAGCAGGTCTTTGCCATCGATATCCAGTTCCCCGGCAACGCCATGGAAATCGGTCATCTGGAGCGTATCTCCCAGACTCTCGAATATGCGCAGCTTTCCCAGGCCGACAAGTACACGATCTATATCGGTTTCCAAATGACGCCCGAACAGGTTGCGGATGTGCGCGCCCGCCAGTGACTTGATCACAGGCCAGGCGGCTTGATCGGCTCAGCTTCGCGTGTCGGTGGTTGACCCGGGTGCGAAACCAAGCCCAAGATGCCAGCGGCTGCTGAAACCCAGCGGGAGAGTTCGGTCCAGAACCGACGCCGAAGGAGCAACCGCCCCGGAATCTCTCAGGCATCCGGACCGCAGGGTAAGAAGCCACTCTGGAAAGTAGGCGGCAACGTGCGCCACCTCACCGAAGGGGTAAACCGGGCGTTCCGGTGATGCTCTCAGGTACGGCGACAGAGGGGGCGACCGCTGGTGCGATGACGCGCCGGTCGTTGCAACCGTGTGGAGTGGCCGTGTGACCAGCGAACCAGAGCTTCTGACCACACCCCTGGACGGCCTGCACCGTGAGCTTGGCGCGCGCATGGTGCCCTTTGCCGGTTATGCCATGCCGGTGCAGTACCCTGCCGGAATCATCAAGGAGCACGAGCAGACGCGAAACGCTGCGGGACTGTTTGATGTCTCCCATATGGGACAGGTGCGTCTGAGCGCACGCCACGGCGGCACCCTGGAAGACGTGGCCGTTGCCCTTGAGGGTCTTGTCCCTGCCGATATCGTCAATCTGAAGCCCGGCCGTCAACGATACACACAGTTCACCAATGCAGACGGCGGCATCCTCGATGACCTGATGGTGACCAGCATGGGCGACCACCTCTATCTGGTCGTGAATGCTGGCTGCAAGGTCCAGGACATTGCCCATATGCGCGCCGAACTCGCCGATCGCTGCGAGATCGAGGTGCTGGATGACCGCGCCCTGATCGCGCTGCAGGGTCCCAAGGCGGTCGCGGCCTTTGCGAACCTTGTGCCTGATTGTGCCGCCCTGTCGTTCATGCAGGCCGCGACCTGGGATCTTGATGGTGATCGACTGCTGGTCAGCCGGTCCGGCTACACCGGCGAGGATGGCCTGGAAATTTCGGTGCCCGGCAAGAGCGCTGAGGCCCTGCTACGCCGCCTGCTGGACGACCCGGATGTCGCACCGGTGGGCCTTGGCGCGCGCGACAGCCTGCGCCTGGAGGCAGGGCTGTGTCTCTATGGCCACGACATCGACACCACAACAACGCCGATCGAGGCAGGTCTTGCCTGGTCGATCCAGAAGCGCCGCCGCAGTGAGGGTGGTTTCCCCGGTGCCCCGGTGATCCAGGACCAGCTCGCCAACGGTGTCGCGCGCAGGCGCGTGGGATTGCGCCCTGAAGGCCGAGCTCCGGTGCGCGAGGGCGCGGTCATCCGGGATCTCTCCGGCAACGCCAGCGGTACGGTGACCAGCGGCGGATTTGGCGCAACGGTCGGGGGACCGATTGCCATGGGTTACGTGGCCAGCGACCATGCCGAGCCAGACACGGCGCTGGAACTGGAATTGCGGGGCAAGGGCGTGCCGGCAACGGTCACCGCCCTGCCGTTTGTGCCGCAGGGTTATCAAAGGGCTTGAACATCAACGACGGCAGGGAGGCCGAACCATGAGCGACAGGCTTTACAGCAAGGACCACGAATGGATCGAGATGGATGGTGACATCGGCACCATCGGGGTTTCCGATCACGCCCAGGAACAGTTGGGCGACGTGGTGTTTGTCGAATTGCCCGAAATTGGACGTGCTGTTGTCCAGAATGAGGAAGCCGCCGTTGTGGAATCCGTCAAGGCAGCCAGCGAGGTCTATTCGCCGGTGTCGGGCGAAGTCGTCGAGGTCAACGAGACCCTCACCGATGATCCCGCACAGGTGAATGCCGACCCCCATGGCGAAGGCTGGTTCATCCGCATCCGGGTCGACGACATGAGCCAGCTTGACGGTCTGATGGACGAAGAGGCCTATCAGGAGTTTCTGGCGGAGCTTGATTGATGCGTTATCTCCCGCATACCGACGCCGACCGCCAGGCCATGCTTGGGGTCATCGGGGCCAAATCCATCGATGATCTTTATGTCGATGTCCCGCGTTCTGCCCTGCTGGATGCCCCGGTCGATCTGCCCCATCATCAGGGGGAACTTGCCGTGGAACGGGCCTTGTCGGCCATGGCGGACAAGAATCTCAGCGGCGCGAATGCGCCGTTTTTTGTCGGATGCGGGGCCTATCGCCATCATGTGCCGGCTTCGGTGGACGCGCTCATCCAGCGCGGCGAATTCCTGACCTCCTATACGCCCTATCAGCCCGAGGTCAGCCAGGGCACGCTGCAGATGCTCTTTGAATTCCAGACCATGGTGGCGATGCTGACCGGCATGGATGTCGCCAATGCGTCCATGTATGACGGCGCTTCGGGCACGGCAGAGGCCGTGCTGATGGCCAATCGCGTGACGCGCCGCCACCGCGCCGTCCTTTCGGGCGGTCTCCATCCCCATTACCGCGAGACCGTCGAGACCTATGCACGTTATGGCGACTTCGAGATCGCCAGCCAGACCCTTGACCCAGACGGTGTGCAGGATCTGGCCGAACTGATCGACGAGAACACCAGCTGTGTCGTCGTCCAGACGCCCGATGTCATGGGCCGTTTGCGTGACCTCACCGCTCTTGCTGAGGCCTGCCATGCTGCCGGAGCGTTGCTGGTTGCCGTGGTCACCGAAGTGGTCTCGCTGGGGCTCGTGACACCGCCCGGCGAGATGGGCGCCGACATTGTGGTCTGTGAAGGCCAGTCCCTGGGTAACCCCATGGGGTTCGGCGGCCCCTATGTCGGGCTTTTTGCCACACGCGACAAGTATGTGCGCCAGATGCCGGGTCGTCTGGTGGGCGAAGCCCATGATTCCGAGGATCGACGCGGCTGGGTGCTCACGCTTTCGACGCGCGAACAGCATATCCGACGGGAAAAGGCGACCAGCAACATCTGCACCAATTCCGGTCTGTGTGCGCTGGCTTTCACCATTCATCTCTCCCTTCTGGGGGAAGCGGGGTTCACCGGCCTTGCAGGGCTGAACCACGAAGCCGCCCAGCGCGCCGCCGAACGTCTGGCGGCCATCGATGGCGTCGCGGTGCTCAACGAGACGTACTTCAACGAATTCACCCTGCGTCTGCCCAGACCGGCTGAGGAGGTCGTCGATGCTCTGGCCGAACGCGGCGTTCTGGGGGGCGTGCCCTTGTCGCGTCTGGCACCGGACAACCCGGCCTTGAGTGACCTGATGGTCGTGGCAGCCACGGAAATGACCACCGATGAGGAACTCGATGTCCTGGCCGGCGCGCTCCAGGAGGTGTTGTCATGACCGCTACATCGTCAGGCCATCGTGGCCTTGTCATGGAAGAACCGCTCCTGTTCGAACAGGATGCGGACGGGCGCACCGGCGTTGACCTGCCTGAGGCCGAGGGGCGCAAGCCCAAGCTCGGCGGGCTGGAGCGCAAGGGGCGGATCGGCCTGCCCGGTCTCTCCGAGCCTCAGATCGTGCGCCACTTCACGCGCCTGTCGCAGAAGAATTACGCCATCGATTCAGGTCTTTATCCCCTGGGTTCCTGCACCATGAAGCACAACCCGCGCCTGAACGAAAAGATGGTACGCCTGCCCGGGTTCGCCATGGCGCATCCCCTGCAGCCCCAGCAGACCGTACAGGGATGCCTGGAACTGATTTCCACGCTGGCACACTGGATCACGACGTTGACCGGCATGCCCGGCGTTGCCATGTCGCCGGCAGCCGGCGCCCATGGTGAGCTTGCAGGCCTGATGACCATCCGTGCCGCGTTGACGGCCCGGGGCGATGCGCGCAAGACCGTGCTGGTTCCTGAATCGGCCCACGGCACCAATCCGGCAACGGCGGCCCTGTGCGACTACAAGGTCGAATCGATCCCGGCCAACGAACGTGGCCGCATCGATGTGGATGCGCTCAAGGCCGCGATGTCCGAAGACGTTGCCGCCCTGATGCTGACCAACCCCAACACCTGCGGCCTGTTCGAGAACGAAATCCTTGAGGTGGCCGACGTGCTACACGACGCCGGAGCGTTCTTCTATGGCGACGGCGCCAACTTCAACGCCATCGTCGGGCGGGTGCGGCCGGGCGATCTGGGCATCGATGCCATGCATCTCAACCTCCACAAGACGTTTTCCACCCCCCACGGCGGAGGCGGGCCCGGCAGCGGACCCGTGGTCCTGTCGGAGCCGCTGGTGCCCTATGCGCCGCTGCCCTACGTCGTGGCTGATGGTGACGGGTTCCGCATGGTCGAACACGACGACTCCGGCAACTCGTTCGGACGCCTGCGCAGCTTCCACGGTCAGATGGGCATGTTCGTGCGCGCGCTGGCCTACATGATGAGTCATGGCGCCGACGGCCTGCGCATGGTGGCAGAAGATGCCGTGCTCAACGCCAACTACGTCATGGCGCGCCTGAAGGACGCCTATAACGTGCCGTTCCCCGGCCCCTGCATGCATGAATGCTTGTTCGACGATCACAGCCTGAAAGACACCGGCGTCACGACGCTCGATATCGCCAAGGGCATGATCGATGAGGGTTTCCACCCCATGACCATGTATTTCCCGCTGGTTGTCCACGGCGCCATGCTGATCGAGCCGACCGAGACCGAAAGCAGGGAGAGTGTCGATCAGTTCTGCGACACCATGCTGCACCTGATGGAACGGGCAAAGGCCGGCGATGCCGACTGGTTCCACGAAGCCCCCCATCTGGCCCCCTGGCGTCGCCTGGACGAAACCGCCGCCGCCCGACGCCCGGTTCTGACCTGGAAGCCGGAGGAGGAGAAGGGCGAAGCGGCCTGATGGCGTATTGATCGGCAGGAGACAAAAGAAAAGGGCGCCCGCTTTGCAGCGTGACGCCCTCTCTTGCTTCGGATGCCCCCGAATCAGTCTTGGTAATGTTCAGTGCAGACGTTTGCCGATTTCGCCGATGGCCTCGTCGACCAGCTTGGACTGTTCCGTCTCGCCGATCTTTTCGTCCAGCAGCTTGCGTGTGGCTTTCAGCGCCAGATCGACGGCAGCGGCGCGAACATCGCGCACGGCGTCGGTTTCGGCCTGGGCAATGCGGTCCAGTGCCATCTGACGGCGGCGGGCAACCTGGGTCTCCAGGTCTGCTGCGGCGCGCCTGGCGAGCCGTTCGGCTTCTTCCTGGGCGGCGGCAACGATGCCTTCTGCTTCTTTTTCGGCTTCACGCTGCTTGCGTTCATAGGAAGCCAGAAGCTCCTGGGTCTCTTCACGCAGGCGACGGGCTTCATCAAGTTCGCTGGCGATCCGCTCACTGCGGCCGTCCAGCCCGCCAAGGATCATCTTGGAAAGCGGCTTCCAGGCGATCGCGATGGCAATGACAAAGGCAATGGCAACCCAGAAGGTCGGATCTTCCATCAACTGCTGCATGTTCAGCCCTCCTTGACCGAGGCGACGGCGTTGGCCGCGTCGGCTTCGGCGACATCAACACCGATTAGCTTGGCTGTGGCCTCGCGGGCTGCTTCGGCCGCCATGGAAGCAAGATTATCCATGGCCTGGGACTTGGCTGCGTTGATGGCCTTGCTTGCTTCCTCGATCTGGGCGCCCACTTCGGCGTCGAGTTCGTGGTTGCGTGCTTCCGTTGCCTTGGCATTGGCCTGTGCGGCCTCGCCGATGGTCTTGTGCGCGGTTTCGCGTGCACCGACCAGTGAGGCTTCGTAGGCCTCAAGCGCGGAATCAGCGGCCATCTTGGCCTTTTCAGCGGCGTCCAGGTCGCTTTCGACCTTTTCCTTGCGCTGGGCAAGCACACTGCCGATCTTGGGCAACGCAACGAATGCCATCACCAGGTAGAGGGTGATGAAGCAGACTGCGAGCCAGAAGATCTGGGGCAGAAAGTGCCAGGTTTCGAGCTGGGGCATCGGGCTCCCGCCTTCTTGTTCAGCTAAAAGATGACGCCGGTCCGGACAATCCGGACCGGCGCGTGAACTAGAATACGAAGAGCAGCAACAGCGCGATCAGCAGCGCGTAAAGCGCAACGGCCTCGACCAGCGCGAAGCCGATCCACATGAAGCCCTGCACGTTGCCGGCAGCAGCGGGGTTACGGCCAACCGACGAAATCATCGAGGCGAAGATGTTGCCGATACCGGCACCAACACCACCCAGACCGATCACGGCCAGACCGGCACCAATGAGCTTTGCAGCTTCTGCTTCCATGAGACTTGTCCTCTTTCCTTGAGCTTCGAGGTTTTATTCAGGCAACCCGAGGGTCGCCGGTGAGTTAGTGCATGTGGATTGCGTCGTGCAGGTAGATGCAGGAGAGCACTGCAAAGACATAGGCCTGCAGGAATGCAATCGCGAATTCGAGAAGGGTCAGACCCACCGTGGCGGCCATCGGAATGATGCCCGGCAGGATGTAGAAGGAGCCCAGGGGCAGGATGAAGCCCGCGAACACCTTCAGCATGGTGTGACCGGCCGTCAGGTTGGCAAACAGACGCAAACCCAAGCTGACCGGACGGATCAGGTAGCTCAGCACTTCAATCGGAATCACCAGCGGCGCCAGGAAACCCGGCACGCCGCTTGGCAGGAAGAATTTGAAGAAACCAAGGCCATGCTTGAGAAAGCCGATAATGGTCACGCCGATGAAGACAACAAAGGCAAGACCGAAGGTGACGATGATCTGGCTGGTCGCGGTGAAGCTGTAGGGCAGCATGCCGAGCATGTTGCAGAACAGGATGAACATGAAGAGCGAGAAGATGAACGGGAAATAGGGGCGGCCCTCGTTCCCGACATTGTCACGGATCATGTTGGCGACAAATTCGTAGGAGATCTCGACAAGCGACTGCATGCGACCGGGTACCAGCGCGCGCTTGGAGATGAAGATGGTTGTGAAGGCAATGATCAGGGCAGTCGCCACCATCATCACGACCGCAGAGTTCGTGATGTGCAGCGCCAAGCCACCAACATTGAGATCAACCTGTGAGCTGATCGCGAATTGTTCGAGCGGGCTGTGCCCGCCGTCGCCATGGGATTCAGTCGCCACGCGTCTTCCCGTCCTTCTTCGTTTCGGCCAGATCGCGAAGCGACCCGTGGGTAAAACCGCTGACGGCCTTGTAGACGTTTATGAACGCGGCTCCCATCCCCATGATCAAAAGAATGATCAGGAAAAGAGGTGCCACCCCCAGTTCCCGGTCGATCCAGATGCCCAGAAAGACCGAAACGCCAAGCGCCGCAACCATCTCAATCGCCAGCCGGATGGCTATGCCATACCCGGATGCCATCGCACGTTTCTGGGGATCGGGTCGGGTTGCGACCTGTTCCCTTTCTCGAGCGGCGGCGATCCGCGATTGCAAGTCGGAAAGATCGGGCGGACGTTTTTCATCAGTCATTGACGTCCACCCCTCCGTCATGCGCGGCGCCCCGTGGGCGGGCGAAAGAGCGCGCGAACCATACGTATGGCCCCATGGTGTGTCAAGGATGTGCAGCGACTCTTTGTTGAAGCAAAAAGTGACGCTATATCAAAGAGTTACGCCGTTCATGCAGTGGCTCGAAGCAGCTCTGCATTGGCGAGGTCCACCGAGACGAGCTGTGAGACGCCAGGCTCGCTCATGGTGACGCCAAACAGGCGGTCCATGCGGGCCATGGTGAGTCGGTGATGGGTGATGACCAGAAAGCGTGTATCGCCGTTGCCTGCGAACTCATCTAGCAGATCACAGAATCGGTCGACATTGGCGTCATCCAACGGGGCATCGACCTCGTCCAGCACGCAAACCGGTGACGGATTGGTGAGGAACAGGGCGAAAATCAGTGCCAATGCCGTCAGAGCCTGTTCGCCACCCGAGAGAAGCGAGAGAATCTGGAGTTTCTTGCCCGACGGACTCGCCTCGATCTCGAGGCCGGCTTCCAGGGGGTCGTCCGAATCGACCAGGGACAGGCGTGCATGGCCGCCGAACAGGCGTTTGTGCAGGCGCTGGAAATGGCCGTCGATCTCCTCGAAGGCGGTCATCAGGCGCTCACGGCCTTCGCGATTCAGCTCGCCGATGCCGCGGCGCAAACG
>CALIUG010000125.1 GCA_938048755.1 uncultured Alphaproteobacteria bacterium
CCAGGGTCTCATCTCCAATTGGGACGAGGCCAGTACCAGTGGTTTTGCCCTGCTCCTTGATGACAACGGCGCGGCTGCAATGCGGCTAGGCGACGGCAGCGGCGGCATTGTGGAAGCAACGACGGGTAGGCCGTTGGCAAAGCGGCGCTGGCATCTCGTTTCTGCCGCCTATGATGCTGAGGCGGGCACGGTTTGCGTCTCGCAGGATTTCATCGGGCCGTCTTTCGAAGTCAGCACCAGCGCCAGTGCCACGGTCGCCGTTGGCTTCACACCCGCCATGGCCAGTGCCCAGCCACTGATCATGGCAGCGACGCCGGCGACACATCCGGCGGGTCGTCCGGCCGCCAGCCAGCCGTTCAACGGCAAGCTGGACCGGCCACGGCTGGTCGGCCGCGCGTTGAGCCTGGCCGACAGCGCCAATCTGGGCTGGGACGCCTTGCCGCACGAGCGCGAAGTGTCTGTCGTCGCGGCCTGGGATTTCTCACGCGAAATCGGCACCACGACGATTGTGGACGCCAGCCCCAACGGGCTTCATGGCAAAGCGGTCAATCTGCCATCGCGCGCGGTCAAAGGTTTCAACTGGAGCGGCGCCGAGCAGAATTGGCGCTCGGCCCCATTGGAATACGGCGCCATCCACTTCCACGATGACGATCTCTATGACGCCGAATGGGAGACCGATTTCATCTATGAGATTCCGGCAGACCTGCGCAGCGGCGTCTATGCTGTGCGCGTGGCTGCCGATGACGATGAATGGTACCTGACCTTCTATGTTCGGCCCGCGCGTGGCACCACCACCGCCAAGGTCGCGTTCCTGGCCTCGACGGCTACCTACATGGCCTACTCGAACATCCAATGGACATGGCATGAGCACTTCGGCGAAGTCGCCGAGTGTTACTGGACCACCATGGAACCCGGCGAAGTCTTCCTCCAGGAACATCCCGAATACGGCTTGTCGACTTACGATAATCACTCTGACGGCAGTGGTGTGCAGTACGCCTCGCGCCTGCGCCCGGTGCACCAGGTGGGACCGAAGACGGGGCCGGTCTGGAACATCAACAACGACACCCACATCCTCGGCTGGTTCGAAGAAAAGGGCATCGCCTACGACGTCATCACCGACGAGGATCTGCACAAGGAAGGCGCCGCGCTGCTGGAGCCTTACAGTGCCGTGGTTACCGGTGCCCATCCCGAGTACTACACGACGCCCATGTGGGCCGGCCTGAAGACCTATCTGGCACGGGGCGGGCGAATGGCCTACCTGGGTGGCAATGGCTTCATCTGGCGTTGCGCCATGTCGGACGCCATGCTGGGTGTGATCGAGTTGCGGCGCGCCGAAGACGGCATCCGCTACCGCGATGAGGAGCCGGGCGAGTACTATATGGAGTTCAATGGCGAGTATGGCGGCCTGTGGCGCCGTCTCGGCACATCGCCCCAGGCTCTTTGCGGCGTTGGCACCGTGGCGGTCGGCTTCGATGTATCGGGCTATTACGTGCGCAAGGAGCCGAGTTTTGATCCCCGCGCCGCGTTCATCTTTGAAGGCATCGGAGATGACGAAGTGATTGGTGATTTCGGCTACTTCGCCGGCGGTGCCAGTGGTACCGAGATCGACGCCGTCGACTACGCGCTGGGAACGCCACCCCACACCCTTGTCCTGGCATCATCGGAAGGCCATTCGGCGAAGACGATGATCGTGCCTGACGAGATTGGCCTGAACCATTCTGCCATGGGCGGTGACCAGAATCCGAAAGTTCGCGCCGATATGACCTTCTTCGAAACACCAGGCGGCGGTGCGGTGTTCTCTGTGGGCTCCATCGCCTGGCCGGGCAGCCTGCCGCACAACGGCTATGACAACAACGTGTCAAAAATCTGCGAAAACGTTCTGCGCCGTTTCGTCGATGACACGCCGTTCACCATGCCTGATCGGTGATGGTGTGGAAGAAGAGGTAGTGCGGCCAGGCTAACGCCGGTCGGCTTCCGCCAGCAGGTGAGCGTTGACGCAGTTTTTGAGCGGCTTGCCTTCCAGGTAGTCGGCCATCAGATGGATCGCCTTGTTACGCATGTCGGCGACGGCATCGGGGCTGAGGAAGGCTGAATGCGGCGTGAGCGTCAGGCGCTCATCGATCCAGTCTTCGCGGGCGAGCCATGCCTTGATCAGCGGGTGCTCGGGGTCGGGCGGCTCGACGGGCAGGACATCGAAGCCGGCGCAGGCAATTCTGCCGCTCTTGAGTCCTTTGTAGAGCGCGTCAATATCGACGACGGGCCCGCGAGAGGTGTTGATCAACATGGTCTCGGGCATCATCGCGGCAACGGCGTCATCATCAATCAGGCCGGCGGTCTCTTCGGAGAGCGGGACATGAACGCTGATGATGTCGCAGGCGCCAAGGAGCTCTTCCAGGGTTTCGGTGCGTGTGACCTGCATGGCCAGCTCGCCACCACTGGGCAGGTAGGGGTCGTGACACCAGACCTCCATGCCCATGCCCTGGCAGCGTCGGGCAAAGGCCGTACCGATGCGGCCCAGGCCGACAATGCCGACCCGGCGGCGATAGGTGCGGCGGTTATGGACGCCGTGCTCCCAGTTCCAGCCGGTCGCAATCCCGTCGTTCTGGATCCGGTTGGCGAACAAGCGGATGCCACGGACCATGTTGAGCATGTGGGCAAGGGCGTGATCGGCAACCTCGTTGATGCCGTAGTCAGGCACGTTCGCCACGGCGATGCCGCGTGAGGAGCAGGCGGCGAGATCGACATTGTCATAGCCGACACCGGCGCGCACGACCAGACGACAACGTTTCAGCTTTTCGATGAAGGCTTCGTCGGCCGGCTTCACCGAAAACATGCAGAAGGCATCGCAAGCGGCAAGTTGTTCGTCGGAGAGCTCATCAAGCGACGTGACCGCCGTGAGATCAAAGGCAACGCTGGTGCGTCCGGCTGCATCAAAGATATCGGGATCAACGATCTTGGCGTCGGGTACTAGGATACGGAATGTCATGGTCTCTCCCTCGAAGGCGACGATTCATAACGCATTCAAGCCAATTCCGGAATCGTCGTCGGGCTCTATCGTCCTGAAAGGCTCCTGTCCGGCGGATCTCAGTTTCACGACTGCAGCCGGGCGTTGATCGCCAATCCAGGAAAGACTCGTGATAGCAGTCACTCAGACTGCCTTGATGACTCGATTCACCCGGGGACTCGACCCATCTTCTGAAGGCGGGACAGGCTCCATGTGATGAAACAGAGAGCCGATGTTCCACGAAGGGGCAAACCGTCGGTAACGGCGGGGCGCAAAACTATCGGTCCGTCTTAGTTTTGACGGATAGCGGGGTTGCCGAATGGGGATCGCACATGCTTCACGAAAACACAAAACCGACGTCTGCAACCAATGCAGCTTCATCGATCGACGTTGCTGTCGAAGCAGTACCTGCGCGCAAGACGCAGGAAGCCTGCGACCGCGACCTGGCACAAGCCGTGACCGCGGCCATGCATGCCATGCAGGATGCCATGGACAAGGCCATTCTGGGCGGCCTGATCGTCGAACCGAGTTTCCAGGCCGTTGACAATCGTTTCTCGAATGTCGGTGTGTCGGCGGAATCCTATCTCGCCAAGTGCAACATCTACCGTCGGCTTTCCTGAGCGATCGTCTAGCCGACCGAAAATGCCAGGATGCGTGAAAGCTGACATTGCGGCCGTCCGGTCTCTTCGGCCCAGGCATTGAAGGCGTCCTGAACCTTTCTTCGGTCCGGCTTGGTGGTGGGCTTCTTTGCCACGACCTTGTTGTCGATCAGTCCCTGAACGACATCAACAGTCAGCACGAACGTGTCCTTGCCGACCATGCGCAGGAAATAGGGGCCGGAGTTGCCGCCAAGCTGGCTGAAATCCCTGGCCAGAGCATCCCAAAGGCCCATCGTGTCGTCGGCCGGCCAGTCAGCAAGCCATGCGCCCAAGCTGCCGTGCTTGCGGATGACGGTCTGCATGGCCGCGGCATTGGCGCGCACGGAGCTCAGCTTGGCCCAATGACGAATGAGCGCCTTGTTGCCCATGCAGGCTTCCATCTCCTCGTCGTTCATCAAGGTGATGCGGCCCGGGATGAAGCCGTGAAAGACCTCCTCAAAGGCAGGCCATTTTGAATCGACCAGGGAGTGTTTCAGGCCTGCGCGGAAGACCCGAAGGCACATCTGGGAGAGGTAGCGGTCATCGCTGATTGCCTTGAGTTGCCTTGCCGTTTTCGGCTTGGGCAACTGGGCTTCGAGTTTTTCCTCGCCGCCGGTACGTTTGAGCGCACGCTTGAGGATCGGAGCAAACGAACCCATGGCGTCAGCGTCCCTTGTTGGCCTGCACCGCTGCCATGGCACCGTCACGGACCAGAGCATGGTCGGATGCCGTGATGACAAGATCATAGCCGCGCTGGAACATGGCTGCCGCATTGTCGCCTTCGCCGGGAATGCCGCCCAGCCAGCGGCCGGATTCCTTGATCTGGCGTTCTGCCTTCTCGCGCAGTGCGACGGATTCAGGGGATTTCTGATCGTCCAGCTTGCCGATGCTGCTGGCGAGATCGTTGCGGCCGATGAAGAGCATGTCGATGCCTTCGACCTTGACGATCTCGGGCAGGTTTTTGACCGTCAGCGCGGTTTCGACCTGGGCCATGACAAAGACGTCCTGTCCCTTGGTCTTGATGAAGTGATCCTTCTCGTAGCCGTAACGCGCCGCACGGACGTTTCCTGGCGCCACGCCGCGTTGTCCCAGCGGAGGTAGCAGGCATGCCGATACAACACCGGCTGCAGCCTCGGCTGTTTCCACCAGGGGAACCATCAGACCGTCGATACCGCTGTCGAGGGCACGCTTGATCAGTTGCGGGTCGTTGTCATGGACGCGAAGAAAGGCCGCACAGGGGCCGCCGGAGCGGATCGCCTGTTGCTGGGAAATCGCGGTCATGGCATCGCCTGGACCGTGCTCCTGGTCGATCATCAGGAAGTCAAAACCGGCCCCTGCCATGATCTCGGTGGCAATAGGGCTTGCCATGTTGACCCAGCCCCCCAGCAGTTTTTTGCCGTCCTTGAGTGCGTCACGAATTTTTCCGCCACGGGGCATGGGTTTCTCCCTGATTTCGAGTGATCAGCGTGCCTCGGCGTCACCGTCCACAAAGGTGGGACGCAGAAGGAAGGCAGGAACGAACGGATCCTTGCCGAAGGGCACTTTGTCGCCACGCTGCGGTGCGATGGCTTTTCCGCCCCTATGGGCCTCGTCGTCTGCCTCGGGCTCCGGCTTTGCTTCGACCTCGGCTGCTTCTTCTGCTTCGGGTGCGGCCTCAACTGGCTCTGACTGCTCTTTGGCTGCGGACTTTCGTGATTCGCGACGGCGGCGCTTCTTGGGCGCCTCTGCTTCCGCTTCGGCAGAAACCTCTGCAACCGGTTCGGCTAGAGCCTCAGCAGGCTCTGCAGCCGTTTCTGCAGGGGCTGCCGCGTCGGCCTCTTCGGTGGGAGCCTCTGCAGCTGCCGTTGCTTCAGCTGCGGATGCTGCGGCTGCATCTTCCATGACGCCGGGGATCGTGACCGACTTGACGCCTTCGACCTTGGCGACCGGAAGCTTGCGGTTGATCAGGCGCGTGACGGCCTGCAGGCCTTTCACGTCTTCAGGGGTGGCAAAGACATAGGCACGCCCGCGATGGCCCGCGCGGCCGGTCCGACCGATGCGATGCACATAGTCTTCGGCATTCACCGGCACGTCGAAACAGAACACATGGCTGACGCCAAAGACGTCGATGCCTCGACCTGCAACGTCGGTGCAGACCAGCAGCTTGGCTTCACCGGACTTGAATGCGTTCAGTGCGGTTTCGCGTTCTCTCTGGGACATATCGCCCTGCATGCGCACAACATCGAAGCCGTAGCGCTTGAGAGAACGGTGAAGGCTGTCGACGTCCTTCTTGCGGTTCGCGAAGATCATGCAGCTTTGCACGGTTTCGCCGGCCAGAAGTTCACGCAGGGCCTTGCCCTTGTCGCGTTCGTTGGCGACGGCGACCAGCCACTGTTCCACGGTCTCTGCGGGCGAGGCCGGCGGTGCGACGGTGACTTCCTTTGGATTGTGCAGGAACCGTTCGGCCAGTTTGCGCACTTCCCTGGGCATGGTTGCCGAGAACATCAGGGTGTGGCGCAGCGGCGGCAGCATGGCGCAGATCTTTTCGACATCGGGAATAAAGCCCATGTCGAGCATGCGGTCGGCCTCGTCGATGACGAGGTGCTTGACGCCCATCATCAGGAGTTTGCCGCGTTCGACCATGTCGATCAGGCGTCCCGGTGTGGCGATCAGGATATCGATGTTGTTGGAGAGGGCTTGTTCCTGGGCCCGCATATTGTTGCCGCCAATCAGCAGGGCAGCGGCCAGATCGGTATGCTGGGCATAGATCTGGAAATTCTCGAGAGTCTGCTGCGCCAGTTCCCGGGTCGGGGAAAGGATCAGCGCGCGCGGCATCCGCGCCTTGGCCTTGCCGCCGGCAAGGATATCGATCAGGGGCAGCACAAAGGCAGCGGTCTTTCCCGTGCCGGTCTGCGCGCAGCCAAGCAGATCACGCCCCTGAAGGGCGACTGGAATGGCTTGTAGCTGAATAGGAGTGGGTTCCCGGTAACCGGCCTCTGTAATGGCCTCCAGGACTTCGGGGCTCAGGCCCAGGTCTTCAAATGTCATGCAAGTAGGGGCTTCCGACGCTCATAGCGTCTCAGTTTTCAATCAAATTGCGCCCATGCGCGCGTGTTATTAGCCTGAAAATGGCCGTTTCGTCAATGTCAGGTGAAAATTGAGAGCGCCGAGCTCCCGGATGTTTCAGGGCACCAGAAAGGGTTCCGAACCCTTGGCGCGCTCAGGGTCGTTCCCGGGGAAGGGCCTGTGTTGCCGCGCCCCGCAATCCGCTGATGAACTGCGGGTCGTCTGAAGCCGAGATTGCAGCGACCACAGCACGCGCCGTACTGACCGGGCGTTGCTCGTTACAGAAGGCGAACAGCAGATGTGTCTCGCCGTTCTGTGGGACCAAGTGAGCCGGGTCGACCCTACCGCTGCAAGCATGGCGCGCCGTCAGGCCAAGTGGAGCGTTGACCACGACCGCGAGGTGAAAGTTGCCACGTTGAGAATCATCGGGCCATGCCGTGACCCGGCCGGCCTGAAGTGATGAAACCTGAGAAAGTGCCGCACCAGCAGCCAGTTGCCATGATTCCTGATGTTCCGGCGCGACCTGAAGGATCAGGTCAAGCGGCAGGTCGCGCCCCGCAACGGCCCACCGGACAATCTCGGGTGAGTAGAGCGGATAATGTTCAGTGTTGCGCACGGTCGTGCTGATATGAGATGCGGAACAGGCGCCAAGAAAGGCAATCAGCCCGAAGAGAATTGACTGTTTCATGATCCTGATATGGTGCGACCGGGGCAAATGTGCATCGATCTTGAGTTGTTGATCCCTGCGACCCTTCGCGCGAGTATCATGCCATGTATTCTTCCATAAATTGGCGTTAGTTGGTTCTGATCGCACTCTTGCTTTCATTGTCCGGTGGTGTTTCCCGTGCGCAGGATCAGGTCCCTGTAGACGATATGGGGAAGTTCCTCGGCCACACAGTCATGTGTGATTGCCTGCCTTATGAAGATGATCACCTTCTTGCGCTCTATTTTGCGCTGCTCGCTGAGTGGGAAGGAGACAGTTATGCAGAGGCGGCCTCAGGCTACATGGAACTGGTCCGCGACGGCGATTATCGCAACGAGGCAACGTTCTGCTCGATCATCTGCGATCATGAGTTCACGATCTACCTGACCGACGTTGTGGCAGTCATCGACCTCGAGACCGAGCCTGAAGTCTTTGTCGAAAACTACAAGAGCTACCTCAAAGATCATGAGTCGGACGGCGTTTCCGGTAACTCTTTGGGCGCTTATCAGGGGGAGGTTGTTGAAGAACTGCCGGAATGTTCGGCCACAGAGGATCTGTATCCCGGTGTCGGCTGTGAGGGCCGGCGCAGAAGCCGTATCAGCGGGTTCTGAGCGTGGTGCGCCTGCCATTCCTTGCGGTGTTGCTGTTTCTTGCTCTGGCGGGACAGGCTCAAGCACAGAATTCAACACCTGCCGACACCATGGGCAAGTTTCTAGGCTTCACGGTGATGTGCGACTGTTTCAATGAGGAACCCGAGCATCTCCAGGCTCTCTATTACGCCTTGCTGGTGGATTGGCGCGATGAATCCTATGCTTCTGCAGCGTCGGGGTTTATGCGCGAAACTGCGGACAATGCAGGGCGATATCACGCCGAGGCGAACTTCTGCTGGGAAGTTTGCAACAACGACTTCGTGCCCTACCTCGACGATGTCATGACCATGATTGATATGCAGTCAGAACCCATTTCATTCATCGAAAATTACACGTGGGCCTATCAGGCATGGTTCGGGGATACGCCGAAGCGGTCAATCGAAGAACTCTACATCGTCGACCCTGAAGAAGGCCCATGGGCGAATCCCTTTTGCCACAGCCAGCCCAATTCACCGCTCTGCCGCAGGACAACGGAAACCGATGATTGAATCGTTTTCCACGGGCAGACCAAGGCTGTTCGGGTTGATCATGCCCGCTCTGATCGCCATCGTATTGTTGTACCCGCCGCCCGCATGGGCACAGGAAGACATGTGCTCGGCGGGCCGCACCTCCAGTATGGGGGTGTTCTTTGCGTTCGTTGTAAACTGTGATTGCAGTGCTGCAGATCGCTCGATAGCAAGCGGGTTCTTCCAATCATACGCGTCCAATCTGTGCGGCACCGAGTTCGCTGAAGAGGTCGACATTTATTATGAGTACGCCTTGGAACGCGGCTGGATGGTAGACGGTCGTTGCCGCGAAGTCTGTGGATCGAACACCGGGATCATGATGACCTCGATGTTGAACATCCTCTCAGGTGTTGAAGGCGAACCGGGTGTGTTGCGCTCGACCGAAGAATGGGATGTTGAGAGCGGTGCGCTCGGTGAATTGAGCGGGGCCGTGATTAAGGATATCGACCGGGCTATTGCGGTAGATCGTCAGGAAGGACTGGCAGGGGCAGAACTCAGTGAGACGCCCGAACAATCATCCGATAGTTTGTCCAAATGGGAATCCAGCGATGATCGGGACGCTGAACTGTTCTGTAGGACTCAACCTTCGTCCCGCAAGTGCCAACGCACCTACTCGGACTGACGGTCAAACGTCGAGGTCGCGGACCTCGCTGGCGTGTTCCTGAATGAACTTGAAGCGCAGTTCCGGTTTGCGGCCCATCAGGCTTTCGACACGCTTGAGAGTATCGCGTTCGGCATCCTCGGCGATCTCGACCTGGAGCAGGGTGCGAGTCTCGGGATTCATGGTTGTTTCTTTAAGTTGATTGACAGGCATTTCTCCTAAGCCTTTGAAACGACTGACTTCAACCTTGCCACTTCCTTTCAGCTCGTTCGCCATGATCTGGTCCTTGTGGGCGTCGTCACGGGCATAGAACACCTTGGCGCCACGGGACAGTCTGAAAAGTGGCGGGACGGCCAGATAGAGGTGACCTTCACGGATGAGGTCGGGCAGTTCGCGGTAGAAGTAGGTCATCAGCAGGGCAGCAATATGGGCGCCGTCGACATCGGCGTCAGTCATGATGATGACGCGGTCATAGCGCAGATCATCCTCGCGGTAGTTCTTGCCCGTCGCACAGCCCAGGGCCTGGAGCAGGTCTTTGAGTTCCTGGTTGGCGTGTTTCTTGTCGTCGGACGCACTGGCGACATTCAGGATCTTGCCGCGCAACGGCAGGACGGCCTGCAGATCGCGACGGCGCGCCTGCTTGGCCGAACCACCGGCTGAATCACCCTCGACCAGGAAGATTTCGGTGTCGTCCGCACCTGAGCGCGTGCAGTCGGCAAGTTTGCCCGGCAGGCGCAACTTGCGGGCTGGTGCCTTGCGCTTGACCTCCTTCTCGGCCTTCTTGCGCCGGCGCTCGTCCATGCGCTCCAGGACAAGCTGGAGAAGGTCGTTGGCGCCTTCGGGGTCGCCGGTCAGAAAGTGATCGACATGGTCACGCACGGCCTGTTCGACCAGGCGCGTGATCTCGGTGTTGACCAGTTTCTCCTTGGTCTGCCCCTGAAACTGGGGGTCGCGGATGAACGCCGAAAGTAGAATGACCGCACCGCCTGCAACATCGTCGGCGGTCAGCTTGTCGGCCTTCTTCATGCCGACCCGCTCGCCATAGGCGCGCAGGGCTTTGGTCAGGGCGTTCCGCAGGCCGTTTTCGTGCGTTCCGCCTTCGGGCGTGGGTACCGTGTTGCAGTAGGTCGAGGCATAGGATTCGCCGTCATAGGGCCAGGTAATCGCCCATTCGACCTTGCCTGCGTCATCGGCCAACGGCGTGTTGCCCAGAAACGGTTTGGGATTGGCTGTCGGTCGCTTTTCCACCACGGCAGAGAGAAAATCGCCCAGACCACCGGGGAAATGGAACGTGGCTTCGGCCGGTGTTTCGTCCTTGATAAGCGCGGGATCGCAGGACCAGCGGATTTCGACGCCGCGATAGAGATAGGCCTTCGAGCGGGCCATGCGAAACAGGCGGGAAGGGCGCATACGCGCATCCTCGCCGAAGATCTCGGGGTCCGGATGGAAGAGAATGGTGGTGCCACGACGGTTGGAAACCGCGCCGGCACTCTTCAGCTTGGAGGTCGCCTTGCCGCGGCTGTAGGTCTGGCGCCAGAGCTGCTTGTCGCGCGCAACCTCGACCGTGAGCACATCCGAGAGCGCGTTAACGACGCTGATGCCCACGCCATGAAGGCCGCCGGACGTGGCGTAAACCTTGCCCGAGAACTTGCCGCCGGCATGGAGCGTCGTGAGGATGACTTCCAGCGCGGAGAGCTTCTTGTTGCGTGGATGCGGGTCGGTCGGAATGCCCCGGCCGTTGTCGGAAACCGTGCAGGTGCCATCGGCGGCCAGATGTACCTCGATGCGGTTGGCGTGACCGGCCACGGCCTCGTCCATGGAGTTGTCCAGCACCTCGGCAAAGAGATGGTGCAGCCCGCCTTCATCCGTGCCGCCGATATACATGGCCGGGCGACGGCGTACGGGCTCAAGGCCCTCCAGGACCTCGATATCCTTGGCCGTGTAGCTCGATTTGTCGGCTGCGCCGCTGTCAAAAAGATCGTTCATGATGGCGGGACTATAGAGGGAACAAATCCGCTACGGCAAGCAGATGATGGGTGTGGAATCGCACAAACCGCTGTATTTTGTAGGTATGTTGAACAAGTTTCTCATGGTGGGACAGCGCCAGTGACGGCCATTCTGGTCTGGAGAACCTCCCTTGCCTCGGTTGCGGTGATCGTGGCGCATCTGGGCACATGGTTCCGGATTTCCTGGCTCATCGTGCTGCTTTACCTGGTTGCCCACGGGTTGATGGGCCTTCTGGTGCTGGACGATGTCACGATCCTCTATGAGCACGTCGTTTCCTTCATGGCGCAGGATCATGGCGGAGATGTCGATCCTGAAGCGATGATGGCTCTTGCCCAGCAGATCGAGGAGCCGGCGAACCGTCTTACGCTCGTTAACTTCCTTTCGATGATCCTGACGCTACTGGCGGCTTCACAGCTACTCGTCATCTGGTGCCGGTTCGTTGCTCTGGGCGATGATTTCGCCGGGCGCTGGTTTGTCTTCCGTTTCGGTGCGCTGGAGTTGGAAATGATGGGCGCCCTGGTCATTCTGTGGCTGGCGTTCGGCATCGCCTGGGTCATTGCCTTTGCCCTGTCGGTGTTTGCCGTCGCGTTTCTTGGGGCGGTCGGTTACGCGGTCATGTCGGTCGTGTTCACGGGCCTGTTCATTCTGACGATCCGGCTGTGCCTGCTGATCCCCCAGGTTGCCTGCGACGGTGGCCTGGATCCCGGCAAGACCTGGAGACGTACAGAGGGCAATACCTGGCGCATCTTTGCCGTTGCGCTCAATCTCGGCTTTATCGGCTTCGTCGCCATGATCTTCTGTCTGGCCGTGTCGGGGCTTGTCTTCTACCTGTCGGGTGGCTGGACGGACCTGATGACGGGAACCAGCGAAGCCATGGACGTCCTGACATCACCGCTGGTGCTTGCTCTGGTCGTTGTGAGCGGGCTGATTGCTGTTGCTGCGCATCTGGTGATCGTTTCCATGCTGGGGCTGATCCACGCGCAGCTTGTGCAGGAAGAAACAACGGCGGAATGAGCTGTTTCACGGTCGCAACGATGACCCCGGCTGTGATACCGCTTCACCCATGACACCGCGCGATATCACCAATCCCAGAATCAGCCCTCTTCACCTTGCTGTGCAGGCGTTCCGTGTGACGTTCGGCGGCGTGGACACCATCCTGCGTTTGAGCTGGCTTGCAGCGTTGCTGCTTTCCCTGACGCAGATCTTTTCGAGCCCCGTCACGCCAACCGTGACAGAGGACGGAACCGAACTGATGATCGGTGGCGGAGACCTGGCGTACCTCGTGCTCATGGCCATTCTGAGTCTTGGCGTTCAGGGCATGGTGGCCATCGGATGGCACCGTGCCCTGCTGTTGGGAGAGACCCATGATGAGCGGCGGTTCTATCTGAGATTTGGCAGATCCGAACTGGCGTATACGTTCGTGGCGGTTGCCATGCTTCTGTTCTTTGCCATGGGACTGGGGATGTTGCCCGCAGCAATGGAGATGGCTGGTGGCCCAAGCTTCATCCTGGCCATCTTCTTCCTGGCCGGGCCGATACTGGCCACACTGGTCGTCTCGCGCATCAGTCTGGTTCTGGTGATGCTTGCGCTTGGCAAACCGGCAGACCTCAAGGAATGCTGGGAAGCAACAAAAGGCAATGGCGCACGTCTGGCCGCGCTTTATTTGATGGTCGGTGTGCCAATGGCGCTTTGCCAGTTTCTGTTGCCGGTTCTGCTGGGCCGTGTTGCTTCGCTGGGATTGGGAATCATCGGCGACATCGTCGTCAGTTTCATCGGTACGCTGGTTCTTCTGCTGGTCTTCTGCGCCCTGATCAGCGCCATCAGCTTGGCCTATCGTGAACTGATCACGCCAAAACCGGTCATGTGACCGGGCGGTCCTCATCGCTTTTGAGATAACGCCAGATGGCAAAGGCAAGGAATGCGGCCGCCGAAACCGCCATGGCGACAATGAACCCGTCGGGGTCCCAGAGGTCCATGCCGATACCCGCAATCACCGGTCCGGTCAGGCTGCCGATATGGGTTGCCATGACAAATGCCGCGGTGGCCGCGCCAAGCTGGGCCGCCGAGAACTTCTCGCCCAGGCGAACCAGGCCCACGGTATAGAATCCGGCGCCTGCACCGCCCCAGACCATGAGCAACGCCCAGGTCATCCAGGTTGAGCCGAACACAACCGGCAGCATCAGGATGGCGGCAAGAGTCACCGCGCCGCAGCCGATCAGCAGCAGGCGCCGGTCCATGTGGTCGGCCAGCCAGCCGATGCCGATGGGCGCAATCGTGCCGCCGATTACGAGGGCTGAAAGCAGGGTGACGGCATCGGCCTCGATCATGCCGCTGCGCACGCCATAGATCGGTAGCTGCACGAACAGGGCAACAAAGATGATGCCTTCCAGAAGCGCGCCCGCCATGGGTGTGGGAGCGGCGCGCACCGTAGCGATCAGGTCGGTTTTGTGGGATCCCCTGGCATCGGGCGCGGTGCCAAAGGCAAAGAGCAGGGGCGACATGGCCAGAATGATCAGCCCGGCACAGAGATAAAAGGGAAGGGCGCCCGCCGTCCCGACCATGCCCAGAATCAGCGGCCCGCAGATCATGCCGGCGGAGAACAGGGCGCCGTTAAGACCCAGAATCTTGCCCCGGTTGGCGTCCGTGACGGCCGCGTTGACCCAGATTTCGCTTCCCACCCAGTGGAACAGCATGCCCAGCCCCATCAGGAACCGCAGGCCCAGCCAGACCCAGGTGTCGTCGCTCAGGGTAAAGGCCAGGATGACGGCGATGTCGATGGCGCCCGATAGGAACAGCACCCCCAGCAATCCCATGCGCCGTGCCAGGCGTGGCACCAGTGGTGCGAACAGGATGGCCGCAATGTAGGGCACCGCTGCATTGATGCCGTTGAAGGTGGTGGAAATGCCACGGGCTTCCAGGTTGAGCGCAATCAGCGGATTGATCAGTCCGACATTGATGCCGATCACCAGCATGCCCAGCAGCACGGCCGTCAGGCCACGCCTGCGTTGGGCTGGCGTGAGATAGACGGTCGCGGATTCAGCAGACTGCGCTGGCTGGGTCATGGCTTGCCTATGTAAATAGAAAAGGGCACACCATGGGTGCGCCCGCATCAAACTGAACGAAAAGGGTCTAGCGGGTGTTCAGCCTGATGGCAAAGCCGATCAGTGCTTTTCGACAGAACCGCTTCCTCCAGGCGTCCGCAACGTGACCTTCTGATTGCGCCGTGTGCCGATTGATCCGCCCAGCCTTTCAGCTTCGTGTTAGGCTGGCGTCAATCGGATCTGTCACCCCGACACGATGTTTCCTTGCAAGCTCCGGCTACGTCGGTCTGCTTGCGGGATTCCAGAAAGGTACCACGCATGTTTTCAACGCAACTTCCCCGCACGGGTCGCCGCGAAGTCCTGAAGCTGCTCGGCGGTGGCGTGGCCGCAGGGGCGGGCGTTGGCTTCTGGAGCGGGCCTGCTCATGCCGACGGTGAGCATTATGATTGTGCGGTTGTCGGAGGCGGCGTCGCCGGCCTCTTCACCGCATGGCGTCTCAGCCAGCAGGGCCGCCGGGTTGCGCTGTTCGAGGGCAGCGACCGTCTGGGCGGCCGACTCCTTTCGGTGCAGTTGCCGGGCTTTACCGACCAGAGGGCCGAGGTGGGCGGTATGCGCTATACGTCCGGCCAGCGAATGGTCGTTGCTGCCGTGGATCGCTTCATCGGCGCGGAAGGCACACGGGTTTTCGACTACCCGCTTGTTTTCAACTATCTGCGGGGCCGTCATCTGACGCCGGGCACGCCGGCTGCAAGCCTGCCCTATGACCTCGATTTTCAGGAACGCCTGATGATCGATGCTGGCGAAGACTTGCTGGAATCGACAATCCGGGGAGATTACGAAGCTGCGGAAGCCGGCGATCCCGCGCTGATCCGGCAGGGACTATGGACCTATCTTCTGGAACGGCGCAGCAACGAGGGATTCAATTACATTCTCGATCAGCTCGGCTACCATTCCATTGTCTGGAACTGGAATGCCGCGGATGCCATTGCCTTCCTCGGTCGGGTCTTCAAGCCCGGCCAGGACTTCATGTTCCTGAGAAACGGCTTTGAAGCCCTGCCGCACGCGATCGCCGCGGAGGCCCAGGTGGAAGGCGCTGAAATCCACGTCGAACATCGCCTGCACCAGGTGGACCGCGACAACGACGGGTTGGTGACCTTGCGCATGGACGCACCCGGTGGCCCAGTGTCCGTGACGGCCGATCAGGTGGTTCTGGCAATGCCCCAGGGCTCGATCGCTCTGCTTAATCCGCAGAGTTTCTTCTTCTCAGACAGCCGGTTCCGCACCGCGATGAATGCCCTGATTGCAGAGTCGCTCGCCAAAATTCACCTCGCCTTCCCGACGGCCTGGTGGGAGGACATGGGAATCCCCATAGGAAAGTCGATCTCCGACCTGCCGATCCGCCAAACCTATTACTGGGGCAGGGAGGCCAGTGGCGCGGGCCTCATGATGGCAAGCTATCATGATGGCCCCTCGGTCGATTTCTGGCAGGGACTGACCGGCGGCCCGCGTCTGGGCGATGCTGCCTGGGCTGACCAGATGCGTGGCCCCAATGGCGAACCGCTGGCACCCTCGTTGGTAAACAGCCTGCCGGCGTCCGAAGCGATGGTTGATGAGGTCCTGAGGCAACTACAGGAAAGCCACGGCATGAGCGGGATGCTGCCCAGACCTACTGCCGCAACCTACAAGAACTGGGGCGAGGCGCCCTATGGCGGCGGCTGGTACCTCTGGAAGGTCGGCGAAGTGTCAGCCGACGTCATCAGCTATCTGCGCCGCCCGTTCCCCGACACAGGCCTCCACATCTGTGGTGATGCCTAGTCAAACGGCCAGGGCTGGGTCGAGGGCGCGCTGGAAACCGCCGAAGCCCTGCTGGTGAACGAGTTCGGCATGCCGGTGTTCGCGCAGAACTAGTTGCCAGTACAGGCCTGGGCTGGGTGGAGCGTCAATATTTCATGATGATCCGCCTGGAGTTGTCCATGGTGATGTCACCTCCGGCCAGGCTGGATCTCCAGGCAACGGTGGTTTCGACACATCCAGCCCGATAAGGGCCGGGAGCATCATGGCTGTAGATCGGGATGGCGCCATAGGCCAGATGCGCTGGCGGCGTCTGAAGAATACGCACCAGTATGGCCGCCTCAGCCAATGTGATGATGGTCAGATAGAATGCGGTCGTGATCCAGGAGAAGGCTGCGGATGGCCAGACAGACGCCGCGTAAAGAGCGATGATAACTATCAGCATTGCGAACCAGGAAAGTAAGAGTAGCCAACGACTTGGGAGATATCTTCCCATTGCTAGCAGCACGATGCTACCTGCTACAAAGAGGAAGCGAGAAACGGGACGTCCAGATCGTGGTCGAGACTGCTCAGGTGGCTGGAGACAATATACAGTGAGAACGGAGCTTGGAGCAGGAGTGCGATAAAGGCGGTCGGTGTCCACGACACCACATTGCGAAAGGAAGGGCGACCTGGGCGCGGGTGATCATCGCTGTCCAACAGGAAGGCCGCCGTGGCGATGATCGCGACCATCAGAAAAAACATGGTGAGGTAATTCGATGCATCAGCCACCAAGTTCGCGATAACCCATCCCATTGTGTCTGACACGAGGTAGGCGGCGATAATGAGGTGCCAAGGCTTTGAAGAGCGGGACGCCGCGACTTGCCATGCGATACCGGTCAACAAGACAGCTCGGGCTGGAACATCCAAAGCCACCAACAGGTAAAACGGCAACTGATGCTCGGACAGAGCTGGCAGGAGTGGCATCGCTCCTACAAGAACCGCCGAAAACATAATCACACGACCGGTGAATCCTCGTCCTGATATCCACCAGAGGAGGCTTGCCGTAATGAGCAGCCCGGCTAACGAACACAATTGTAAGTAGTAGAAGTGCTCTAGGTGGGAGGTTTGAAATGACGTTACGGCAAAAACCTTCTGATTGAATGTCGCGTAGGATAACGAGCGTTCTACTGCCATCAAAAGTGTAAGAACCAGCGCCGCCAGTAGCCGACGTTGGTTTCTGCGCAAGCGATGTGCGCGCTCCAGAAGATCTTCTGCTATGTACATCTCAACGCCTCAGATATTGGTCTCTGTTTCACCGGACCATGAATCGCAGAAAACTCCGTCGGTCAGCGAAGCCGTCATAATCATCGTCTTGGGTTCGAGCATTATGGAGACCATACCAACTTGTGACCGTATCTCACCTAAAGCCAACGGTTCACGATACAGCTGAGAACAACAAAGGCGCGGCTCCTTTCAGAACCGCGCCCCTGAGACACTGCGTCGTGGATCAGATCAGACGCTGTAGTACATGTCGAATTCGACCGGATGGGTCGTGGTTTCGAAGCGCATGACTTCTTCCATCTTCAGCTCGATGAACCCGTCGATCAGGCCGTCGGAGAAGACATCGCCCTTTTTCAGGAAGTCCCGGTCGGCCGAGAGGCTGTCGAGGGCTTCGCGCAGGCTGCCGCACACGCTCGGCACGTCTTTCAGTTCCTCGGGCGGCAGATCGTAGAGGTTCTTGTCCATGGCATCGCCGGGATGGATCTTGTTCTCGATACCGTCGAGGCCCGCCATCAGCATCGCCGAGAAGGCGAAGTAGGGGTTGGCCGTGGGATCGGGGAACCGCACCTCGACACGTTTTGCCTTGGGCGAGGACGCGAACGGAATGCGGCAGGATGCCGAGCGGTTGCGCGAGCTGTAGGCCAGCAGGACTGGGGCTTCGTAACCGGGAACCAGGCGCTTGTAGCTGTTGGTCGAAGGGTTGGTGAAGCCGTTCAGGGCCTTGGCATGCTTGATTATGCCGCCGATGTAGTAGAGCGCCGTCTCCGAGAGATCAGCATAACCGTTGCCGGCAAACAGCGGCTTGCCGTCTTTCCAGATCGACTGATGCACATGCATGCCAGAACCGTTGTCGAACATGACCGGCTTGGGCATGAACGTGGCGGTCTTGCCATAGCTGTGGGCGACCCGGTGCGTCACGTATTTGTAGGTCTGCACGAAGTCGGCGCAGTCGAGCAGGGTGCCGAAGGTCATGCCCAGTTCATGCTGGCCGGGGCCGACCTCATGATGGTGCTTGTCGATCGGAATACCCATGGCGGCCATGGTGGTCAGCATCTCGCCGCGCAGTTCGCCTGCCGAGTCGACCGGTGCAACCGGGAAATAGCCGCCCTTGACGCGGGGACGATGGGCCAGGTTGCCGTCTTCGTAGGCCGTGTCGTCGTTGTAGGGGCCTTCTTCGCTGTCCAGACGGTAACCCATGGAATGGGCTTCGGTGGAGAAGCGCACGCTGTCGAAGATGAAGAATTCGAGCTCGGGACCAAAGTACGCCGTATCGCCGATGCCGGTATAGGCCAGATAAGCCTCGGCGCGCTTGGCGGTGGAACGGGGGTCGCGGTCATAGGGCTGACCTGATGAGGGCTCCAGGATGTCGCAGTTGAGGATCAGCGTCGGCTGGGGCTCGAACGGATCCATGACGGCCGACGAGGGGTCGGGCATCAGGGTCATGTCGCTTTCGTTAATCGCCTTCCAGCCTGCGATGGAGGAACCGTCGAACATGATGCCGTCGGTGAATGTGTCTTCATTGATCATGCGCGCGGCCATGGTCATGTGCTGCCACTTGCCCTTGGGATCGGTAAAACGCACATCGACGTAAGGGATTTCTTCGTCCTTGATCTTCTTGAGAATGCTTGCAGCGTCAGACATGGGGTACTCCTGATTGACGATCGTTGGGTAAAGGTGGAATTGGTCAGACGGCGTCGGGGCCGCGTTCGCCCGTGCGGATGCGGATGACATCCTCGACGGGCAGAATGAAGATTTTGCCGTCACCGATGCGCCCGGTGCGGGCTGCATCCTGGATGGCCTGCACGGCTCGGTCGACCAGGTTGTCATCGACTACCAGTTCGATCTTCACCTTGGGCAGGAAGTCGACGACGTATTCGGCGCCGCGATAGAGTTCGGTATGGCCCTTCTGGCGACCGAACCCCTTGGCCTCGGTCACGGTCAAACCCTGCAGGCCGACTTCGTGAAGGGCTTCCTTCACCTCGTCCAGCTTGAACGGCTTGATAATGGCTTCGATCTTTTTCATGACGCACATCCTTTGAACATGCGCGAGTAGGAGCAGGATGCATGCCAATCAGTGAAGAAAACAGAAATCATTTAATAACAATAATTTATAGACGTTTCTTAATCTTTTAGCGCGCGAGATTGCGCTGAGAATATGAGCAACTGCCCAAAATTTGTGCGTTCTAAACGCGCGCTGATACTGACGAAGTTTGGTCCCTCTTCACCGCGAGACGTCCGCGACAGATTGAATGGCGGTATGGTCAATCGTACCCTATCGCCGTCGCGATTGGGGCAACCGTTTAGACGGCAAGGCATTGATGAGCACGAAACCTGAGAGACTCGGGGATTTCGGCCTGATGGGAAACTGGCCACGGTTCCGTCTTCTCGTGGTTATTGCTGTGGCGACACCTGTTTTGGGATTCCTGCCTTTCTTTGCCGTTTATGCGTTTTGGCTCGAGAACTGGATCATGCGCTGTGCGGGGCTTGAGCCGACCAAGCTGCCCACTCTGGAGAGAGTTATCAGCGAAATTATTGACGTTGTGCAGGATCGGTCTGCAAAACAGAGCGCCGTCTCGTCGATCCCAAACGTTGGTCAGGTGTCTGATGAAGCTCTTTATGAAGAGTTCGACTGGGGCCGTCTGCGTTGTTTCCGCCTCATCTGGTGGTTAGTCCTGCAACAAGTCGTGGCCGCGTGCATCACGCTGGTCGCTGCGGGAGCGGTCCTGGTGAGTCAGGTCACGGTTCTGCTGGGCCTAGCGGTTAGCTGGTCACTTGGCCTGCTAGCTGCAGCATTGATCTTCTGGGTGCTCCCGAGCGTCTTTCGCATGATGTCCTATCAGATGATTGCTGCGGTTCTAGGCCCGCATGACCGGACTCAGAAACAGGAGAGAGCATTCAGGTTGTGGAACTCCAATCAATCGATGGGATTAGCCGAGCGGCTTTGTGAGCTAGGCCTCTTTCTCTTTGCGGCCGTGGCTATCGGGCTTCCCATTCTTTGGGGAATCGGGTTGGGCAATGTGGTTCCATATCTAGCCGCTTTGAATGAGAGCAATGCCTTCATCCAGATTGTTGTGATCGTCATCGGCTATGGCGTCCTGATGGCTCTCTTTCAGTTGGTGTTCGGACTTGCCGGCGCCTACTTTCGGCACTTGGTTGGCCGTTACATGGAGCAGTATCCCGGTCTGAAGGACCGAGGAAAGGGGCTGGATTGGTGGCAAGGGGCATTTTGGCCGGGGTTTGACTGATACCTGGACGCTCTGCCGACAATGGCGCACGTGATTCCATTTTTATCGCGCTTGTTTGTGTTTGTTTGAAAGCTCCGTGACCACATCCGCAAACGTCAAGAGTGCGGCCTCGCCATTCGGCGTAACCTGATAGACGCCACGCTCAACCCGTTCGAACCAGCCATAGACGTCGCGCTGAAGAATGGTTCCGGCACGTTCAACGCCGGTGCTCTTGCGCAGTTCCGCAGGACTGGTGGGACCGTAGCTTGAAAGGGCAATGGCGCAGCGCAGGGCGTCCTGACGATAGGCGGTCATGACAGGGCGTCCGCGGCCACCGCCGATGGTGGGATCGCCAACCCGGCGTTGGAATTCACCCAGCAGGCGTTGGCGTGCCCTGGGTTGTTTGCGCGGTTTGTAGACGGTGGGATCCAGGATGGTTTCGACACCTGACGTCGCGACATCGACGAACAGCAGGCCCAGACCCAGCATGCGGCAGAGCTTGAGGGCATCCCTGCGGTGCTGCGCCCAGACACCGCTTCGTCCCTTCGGGGCGGGAATGGCGAGGTAGATCAGATCACTGATGGTCTGACGCTGGAGACCCTGGAAGATGAGCGGCAGGCTGAAGGCGAGCTTGAGTTCCACGATCACGGGTTCAGTACCGTCTCTGGTCGCAACCACATCGCAGCGACCGATTTCACCTTTCACGGCATAACCCTGACCTTCAAGGAAGTCCTTGATCGGCTGGTAGAGATCGGTTTCGCGCAACGTTGCCATGGTGGTGTGTTTACCACAGGCATCTGAGGTGTGGACCGTTGCCTCGGGTGGATGAGTCCTGCAAGGTCGCGCCAGCGTGCGTGGAGAAGATGATGAAACCAGCCAACACGACGATGGCAGGGCTTGGCACCACGGTGTTCGAGGTGATGTCGCGCCTGGCCATGGAGCATGGCTCGATCAATCTGGGGCAGGGTTTTCCCGACCAGGATGGGCCTGAGGATGTGCGTCGTGTGGCTGCGGAAGCCTTGATCGAGGGGCCCAACCAGTATCCGCCCATGACCGGGTTGCCGGAATTGCGTCAGGCCATCACCGCCCATGCCCAGCGGTTTTATGGCCTGGACTACGACTGGCAGAGCGAGATCGTCGTGACCTCGGGCGCCACCGAAGCGCTGGCCGACTGCTTTCTGGGCCTGCTCAACGCCGACGATGAGGTGATCCTTCTGGAGCCGCTTTACGATTCCTATCCGCCCATCGTGGAGCGGTCGGGTGCGGTGCCGAAGTATGTCTGCCTGCAGCCGCCCGAATGGTCCCTGCCGCTTGCGGAACTGGAAGCCGCGTTCGGTCCAAAGACCAAGATGATCCTGCTCAACAACCCGATGAACCCGGCGTCCAAGGTGTTCCGCCGCGAGGAGCTCGAGACCATCGCGCGACTGTGCATCGAGCACGATGTGATCTGTGTCTGCGATGAGGTTTACGAGCATCTGCTGTTCGATGATCTGCAACACATCCCCATTGCCGGGCTGCCGGGTATGCGCGAGCGCACGTTGCGTATCGCCTCGGCAGGCAAGATCTTTTCGCTGACCGGCTGGAAGGTCGGCTGGATTGAAGGGCCCGCCGCCCTGATGAGCACGATTGCCAAGACCCATCAGTTCATGACCTTTACCACGGCGCCCAATCTCCAGAAGGCAGTAGCCTATGGCCTCGCCAAGGATGATGCCTATTTTGAAGGGCTGGCCGGGGCCATGCAGGCCAAGCGGGACCGGCTCGGGGCAGGGCTCCGTGCCGCGGGGTTCGAGGTTCTGTCGTCGGATGGCACCTCCTTTGTCAGCGCAGATTTCCGACCGCTGGGGTTCAACGGAACAGACGAGGAGTTCTGTCGTCTGATCACGGTCGAAGCCGGTGTGACCGCGGTGCCCGTCAGTGCGTTCTATCGCACGGGCAAGGTCGAGCATCTTGCCCGGTTCTGTTTCTCCAAGCAGGACAGCATCCTCGAT
>CALIUG010000126.1 GCA_938048755.1 uncultured Alphaproteobacteria bacterium
CATTGACGCCCTTTGACGACATTGCTCCCAATCCATGGGGGCCCATGGACGAGGTGCGGCAAACGCCTGATGACAAGACCCGCCGGCGTGTCGCGTTGCGTGACGACATGCCGCCCCTTCATATGGTGATGTGCAACAGCCTGAACTACGACGGCACCCCATGGGAATGTTGTACCAGGAGCTTTATGGCCGCCGCCCTGGATGACTTGGAGGCCGAGACCGGCTTGCAGCTCCACATCGCCTATGAGAACGAATTCCTGCTGACCGGTGAGGGCATGGACTGGGCAGCACCTTTCTCCTTTGATGCCGTGCGTCGCATCGCTCCCTTTGCCGATCTCTGCACCGGCGCGTTGATCGCCGCCGAAGTCGGCCTGGAGACTTTCGAGCCGGAGTTCGGTGTCGGTCAGTTCGAGGTGAGTTGTGGCCCGGCTGTGGGTCTGGCCGGCGCAGACCGGGTCATCCTGACCCGCGAGGTGGTGCGTGAAGCCGCACGCCAGAGCAATCTGAATGCCACCTTCACACCCAAGCCTGCGCCCGAGGCGGTTGGCAACGGCTGCCACCTCCATATCAGCCTTTGGGACAGGAATCACAAACCGGCAGGGTTTGATCCCGATGGACCAGGTGAGATGAGCCGGACGACCGCGCAGTTCGTGGCCGGTGTGAAAAAACACATGCAGGCCCTGACTGCCCTGACCGCACCCAGCCCGGTCTCCTACCTGCGACTTGGCCCGCATCACTGGGCCTGCGGGTATGACGCCGTGGGAGTCCAGAACCGTGAGGCAGCCATCCGCATCTGCCCCTCGCCGGACAAGGATCCTGCAAAACGCGGCAACGCCTTCAACATCGAGATCCGCTCCACGGACGCAACCGCAAGTCCCTATCTGGCAATCGGCGCCATTGTGCGGGCCGGTCTGGAAGGCATTCGCGCGGAGCTACCAGCCCCGCCCCTGGCCAACACGGATCCTGACGACATGACAGACGATGAACGCAAGGCAATGGACATTCGCCCCCTTCCCGCATCCCTGGATCGGGCGCTGGATGCGTTCCTGGCTGACGATGTCGCCAAAGCATGGTTCAGCCCGACCATGGTCGAGGCCTATACGGCCGTGAAGCGGCTTGAGGCCAGCAACTACAACGATGCCGCCCCCAAACTCATGTGCGAGAGGTATGCCCGTGTCTACTGACGAGATCGCCATCGACATTCCCCTGATCGATCATCATTGCCACGGGGTTGTGCCCCAGGACCTGAACCTCAAGCGCTTTGAAGCGTTGATGAGCGAGAGCTACAAGCTCCCGCCGGAAGGCACGTCCCAGTTCGACAAACCCCTGGGCCTGGTGGTGCGCCGGTTCTGTGCGCCCATGCTGGACCTAGAGCCCTTCTGCAGCGGTGAAGAGTATGTCGAACGCCGGCGCGCCCTGGGCCATGAGGAGGTCAACCGGCGCCTGCTGACGGCCTGTGGCCTGGAGAGCCTGCTGGTCGATACGGGCCACCGCAGCGACGCCATCGCCGATGTTCCGATGATGAACGACCTTTCAGGCCGTCCGGCCCATGAGGTTGTGCGCATCGAGGCTGTTGCCGAGCAGGTCGCGCGCACCGGCGTTTCGGCTGCCGACTTTCCCCAGGCCTTTACCGATGAACTGGCAGCACGCGCCAAGACTGCCGTGGGCCTGAAAACCATCGTGGCTTACCGCGTGACCTTCGACATTGATCAGACGCCTCCCACCAAGGCCGAGATTGCGCGTGGCACGGATCGCTGGTTCAGTTCGAATATGGCCGCCGGCAAGGTCCGGTTGGGCGACGTCGATGTCGTGCGCCACGGAATCTGGGCTGGCGGCGAGCTGTGCCGTGATCTGGGCCTTCCGCTGCAGATTCATGTCGGCTTCGGTGATCCCGACATCTACATGCATGCCTGTGACCCCACACACTTCACCGACTATCTGCGTGCCATGGAGGACTGGAAGGTCAACTGCACCCTGCTGCACAACTATCCGTTCCAGCGCGAAGCCGCCTGGCTCGCCGAGATTTTCCAGAACGTCTATTACGATGTCGGCGTGATCCTGAACTTCTCCGGACCGCAATCGGCGACCATTCTGGGCGAGGCTCTCGAGATGGGCCCCTTCACCAAGCAGCTCTACAGTTCGGACGCCTTCGGCCTGGCGGAGCTCTACTATCTGGGACAGTTGCTGTTCCGGCGCGCTCTGAAACAGCATCTTGACCGCTGGATTGCAGACGACATGTGCAATGTCGCCGAGGCCGACCGGATTATCGCCATGATTGCCACGCAAAACAGCCGTCGCATCTATCCGCTGGGCTGAGTTGAGGGCAGCCATGACCGACATCCTGATCGATCAGAATCGTGACGCCTTGCTGGTTGTCGATGTGCAGAACGACTTCTGCCCGGGCGGCGCGCTGGAAGTTGTCGATGGTGATGCGGTTCTGCCTGTCGCTAATGGTCTGATTGGGCTGTTCGACCACACCATCATCACCCAGGACTGGCATCCCCCGGGACACAGCTCCTTTGCATCAAGCCATGCGGGTCGCCGTCCTCTTGAAATGATCGAGATGGATTATGGTCCTCAGACACTATGGCCTGATCACTGCATTCAGGGCAGTTCCGGGGCACGCTTCCACGATGCCCTGAAGGTAGATGATGCGGATCTGATCATCCGCAAGGGGCGGAACCCGGCGATCGATTCCTATTCAGCGTTCTTCGAAAACGACAGGACAACACCGACCGGTCTTTCCGGGTATCTCGCGACGCGATCCCTTTCGCGCCTGTTCCTGGTCGGGCTGGCGACGGATTTCTGCGTCAACTTCAGTGCGCTGGACGCGAGGCGCGAGGGATTCGACGTGGTTCTGGTGGAAGACGGATGCCGCGCCATCGACGTCAACGGGTCACTGGATCAGGCCATGGTCGCGATGCGGGATTCCGGGGTACGCTTCGCCGACAGTGGCATGATCGTAACCTAGAGAATCCTCAGACGCTGGGATCCCTTGGCACGTAGGGAACCGCCCGGCGAATGCAGTAGGCCAGCAGGAGCAATATCAGCCCGCCACCCAGGACGTAGAGACCAACAGCCTGCCAGGAGCGGTCGGTTTCCGTGGTTTCATCAACAATCTCCTGGAACGTGACCACCGTTCCAGGATTGTAGGGATCGTGCTCGACCAAACCCCAAATGCGGACTGCGCCATCAAAATCGGGCTCTGCGTCCTTCTCGATCATCATGTCGACGTCGCGGTAGATTCCCAGACGGTCACGCACTTCGACATACATGGGATAGGTCGACATGTACTTGTAACGGACGTCATCGTCGCGAATGAGGAAGTAGACAACATCCGTGCCGTCAAAATCCTTCTCCAGGCGAATACCGACCACATAGCCGGTGTAGGAAACGAGATCTTCCTCATCAGGCACGTTGGGAATGTTCGTGAGATAAATGACAATGCCGGCAAGCACTGAGACCGTTCCCAGGAAATAGAGCCAGGCAGCAAAATGGCGCATCATCAAATCCTCAACTAAGACACAAGCGGGGTGCGGTCGGCATCCCCTCCTTACGACGGGCCGGGGTCCGGCGCGACATAAAAAAACTCCAAATGTCCAAGCCCTGGAGCAAGTGCCGACCAACCCGATGAGCCAAAACTTAGCATGGCAAAGCCACAGGTCGGATACTTTGACCCGATGCGGTCCATGGCATCGCCATTTGCCGTCATCGCCAGAGTCGTCGCCGTTTGCTGAAGGACAGGGTCGTGCCCCACGACCAGGACACGATCGGGATCATCACCCAATGCCTTGAGCATGGAAATCAGCGCCGTGGCGTCACTTTCATAAATGGATTCGACATAACGGACTTCCGGGTTTCCCAGGGCAGGAAGTACGACATCAAGGGTCTGGCGCGCCCTGACGGCGGTCGAGCACAGGACAAAGTCACAGCCCAGATCCCGGTCTTCGATCCATGCGCGCAGGGCAGCAGCGCGGGCGCGCCCCTTGTCCTGTAGTTCGCGGTCGTGGTCTTCGACCGTTGCACTTGCCCAACTCGACTTGGCATGGCGAAGCAGATAAAGCGTCGTCGTCACAACTTCGATCCCCATATCGTCATGGAACAGTCGCAAATCAGGCCAACGATCCACGCAGCATCGAAACGCTGCTATACTGAACACTTGGCCACTGGTGAACGGTGTAGCACATCAGCCGGGCCATCGGGAGAAGAGCATGATTGACGATGATGCACGCCACGCAGAGGCCACAGACGCCCCGGATGTAGTTTCCAGCGATGCCTTGTCGCAGGATGCGCCCGTGCCTGCCCCTGTCGGCGCGCGTTTCATCAACCGTGAACTGAGCTGGCTGGCCTTCAACACTCGGGTTCTTGAAGAAGCGAACAATCCGACGCATCCGTTGCTGGAGCGCCTGCGGTTTCTTTCGATTTCCGCCAACAATCTCGATGAATTCCAGATGGTTCGTGTGGCCGGCCTGAAGGCGCAGGTCGATGCCAATGTGACCACGCCCAGCATTGATGGCCTGACCCCGGTTCAGCAGCTCAACGAAATCAAAAATCACTCCAATCAGCTGATCATCGACCAACACGCCACCTGGCAGTCCCTGCGTGGAGAGCTGCGAGACAACGGTATCGCGCTGGTTAATGCAGAAGAACTGACTCCGGATGACCAGACCTGGCTGACGGCATGGTTCGATGAGGAGATCTTGCCGATCCTGACACCGGTTGCCATCGATCCGGCGCATCCCTTCCCGTTCATCCCGAACTTCGGTTTCGGGCTGGTGCTGAAGCTGCACCGCGCCAAACACGATGAGCCGGTTTATGCCATCGTGCGACTGCCACAGCAGACCGATCGGTTCATCCGCCTGCCCGGGGAAGCGCATCGCTTCCTGCCGCTGGAACGGGTCGTGCGCATGCATCTCAAACGCCTGTTCCCGGGCTTCCGCCTTCTGGGCATGGGCTACTTCCGAGTTGTACGCGACAGCGAAATCGAGATCGACGAGGAATCCGAAGATCTGGTGCGCCACTTCGAGACCGCGCTGAAACGCCGGCGCAGGGGCAGCGTGATCGACCTGGTGGTCGATTCCGATATGGATGTCGAACTGCGCAACCTGCTGATGGACCGTTTGCAGATCGACCCCGACGACGTGACGGAGGTCGATGGTGAGCTGGGTCTTGGCGAACTCTCCCAGATGATCGTGGGAGATCGGCCGGACCTGCTGTTCGAACCCTACGCCCCGCGTTTCCCAGAGCGCATCCGCGACTTCGGCGGCAACTGCTTTGATGCCATTCGCGCCAAGGACATCGTGGTCCACCATCCCTATGAAAGCTTCGATGTCGTGGTCCAGTTTCTGCAGCAAGCTGTGCAGGACCCGGCTGTGGTCGCGATCAAACAGACTCTTTATCGCACCAGCAAGGAATCACCGATCGTCAAGGCACTGATCGAGGCGGCCGAGGCGGGAAAATCGGTCACAGCCGTCGTCGA
Organism: uncultured Alphaproteobacteria bacterium; assembly: GCA_938048755.1. Taxonomy (GTDB): domain Bacteria; phylum Pseudomonadota; class Alphaproteobacteria; order SP197; family SP197; genus SP197. The sequence continues at coordinate 5,480 of CALIUG010000126.1, forward strand.
GCTGAAGGCCAGGTTCGATGAGGAAGCGAACATCCGATGGGCGCGCGACCTGGAACGTGCCGGTGCGCAGGTTGTCTATGGTTTCGTGGACCTGAAGACCCACGCCAAGATGTCCCTGGTGGTCCGGCGTGAAGCAACCAAACTGGTGAGCTACGTGCATTACGGCACGGGCAACTATCACCCGATTACCGCCAAGATCTATACCGACCTCTCGCTCTTCACCGCAGATCCTGCGCTGTGCCGGGACGCCAACCGCATCTTCAATTATCTGACCGGCTATATCCGGCCACGTAACCTGGAGAAGGTGGCGATGGCGCCCTTCAACGTGCGCAGCAAACTTGTCGAGTACATTGCGCGCGAAGCCAGGAATGCCAGTGCCGGCAAGCCTGCTGCGATCTGGGCCAAGATGAACTCACTGGTCGATCCCGACCTGATCGAACGACTTTATGAAGCATCCCAGGCCGGCGTGCAGGTGGACCTGGTCGTGCGCGGCATCTGCTGCCTGCGTCCGGGTGTTCCGGGTCTGTCGGAAAACATTCGGGTCAAGAGCATCGTGGGACGGTTCCTGGAACATTCCCGCATCTTCTGTTTTGGCAACGGTCACGCCCTGCCCTCGCCCCGCGCCAAGGTTTATGTCTCTTCAGCCGACTGGATGCCGCGCAACCTGGATTGGCGTGTGGAAACCATGGTGCCCATGGACAATGCCACGGTGCACCGTCAGGTTCTCGATCAGATCATGGTCGCGAACATGCGTGATGTTGAACAGTCCTGGCTGTTGCAGGAAGATGGCAGCTATTGCCGCCCGGCATCGGGCGAGGTTTCGTTCAGTGCGCATCGGTTCTTTATGACCAATCCCAGCCTTTCAGGACGTGGCACGGCCCTGCGCAAGCAGATCCGCACCGGCAACGTGGTGGTCGACAGCCGCGAATGAGTCGCTCAAAGGACGCCGCTCTCTCCAGCGAGGCCAATCGCCGCATCGGGGTCATCGACATCGGCTCGAACTCGATTCGACTGGTTGTCTATGACCGGCTGAGCCGCGCGCCGCTTCCCATCATCAACCGCAAGGCCGTGCTGGGCCTTGGCACCGATGTCGAACGGTACGGCAGATTCAGCGACGAAGGCTTCGCAGCGGCGGTGCGGGCAATCCATGCCCTGACCAAGATGGCCGAGGATGTTCCGGTCTCCGACCTGACCTTGCTTGCCACGGCCGGTGTACGGTCTGCCCGGAACGGCGAAGCTTTCTGCGACGCAATCCGTGAGAAATCCGGATACAGCGTGACGGTTCTGAGTGGAGAGGAAGAAGCAGAACTTTCTGCCCTGGGCGTCGTTTCGGCCCTGCCCCATCTGACCGGCGTGGTCGGCGATCTGGGAGGCGGAAGCCTGGAACTGGTTGCCCTGGAGAATGGGAAAGTCACAGCACAGACGTCCCTGGATATCGGCCCTCTGCGCCTGATCGAACGCACGGGAAGCAAACTCACCGCAGCATCAGCCCTGATTGACGAGGCCATTCTTTCGGTCGGCTGGATGGAGGAATGGCGCAGTCGGAACTTCTATGCCGTTGGTGGCGCCTGGCGCGCCATTGCCAAGGTGCACATGGCCCAGCACGACTACCCATTGCGGGTCGTGCACGGCTACCAGATGAGCCGGCGCGAGGCGCGCGATTTTACGGAGATGCTGGAACATCTTGGTGCTGCATCCGTATCGGGCATTCGCGTCATCTCAAGCAAACGTGCTCAGACCCTTCCGTGGGGTGCCATCGCCCTCGACCGGGTTGTTGCAGCACTCAAACCCAAAAGCGTCGTCTTTTCGGCTCATGGTTTGCGAGAAGGCCATCATTTTCAGACTCTGAACTCTAAAACCCAGGCAGAGGATCCGTTGTTTTCCGCCTGTCACGAACTGGCAGGCCAGCACCGACGGTTTCCCGATGCCTCTGACGCCCTTGAAACATGGATCGCACCTGTCGCCGAGCTCATGCCCAAGACAGATGAGCGGCTGGTGCACGCAGCCTGTGTACTGGGTGATGTCGGCTGGAGTGAACATCCCGAGTACCGCTCGGAACAGGCACTGTATCGTGTTCTTCACATGCCCTGGTCGGTGCTGGATCATGGTCAGCGCGCCTTCCTGGCCCTGGTGATGTTTGTCCGCTACGGCGGGTCGGCAGGCAGCAAGGAAGCAGAAATCTGCCGCCGATTGTTGGGTGATGAGGATGCACAGACAGCCAAGGCACTGGGCAAGGCGCTGCGGCTGGCCTTCAAGCTGTGTGCAGGCCGCAGCAAGGTTCTTGAGGCCACGCCCCTGTCCCGGGATGGCGAGAATCTGATCCTGGAACTGGGACCGGATGCAACGATTGCATCGCCGGACAAGGTCGCGCGTTATGCTGCATCCCTGGGCCGCGCCCTGTCATGCAAGGTCACGATCACCGACACCGCAGAAACCTGAACAAAGAAAAGGGCCGCCGGAAAACCGACGGCCCTGATCTCTTCACGATCTGCTGGAACGATCAGTCCTTGCCGTTCCAGGCACCCTCGCGGATCAGCTCGTCGGCTGTGTCCTTGATGGCGGTTTCCATGATGCCGAACATGTCATCAACCTGATCTTCGGTGATGATGATCGGCGGCGAGAACACACACATGCTCCACATGGGACGCAGGATCAGGCCCTTGTCCTGACACTTCTTGTCGATGCGGCTGCCGATCTTGAGGTTTTCATCGAACGACTTCTTGGTGGTCTTGCTTTCCACACATTCGAGACAGCCCATCAGGCCGACACCGCGCGTATCACCGACCATGGGAAGATCCGCGAGCGAGTTGAGACGCTCCTGGAAATGCACGCCGGTCTTGCGCGCATGGCCCATGATGTCGTCACGTTCCATGATCTCGATATTCTTCAGGGCTGCGGCCATGGCGACCGGGTGGCCCGAATAGGTGAAGCCCATGGAGAACGTGGCGGTTTCACCGGACTTGTCGATGATGTCCTGATGCAGTTTCTCGGAAATCGCCGTCACGCCGGCAGGAATGTAGCCGGAGGTGAAGCCCTTGGCCGAGGTGATGATGTCAGGAATGATGCCGAAGACATCCTCGGACGCAAAGAAGTGACCCATGCGGCCAAAGCCCGTCACCACTTCATCGGAAATGTAGAGGATCTCGTGCTTGTGGCAGAGTTCGAGACAGGCCTTCTGATATCCCTCGGGCGGAACAACCACGCCACCGGAAGCCAGCACCGGCTCTGCGATGAACGCGGCGATGTTGTCGGCACCCAGCGTTTTGATGCGATCCTCGAACTCCTTCATCAGGTGATCCAGGAACTCCGAATCGTTCATGCCTTCGGGCTTGCGATAGGGATTGGGCGAGGAGAGATGCGTGATCCACTCGGTCACACGTTCCATGCGGTTGTCATTGCCGGGCTTGCCACAAAGGCTGTCAGCCAGGAACGTGCTGCCATGATAGGCATCCGCGCGGGTGATGATGTACTTCTTGCTCGGCCGCTCCATCACGTTCCAGTAGTAATGAACGAAACGCACGGCTGCGTCGTTGGCGGTGGAACCACCGGTCGAATAGAAGAAGCGGTTGAGGTCGCCCGGGGTCAGCGTAGCCAGCTTGGCCGAGACCTGAGCGTGTGGCGGGGTCGCCATGGACCAGGGCGAGTAATACACCATGCTGCGGACCTGATCGGCGATGGCCTGGGCCATCTCCTCATTGCCGTAGCCGAGCTGGACGGCCCACATGCCGCCAATGCCGTCGATGTACTTGTTGCCTTCGCCATCAAAGACATAGATGCCTTCGGAATCAGCAAGCAGCGTATGGTCGTCGCGGCCAAAGGAATGCCACGGATGCATGGCATGCGCCTTGTCCTGTGCCAGAAGGCCTTCCACGTCGAAATTGAAATTGCGTCTCATGTTTGCACCATTGTGTCGTTTATTTTGACGGCTGCACGTGCGGGATTGCGCGTACGCCGGCATCAGTCGACGTGCTGTCGACCGACACTATTCCGGAGAACGGTACCGCGGCAGAACAAATGGGTCCGGTCTCCCACCCCGGCCCGTCGCGCGTCCCTTGAAGAGGGACCACGGGAGGTGCGAACGTTGTAAGGATATGCATCAACGCGACATGCGGCAAGGGGGCAGCCTGTGGGCGATCAGAAGAACAGCAAACGACCAAGCGCCATCGTGACGGCAGCAAGCCAGGGCATCGGCGCGGCCTGCGCGCGTGAACTGGCCGGGCGTGGATACGACCTGACGTTGATGGCACGCTCCGAAGCGATCCACGAGATCGCCGACGAACTGGGTGCCGCGGCCATACAGGGTGATGTCACCCGCCCCGAAGACCTTCAGCGCCTGGTCGATCTTGTCATGGAGAATCATGGGCGCATCGATGCGGTCGTTGCCAATACCGGGCTCTCGCGGGATCAGGGCACCTACAAGGGCCTCTTCTTCGACAGCAGCGATGAATCCAGCATCACCGATTATGACGACGAGTACTGGTACGCCATGTTCGATCTGCTGTTCATGAACGTCGTGCGCATGGTGCGCCTGGTCACGCCGATCATGCAGAACCAGGGCAGCGGCGCCTTCGTCAACATCTCAGCCATGATCGCCAGGGAGCCGCATGCAAGCTTCCCAAGTTCATCGACGCTGCGTCGCGGCCTGGACGCCTATGTGAAGATCTACGCCGACCGCCACGCGCGCGACGGCATCCGCATGAACAGCGTCTCGCCGGGGCTCGTTGCCAACCGGACATGGAACGCCACGCAACTGAACGCTGTCCCCATGGGTGATGCCGTGGAGACTTCCGAGCTGGCCTCGATTGTTGCATTTCTCCTTTCTGAGGAATCGCGCTACATCACCGGTCAGAACATCGTGGCCGATGGTGGCCTCAACCGTAGTTGCTGAATTGGAACCGACATGACCGAACGTCCCCAAGCTGTTGCCACCATGCAGGAAGACAATGAGTTCACGCGTGTGGTCGAATGGCGTTTTGCTCCCGGCGCCGAAACCGGTTGGCATCGCCATGAGATGAACTATGTCGTGGTGCCGATGCACAGCGGTCAGCTCAAGATCGAACTGGAGGACGGCGAGATGTTCTCGGAACTCAAGCTCGGCATGTCCTATGCACGCGTCGCCGGCGTCCGCCACAACGTCATCAACAACAACGACTTTGAACTCGCCTTTGTCGAGGTCGAGTTCAAGGACCGTCCGCTGGCCGCGGACTGAAGACCCTGATCGGCGCGTCCAGCCCGCTGAGCAAGTGCGCGCCAAGGTCTTCCAGGTCTTTGCCAAGATGTGCCGCAACCGGTTCGGAAATCAGGATGTCCCGGTCGAGCGGCTTGGTCAGCGCCTCGATCCGGCTTGCGGCATTGACCGCGCGACCGATGACGGTGAAGTCCAGCCGGTCAGGTGACCCCATGTTGCCGAAGAACACTTCGCCCTCATGCAGTGCCGTTCCACTCCGGAGCGGAACGGCTGCAAGGACAGCCGCCATTTCCTTGGGCGGTGATGCATTCAACTCGGCGATGGAACGACGTGCCTGCAATGCTGCTGCAAGACTCGCCCGGGCGACCGCGGAATGGTCGCCGCCCTTCTCCAGAAGAAACACGGCCAGGAGGCCGTCGCCGATGAACTTCAGAACTTCACCGCCATGTGCGGTGACTGCCCCGGCGACACACTCGAAATAGGCGTTGAGCAAGGCCAGAACATCGGGTGAGGAGAGGTCATCAGCGTAGTCCGTGAAGCCCCGCATATCCGAAACCCAGATGATCGCGTCCATGGCATCACCGTCACCACGGCCGATCGAACCGGTCAGCACTTTCTTGCCAGCGACGGAACCGAGATAAACATCCATGACGTTGCGCGCGATACGGCTCCCGATGAAGCGATCCACCAGCAGGGCAAGCGGACGGCCAACGCGTTTGAAGGCAGCAATATGGTCGGGTGTGAAGCCGTCGGGATCGCGCGTAGCAACGGTGATGGCGTTGTGGAACTCTCCGTTCGCGCTGAGCGGGGCCGCGATGTAGTGGCGGATGCCCTCTGCCGCGAGTTCACCAAGAAGCGGGAACCGCCGGCGCAACTCTGGATCATCGGTATCGGCGATGAATACTCTGCCCTCTTCGATCACCGGTTGAAGCGGACTGGAGCGGAAAATTTCGGTTGTCATGACCGACTGATCGACCTGGATTTCATCGGTCAGGCCATCTGAACGCCGCCAGCCCCACCCGAAGCCCTGAATCTGGGGATGCAGGGTTCCGACATGGAGGCTCATACGATCCAGTGGCAGGTCCGTTGCCGCGAGACGCCAACAGAACGTATCGAACAACACCAGAAGGTCCCGTTCCCTGATCGCGTCATCGAGCAGCCAGTCGAAGATGGCATCGAGGGAATCGGTGCCGATTTCAACCGCAACGTCCGTCTTGCGGCGGCGAACCAGTTTGACTGCGTCGGGATAGGAACGCGGGCTGGGATCAAGGATGGCCTGAGGTTTGCTTATGACAATCAAGATCGGTCGTCGTGCACGAGGTTGCAAGAAGCCTTCAACAACCCTTCAGATATCCACCTATGCTTGATCCCCTCTTCGCCCAAGCCTAGGGTGCGGTTGCTCGCCGCCGCGTGCATATATCGGGACCTGCTGCCATGACCATTCACGACGGCCTTATTCCGCTTGTCGGCAACACGCCACTGATCAAGCTGAAGGGCCCTTCCGAGAAAACCGGGTGCAACATCCTGGCCAAATGCGAATTCATGAATCCGGGCCAGTCGGTCAAGGATCGGGCTGCGCTGTGGATCATCCGCGATGCCGAGAAGCGCGGTGAACTCAAGCCCGGCGGTGTGATTGTCGAAGGTACCGCCGGCAACACCGGGATCGGCCTGTGCACCGTGGGCAATGCTCTTGGTTATCGCAGTGTCATCGTCATGCCCGAGACCCAGAGCCAGGAGAAGAAAGACACCCTGCGCGCCCTGGGTGCGGACCTGCACCTGACGCCTGCCAAGCCCTATAAGGACCCACAGAACTACATCCGCACATCCGAACGCATGGCTGTCGAGATTGCAGCCAGGGAACCCAACGGTGCGATCTGGGCCAACCAGTTCGA
>CALIUG010000127.1 GCA_938048755.1 uncultured Alphaproteobacteria bacterium
TGACAGCCGTGGCGGCCCCCATCATGAGCACCGAGATCATGAGTACGGCCTTGCGCCCGATCCTGTCACCGATATGGCCGAAAAACACACCGCCCAGGGGGCGCGAAACGAAGCCGGCGGCAAACGCGCCATAGGACGAGATCAGGGAGACGACCGGATCTTCGGACGGGAAGAACTGCGTTCCCACAATGGCGGCCAGATAGCCGTAGACCGCAAAGTCATACCATTCCATCACGTTGCCGGAGATGCCGGCGACAATGGTTCGCCGCAGGGTTTGCGGACTGGCTTCGCTATGAATGCTCCTCTCAGCCATCAGTAGGTCGCACGGCCGCCGGAGATGTCATAAACCGCGCCTGTGGAGAACGAGCAGTCTGACGACGAGAGCCAGGCGATGAGCGCTGCGACCTCTTCAGGCGTTCCGATCCGTCCCATGGGAATCTTGGCGGTCATGTAGTCGAGCTGTTCCGTCGTCACCTGATCGATCATGGCTGTTTCGATCACCGCGGGGCAGATCACGTTGGCCAGAACCCCCGAACCGATGAGTTCCTTGCCCAGGGATTTGGTGAAGCCGATCAGCCCGGCCTTGGACGCACTGTAGGACGAGGCATTGGTGTTGCCCTCCTTGCCCGCGACCGATGCGACGTTGACGATGCGCCCCCAGCCGGTCTCCATCATCTGATGGCAGAGCGCCTGACAAACCAGGAACTGGCCGACCAGATTGACCTCGATCATGCGCCGCCAGGCCTCGGGATCACATTCCCAGACGGGATAGCCGCTGCCACCGATGCCGGCGCTGTTGACCAGAATCTGGACCAGCCCGGCCTCGCAGGAACCGGCTGCTGCCTGGGCTACCGAAGCGATGTCGGTAATGTCGACGGTCACGGCCGATGCGCGATCGCCCAGACGCTCTGCCTGTTCGGTGACGAGATCGTGGTTGCTGTCCCAAAGCACGACGTCCGCGCCACTGGCGAGGAACCGTTCGGCCGTGGCCAACCCAATTCCCGAGGCACCGCCCGTGATGACGGCGCGCAGGCCGCTGAAATCATAAATAACCGACATGATGTCTAGCCCTCTATCCCTATAACGGACCAAGTGTCGCACAGGAGACCTGATGTCTTACACTGCCGCCATGCGCTTTCTGATCCCGTTTGCTTTCCTGTTCCTGGTCCAGGCCGCCGCAGCCGAGGAACCGCTGGTCTTTGTCAGCGATGCTGTCCATGCGCCCTTTGCCTATCTGGACGAAAGCGGCGAGATTGCAGGGCTGGAGCGTGATGTTGCCGACGCGATCTGTCTGGCGCTGCAGCGGCGCTGCAATTTCATCCTCGCGCCGTGGCCGGAACTTGCGGAACGCGTCAACCAGGGCTCCGCTGAACTGGCATTCACCGGACTCTCCCGAAGCACCATCGAACATCTCGGCATGACGGCCACCGCACCCTACCTTCCAACACCATCGCGGTTCGCAGTGCTTGCGGACGCGGCCCAGCCGGAGTCGCTGGAAGCGTTGCAGGCCTTCACTGTCGGCGCCCTCTGGGGTTCGCCGCATGCGCTGTGGCTGGAAGCCAATCATCCACCCGAAAAGGTTCAACGCTTCCCCGATGCCGAGGAAATGCATCTCTCGCTCCACGCTGGCACCATCGATCTCGTGTTCGGCGATGGTCTCTCGCTATATCTCGACTTTCTGCGCTCTCCCTTGGGCAGCGGTGTGGTTCTTTCGGAAATCGCGTTTCCGCTGGGGACCGATGGCGGGGGTTATGCTTTTGCCATGAAGACCGGCGCTGATGATCTCGGCCTGATTTCGGGTGCGATCCTTCGCCTCCAGGAAGACGGCACCCTGGCGCGCCTGATCGGGCAGCATCTGCCGGGCTACTGACGTCAACTTTCAACCGGATTGTCGCCCGCAACGGCGCAGAAATACTGGCCTTTGCGCGTGAAGCGGTGGCTACGCCTGGCATAAAGCAGGCCGTCGACTGGCGCGTGCACGGGCGTCCGGATGCCGGTTTCGGGATCGAGAATATGGCAGAACGTCTCGCCCTCGCGCACGCGATCGCCCAGGTCACAATGATAAATCAGCACCCCACCCTCCTCGGCCATCAGGCGACGGAGACCGGCGACGGAAACCGGCTCGCAGCGCGCTTCGGGCAGCGGGCCGGGACTACCCGACACGACACCCCTGCGCTGCAGCCAGTGGAAAAGGTTATCGGCATCGGGGCGTGTGAGGTGATCATCGACATCGCGCTGCCCGCGCAGTTCGACGACGGCGGTCAGGCTGCCGGGCGGAACCGGATGATCGGGGAAGCGCGCCGCGATCTCCTTCCACAACAGGGCGTGGGCCGACTTGAAGGTCATCATCCGGTTGCCGCGGTCGATCAGGACAACTTCGGCACCGATCTGTGCGGCGAGGTCTGCACCATCGGGCCAGTTCACATCCGTGACGAAGAGATGAAGCATCGCCTCCCATGCCGAATGCAGGTCGAGCACATAATCGGCATCAAACGAGAGGCCCATCAACCGGACCTTCAGCACGTCGGCCTCACGCAGGTCGCGGCGGGCCGCAAGCTCCTGCGCCATGGCGGCGCGCACCAGTTTGACATTGGCATCGCCATCCTGGGTCAGGTTGCCTTCCAGTCGCTCGGCCGTGCCATCGATCAAATCGGGAAAGCCGCGGTTGTAGTTGCGATTGGTATCGAGATCATATCGGCCCTGTGCCTCCATCATGATCTGCTGGGAAAGACCGATGGGATTGGCAAAGGGAACGACGATGATCTCGCCGGTGATGCGTCCCGCTTCGTCGGCCTCATCCAAAAGACCGATCAGGTGTTCGAGCACCACGATGCCCGGCAATTCCTGGGCATGCAGTGCGGCATGGAGGTAGGCCTTGGGTCGCGCACCCGGTGTGCCGAAGCGATGCACGACAACACGGCGACGGGTACCAAGGCTGGCAGTGGGCAGGTCCAGATGATCGATGGTGTGCGTCATGCCGGCCTCAGTAATCGATCACGGGAAGATCGTTGGGCGGCAGTTCGACGCTGCCCGATACCACCGCGAAACTCTGGCCGGGCCGCACCAGCCTGCTCATGGTGCGACCGTAAAGGACGCCCTCTGCACGGCTTGCGACCGGGGTGCGCGCCTTGTCGAAGTCAATTTCGGCAGGATCGACGATATCGGCCACGACCTCGCCCGCCTTGATCCAGTCACCCAGGGCGACCCGATAGGAAAGCACGCCCGCGACCGGCGCGACCAGGTTGTCCGATCCGCCCAGCGGCGTTGGATCACAGAGAAGATCCGGTGGGTCACCGGGATCACCGGCAAGGACGCCGTGGCGCTGCAGGAAGCGCCAGAGCCCGATGGCATCGTCCAGCGCCAGATCATCGCCGACATCGTTCTGGCCACGCAGCTCGAGCGTGGTGGTGAAGGGCGGTTCTCCGATCGGATGATCCGGGAATCGCGCGCGCAGGGCATGCCAGATCATGGTCGGCGCGGTATCAAAGGTGCTGCCGCTGTCGGTCGGGAACAGCAGGATGGTACGGCAGCCCAGTTCGGCGGCCAGATCGCCGTAGCGGTCCCACAGATTTTCAGGGAAGTAGAGGTACTGGATCGCCTCGCCATGGCAGTGGAGATCGAAGATGAAGTCGCTGTCTGCCGAAAGCGCCATCAGCGCCTTGCGCAGGGTGTTGGCCTCGCCCTCACCCGGCCAGGCATCCACGGCCTCGAGAATCGCCTGCCGGATCACCGCGTTGTTGGCATCCAGATCATCTCCCAGAAGGTTGCCGATCCTGTCGCCGATCTTGCGGCTGAACTCGGGATACCAGCGGTTGAAGTTGCCATCGCCGTCGAGGTCATAACGCCCAAGGTGATAGCCCATGATGCGGTTGGAAAGGCCGACCGGATTGGCATAGGGCAGAACAACGATCTCGCCGTGGATTTCTCCAGCTTTGTCGGCCTCGCGCAGCCAGCCGATCATGCGGTTGAGGATCAGCGCACCGGGCAGTTCGTCGGCGTGCAGCGCGGCATGCAGGTAGACCTTGGGACGGGCTCCTGGCTCACCAAAGCGATGCACCGTCAGCACGCGTTCTGTTCCCGGACCGGGCGACATCAGGGAGACCGTTTCGACCCTGTGAACCATGATGCTCCTTAGTTTCTGCCTATGCCGGTGTTCTGCTGAATCGTATCGCTTGTCGGCGACCCGTCCGGTACTGTCAAGCCAAGCACATGAGGTGGACGACGTTCCCGCACGGCCACCACAATGAATAACGATTCTGCTTTGGGAGCCCGACCCGAACCATGACCAGCAACACGTCCCTTGATGCACTCCTTGGCGAACTGCGCAGCAATGCCGAGCTTCCCTTTGAGGAATGCCGCAACGCACCGCCGGGCATCTATTCCTCGCCCGAGTTCCTGGCCCTGGAGCAGGAGCATATCTTTGCCAGGGAATGGATCTGTGCCGGACGGGCCGATGCGCTCTCCAAACCCGGTGACTATCTGACCATGGAAATCGCCGATCAGCCGATCTTTGTCGTGCGTGACCGTGAAGGCGAGATTCGTGCCTGGTCGAATGTCTGCCTGCACCGCATGAGCCTTCTGCTGGAAGGACGCGGCAACAAATCCGTCATTGCCTGCCCCTACCATGCCTGGAGCTATGGCCTGGACGGCAAGCTGAAGAACGCGCCCTACATGGACGGCAACACGGCCTTCGACAAGAAGGACTACTGCCTGCCGAGCATCCGCTGCGAACTGTTCGACGGCTGGATCTATGTCACGCTCAACCCCGACATCGAACCGGCAGCGGAACGTTTTGCGCCGGTGCGCGATATCGTGACCGGACGCTACCAGTTCGAGAACTATGAAGAGACGTTCCGCGAGGAGCATGTCTGGGACACGAACTGGAAGGTGCTGGCCGAGAACTTCATGGAAAGCTACCACCTGTTCCAGCTGCACGGGCCCACCATCGGCAAGCAGTCAAAGGTCGAGGAGATGGACATGCCGCCGGGCGGGGCGACCTTCAACTATCACTGGATCACCAAGGAATCGCAGTTTGCCCTGGCCAACGCCCATCCAGACTGCACCTATCTGGAGGGCGAATGGCGGCGCACAACGGCGCTGATCACGGTCTATCCCGGACACATGATCACTCTGACGCCTGGCTACTTCTGGTATCTGGTGCTGCAGCCCCAGGGTCCCGATCAGGTGAAGATCCTCTATGGCGGCGGCATGGCACCCGATTTCATCAACGACCCCAAAGGCGCCGAACACGTCGCCAAGGCCAAGGAAATCCTGGACGCGGTCAACGCCGAGGATCGTATCGGCACGGCCATGGTGCACAAGGGCATGAAAGCCAACCTGGCCCGGCCCGGACACCTGAGCTATCTGGAGCGGCCCAACCACGAATTCGGGCAGTATTTGGCACGCCAGATCACCGGCAGCACCGCCTGTCCCACCCCGGATATCGAGGCACTGAGCGCGGCGCGCTAGAGTCCCCGGCAAAACCGGCAGACGAGCCCGAGAGCGGCGGTGGGGGTCCCATCGCCGTTTTCGTGGTTCAATCCCATGCAAAGTAGACTTCGGGCCATATTGCATGTTCACCTATTGAATTAGAACAAATCATAAACATATATGGTGATCAATTCTGGAATGTCACGTATTCATGCGCGCGTCGCGCCACAGCATACGTGCGCCAACCAGGGAAAAGCCTTGCCGATGGGTCATGTTCGCAACACCACCGCCATGCACAAGGCACCGCGCTGCGGCGCCCGTACGCGCAGCGGCATGCCCTGCCGATCACCTGCCGTTACGGGGAAAAAGCGCTGCAGGATGCATGGCGGGGCCAAGGGTTCCGGTGCGCCTGCCGGCAACCGGAACCGGCTTTGCCATGGGCTTTACGGGCAGGAAAACATAGCGAGACATCGCGCCGTGATGGACCTGATACGCAAGTCCAAGGCACTGCTGGCGGATTTGACCTGAGCACCAACCAACCATGTGTCATCCCGGAATACGCGTAGCGAATATCCGGGATCGCGTCCTGACGGGTTTCAAAGCGATGTGCGGACCGAGATCCCTGCTCGCACTCGCTTCGCTCTCTTGGCCGGGATGACACGTATAAATGTGTCGGTGGCATCGGTAGGGATCGACGGTGCAGTTATGCCACGTCAGCCTCTCACGGCAACGTAGTCGTAGGCGCCAACGCCCTGCACGATGAGGAACTTACAGGCAGTGCCGTCACGGCCATGGACGTAATGGGCAGTTTTGGGGGGCACTGCGCAGCGCTGACCGGGCATCAGGTGGTGTTCGGCACGCGGCGCGCGGGTTTCAACGACCAGTTCGCCTTCCAGGCAAACGAAATAGTCGGTGATTTCTGAATGATAGTGCCAAGGAACAGAATCTCCGGCGTCCAGGGTGAGGACGGAAGCCTCCATATCCGCCCCTTCGGCGATCAATACCGTGCCTGCGATTTCGAAATCGCCCTCGCTGATCTTCTCCATACCCGCTCCTATTTCGGTGACAGCTTACTTAACCCGGCGCTCAGCATTCTGACGTCGATTGAGCACGCACAATCGAGTTAAGTAAACTGTCACCGAAATACCGCAATCCATGACGCGCGCCTTGCGGTTGTCTGACAAGTGCGCTGTCATGGGCCATCACATTACAGGAGCATAACAGCCCATGCGCGTCATTCATCCTCGATATCGCCGGAACCCACAGGGACCGCATGGTTGCCGACGGCAATGCCCATGCCATGTGTTATCTGGCCGAGGAAGATGGCTGCGGCTTTTCGTTCTCGACGCTGACCATCGACGGCGACAGCAAGGGGTTCCCCCTGCACTACCGGAACCACATCGAAGCCAACATGATTCTGGAGGGTGAAGGCGAAATCCACAATCTGGAGACCGACGAGCGCTGGCCCGCAGGTCCCGGCACGCTTTATGTGGTTGGCCCGGCGGACCGCCATGAGATTTTCCTGAAAGGCCCGGTGAAGGTGGTGTCGCTCTTCAATCCCCCGATCAAGGGCACCGAACATCACCAGGATTTCGGCGGCTATCCGCCGTCGGGCGAAATTCCGGCCGATTGGGGGCCTTCAGGTGGTTCACCAACCAGCCGGCGCATGTTCGTCAAACAGCGAAGCGAGATTCCGGTGGTGAGCATCGGCGGTGGCCATGCCGAAGCGCGGCGATATCTGGCCAAGGCCGATGATGTAGGCTTCACCATCTCTGATCTCACGGCCAAAAGCAGCGAGACACCTCATCACCTCTGGTACAAACACCATGTCGAAGCCAACTTCATCGTTTCCGGCACCGCGGAAGTGACCGACAGCGCGAGCGGCCAGAGCTGGCCGCTGGCTCCGGGTTCGCTCTATCTGGTCGGTCCCAAGGATCGGCACCATGTCGCCAGCAGCACCGGCTTCCACGTGCTTTCCATCTTCAACCCGCCTCTCGTGGGTGACGAAACCCATGACGAGGACGGCAGCTATCCGCCGACCGGTGACCTGCCCGCGTCGTGGAAGGACTGAGCCATGCTGGTGATCAGGCCCGCCGACCTTGCCGGTACCGTGCGTGAGGTGCCTTTTGGCCCGCAGGCACGCGCGCTGACCTATCTGACCAGCACCGAGGGCACTGGATTCGGCATTGGTGTGGTGGCTTCGGCGAGCGATGTTGCGACCGAAGCCATGACCTATCGCCACCACGTCAAGATGAATTATGTGCTGGAAGGTTCCGGCACGATCACGAATATGGAGTCCGGCGAGCAGTGGCCCCTGGGTCCGGAGTCGTTCTATTGCGTGGGCCCAAACGACCGTTACCGCCTGGAACTGGCAGGGCCATGGAAGGTCTTCTCGTTCTTCAACCCCGCGATCGACGAGGGTGCCACCCACGGTGCCCACGGTTTCCCTGAGTCCGGCCCGCTGCCGAATGGCTGGGAGACCGGCGGTCGGACCATGTTCGTGCGCCAATCCGCCGAGATCGAGAGCAAGATGCTGAGCACCGGCTATTCCAGGGTTAAACGTCCGTTGCTGTCTGGCGATGGCACCGGCCTTTCGCTTTCGGACCTGCGGACCACGCCCGGCGAGAAGATCGACCTGTGGTATCGCAACCATTGCGAGGCGAACTATCTGGTCGAGGGCAGCGCCGAGGTCTGGGACAAGGCGACGGACGAACGGCACGCCCTGACACCTGGAGACCTGTTCGTCGTCGGCCCGAAGGACAGACATCGCGTCAGCAACGAAAACGGTGTGCGGTTTCTGAGCATCTTCAACCCGCCGATCCGAGGCGACGAACGGTATGACGATGAAGGGGGCTATCCCCCGACAGGCGACATTCCACCGGCGTGGAAGGACTGAGCATGTTCCATCGGAGCATGGCAGGGGCGCCGACCGCGACCATCTCCCACGGTGGCGCCGATACGGCGCGCCTGCTGCTTGCCGGTCACGGGCTGGGCTTTTCAGTTTCGGTGGTCACGGCGCCGGTCGGCGGGCCGCACCGGCTGTTCTACAAGCACCATTGGGAAGCCAGCTACATGCTGGAGGGACACGCCCTGCTGGAGGATGAGGACACCGGCCAGAGCTGGGAACTGGGGCCAGGCGATATGTATGTCGTGGGTCCCAACGACCGCCATCTGGTGACGGACCTGACGCCGTGCCGGGCGCTGGGCGTCTTCAATCCGCCGGTCGTGGGCCATGAAAACCACGACGCCGAAGGCACCTATCCCGAAACCGGCCCGGTGCCGCCGGGAAAACCGAAAATGTGGGTATCCACGCCCCAGACCCTGCGTGCCGCCGGTCGGGAGAAGACAAGCGCCTCCGGTACGGCGACCCTGCTGCGCTATCTGTTGGCCGAGGACGGGCTGGGCTTCACCTGGTCGGACGTCATGATCGAGGGAAAGGCCCGGAACCGGCTGTGGTACAGGAACCACTGGGAAGCCAACTATGTGATCGCGGGCTCTGGCACCGTGACGCACGAAACTACCGGTGAGACGGTCGTTCTGGAACCAGGCTCGCTTTACTGCGTCGGCCCCGATGATCCCCACGTGCTTGCCTCACAAGATGGCCTTCACATGGCCAGCCTGTTCAATCCGCCGTTGGATGGCAGCGAACTGCACGATGCCGACGTCAGCTATCCCCCGACCGGGCCATTGCCGCCCGGCCCTGCCCCATGACAACAACACAAGGAACAACACCATGCTGATCCGCACACTTGAGGAGATGGAAAACGGCGGCCGCCTGATCACCATCAATCAGGGCAAGTCGAGCGCCCTGCGCATGCTGAACGCATCAGACGGCCTGGGCTTCAGCCTGTCGGAAGCGCGCGGCGAGCCAGGCGGGAACGCAACGCTCTGGTACAAGAATCACTGGGAAGCCAACTATATACGCCAGGGCAGCGGCACGCTGGAGGACCTGACGACGGGCCAGGTCTGGAACCTGAAGCCCGGTGTTCTCTATTGCGTCGGGCCGAAGGACCGGCATCGGCTGCAGAACGATGGCGGCGACGGGTTCCGCATGATCAGCATCTTCAATCCACCGTTGACCGGCAACGAAAGCCACGATGCCGAGGGCACCTATGCGGCCAACGGTACGCCGCCCGAAGGCCAGGAGCGCATGTTCGTGAAGACCTGGGAGATGGCCGAGGAAGCTGGTCATGCAGTCAGCCGTGCAGGCGGCGGCTCACGGTTCGCCAAGCTGGTGACGACGCGGGACAATCTGGGATTTGCGATCTCCGATGTGTGGTTCAAGGAAGGGCGCGAGGCCGACCTGTGGTACCGCAACCACTGGGAGGCCAACATCGTGCTGGACGGCGCGGTCGAGATTACCGATACGACAAGCGGCACGGTGCACACGCTGGGCAGGGGGGATGTCTATTGCATGGGACCCCGGGATAAACACCATTTGCGGGTGCTGGCCGATTCCCACGTGCTTTCGGTCTTCAATCCGCCGCTGGATGGCACCGAACGGCACGACGAGGAAGGCGGCTATCCCCCGACCGGACCGATCCCGCCGGGGCCCGACGCCAACGCATGATCATCCAGGACCCGCGTGGTCTGGAGGCTGACGGCAGGGTGCATCACAGCAGCGACGGCGCGCTGACATCGTTGCGTTGCCTCGACAGGTCTGACGGTCTGGGCCTGACCGTGACTCTGACCCGGACCCATCGGGATCTGCAGCAGGATCTCACCTTCACCGGGCACCGGGAAACCAGCCTGCTGCTGGAAGGTTCCGGCGGTGTGGAGACTTGCCAAAACGGTAAGGCGTTTGATCTCTCGCCCGGTACCTTGTGGAGTGTGGGGCCGCAGCAACCGCACCGCCTTGCCATAACGGCAGGCGCGCGGGTGCTGAACGTCTTCAATCCGGCACACAAGAGCCGTGATGCGGATGCGGGAACACCAGCGT
>CALIUG010000128.1 GCA_938048755.1 uncultured Alphaproteobacteria bacterium
ACATCAGCGCCGGCGATTTCGGCCAGCGTCTTCATCAGGCGATAGCTGTACTGGCTCATGACAAGCCCTCGGCCCGGTTCAAGATAACTCTGGCCAATCAGACTCATGATCTCCATGGAGCCGGCACCACAGATGACTCGGTCGAAGTTGAGGCCGTGGTGTCGGGCCAGCGCCTCGCGCAACGCAATATGATCGCTGTCGGAGTACTTCGGGCCCTGATCTGCGGTATCGCGCATGGCCGCTTCAGCCTTTGGGCTGGCCGGAAAACCAAGTTCGTTGCTGCCAAGCTGGATCGGGTTCTCGAAGCCGGGAATCGATGCTTCAGACGTCGGATAGGCTGCCATGGCGGCGACCGAGGGGCGTGGCGGTGTTGCCATCCCGCTCAGTCTCCGGAGGAACTGACGGCTGCAGCCTCATGGCCTGCCGCCTCGGTAAACGGTTCCTTGCCCGTAATCGTCAGGCCGTAACCTTCGATGCCGCGATAGCGTGCGGGGTTGTTGGTCAGAATGCGCATCTTGCGCAGGCCAAGGTCATAGAGGATCTGCGCGCCGGTACCGAACTGGCGCCAATCCGAGCCCGACAGCAGGTCGTTCTGATCCGGGTCGTCCTGGCTGTAGATGCGCTTGCGGCCGAGCCCAAGCCCCCAGCCTTCCATGCCGCGCAGATAGACAAACACCCCGGCCTCCTCGGCGGCGACCCGTTCGATCGCCAGATCCACCAGGCTTCGTCCGGGGCCACGCAGGTTGCCGAACACATCATCAATCGCACTTGCCGAATGCACGCGCACCAGCACGTCGGCGTCGGCGCTGCGCACATCGCCGCGCACAAGCGCCAGATGTTCGGTGTCATCGACCAGCGAGCGGTAGATATGCGCGGTAAACAATCCATACCTGGTATCGAACGATGCCGTCTCGATGCATTCGACCAGCTTTTCCGTGCGCCGGCGATAGGCAATCAGGTCAGCGATGGAGATGAGCAGAAGCCCGTGTTCCTTCGAAAAGGGAATCAGATCGGGAAGACGCATCATGGTGCCGTCATCGTTGACGATCTCACAGATCGCACCGGCGGGATAACAGCCGGCCATGCGCGCAAGATCGACTGCGGCTTCGGTATGACCGGCGCGGGTCAGCACGCCGCCTTCACGGGCCCGCAACGGGAAAATGTGACCTGGCCGGGCAAAATCGCCGGCACGAACATCGCGGTTGCCGCCCTCGCCGGTCAGCGCCTGGATGGTCTTGGCCCGGTCCGAAGCGGAAATACCGGTCGTGGTGCCGTAGCGATAATCAACCGACACCGTAAACGCGGTGCGATGCTGTTCGGTGTTCTGATGCACCATCTGCGGCAGGTCGAGTTCATCCAGCCGCTCGCCTTCCATGGGTGCACACAAAAGCCCGCGCGCGTGACGGGCAATGAAGGCCACTGCTTCGGGTGTGACCTTGTCGGCGGCCATGACGATATCGCCTTCGTTCTCGCGCGACTCATCATCGACCACGACCACGGGTTTGCCCTGCGCAATGGCGCGCACGGCATCCTCGATCGGAGCAAAGGCAAATTCTTCGGTCATTGGGGCACTCTTCGACTGAACCGATTTCGCGGGTATCACGCCGCCAGAAGATTGTCGATCTCGATGGCCAGCCGGTTGAGGTGGAACGGAGGCTCCAGAACCTCGTCCTCAAGAACCGGCCGGGCACCCTCCTTGAGCGGCAGAACGGAGAATCCCTTGAGAAACAGGGTGCGAAGGCCCGGAACCGCTGCACCGGCCCGGCGCGCCAGTTCGGGGCCATCAATCCTGGACATGCAGTCCTGGGTTATCAGGATTTCGATGGCGCCGGGCACCAGATGGGTCAGGGCTTCACGACCGTTGCAGACCGGCGAAACGCTGTGACCCTGCCGCAGCAGCAGTCTGGCGATATAGCCGCGCATGGCGTCATCCTCGATCACCAGTAGAATCCGCGCCATCGGCGTTATGTCCGTTCCGGCCGGCAAAACCGCAACCCCACCGTGCGGTGCACCCATCCGGGGGATGACATGATCATGGCCCTAGTCTAAATCGGTGGGGTGGCACGCGCAAACGACAACAACGACCTGACCGTACTCTCGCTGGTCCGCCCCACCCGGCAGACCCTACCCGTGCTGGTGTCGTCGCCCCACAGCGGGCGCAACTACGATTCTGACTTCCTGACCACCAGCCGTCTGGACAATCTGGCGATCCGCCGTTCCGAGGATGCCTTTGTCGATGACCTGGTTGCGGGTATTCCTGCCCTCGGCGCACCAACCTTGTGTGCGCTCTTCCCTCGGGCCTGGTTGGATGTGAACCGCGAGCCCTATGAGCTTGATCCCGCCATGTTCGATGCCCCGATGCCGCGCTGGATCAACGCCCGCAGCCCGCGCGTGCGGGCCGGGCTGGGCACCATCCCGCGTGTGGTAGCCGGTGGTGCCGAGATCTATCGCGGCAAGCTTAAGCCCGATGACGCCGAGCGACGCATCAAGAGCCACTATATGGTCTATCACGACACCCTGATCGGCCTGATCGACGAAACCCGCGACCGCTTTGGCACCGGCTGCCTGATCGACTGCCATTCCATGCCGTCATCGGGCAACGATGGCTCGCGCCAGAAGGCCGACATCGTGATCGGCGACCGCTTTGGCGCGTCCTGCGAACGCTCCATCACGGCAGCCGCAACCGAAGCTCTGCGCAACGCCGGACTGACCGTGCGACGCAACGATCCCTACCCCGGCGGATTCATCACCGAAAACTACGGTCGCCCGGACCTTGGCATGCATGCCATCCAACTGGAGTTCAACCGTGGGCTCTACATGAACGAGCGCACCATGCAGCGTGGCAGGAGCATGGCAGCGATCCGCGACGTCCTGGAATCGACCGTCAAGGCCATTGCCGAGGCCACGCTGACCATCGCCCTTCCCGCCAACGCTGCCGAGTAGGTGCGTTGGCCGAGTCGACGAACGAGCTCCTGCGCAACACCGTCACGCGCCATCGTTCCGGTGACCTCCAGGGCGCTCTGGCCGGCTACCGAAAGGTTCTCGAGATCACACCTGACCATGCTGCCGCGCGGCACGGCGAAGGCCTCGCCCTGGAAGGTCTGGGGCGGATCGACGAAGCCCTCACCGCCTTGCGCACAGCAGCGGCAAAAGCGCCTCCCTCGCCTCTGCACCAGTTCAACCTGGGCCGGGTGGAAGCGCGCCACGGAGACAAGGGCCGGGCCGAAGCGGCCTATCGCAAAGCTGTCACGCTGAAACAGGATTTTGCCGACGCCTGGAACAATCTGGGTCTGCTGCTC
>CALIUG010000129.1 GCA_938048755.1 uncultured Alphaproteobacteria bacterium
CCGCGACATCCGTCGTCAGCGCATTGGTGATCAGATCAAGCGCAGGCCGGAGGATGTCATTGACGTTCGCAAGGTTCGCCAGGGGGAGGGTGTCTGACATGGAAATCGGTATCGCCCATTACCTGACCGTCGCTGCAATTCTGTTCACGCTGGGCATTCTGGGAATTTTCCTGAACCGCAAGAACGTCATCATCATCCTGATGTCGGTTGAGCTGATGCTGCTGGCGGTGAACATCAATCTGGTTGCCTTCTCGGTAGAGCTGGGTGACCTCGTCGGGCAGATCTTTGCCATGCTGGTTCTGACGGTTGCTGCCGCAGAAGCCGCTATCGGCCTTGCCATTCTTGTCGTCTACTTCCGCAATCGGGGATCGATTGCTGTGGAAGACATCAACATGATGAAGGGCTGATCCGACGTGACGTATGTAGCCGCATTCGCCGTTTTTCTGCCGTTGCTCGGCGCCATCATCGCCGGCTTCTTTGGACGTCGCCTGGGACCCCAGGTGGCGCCCATCGCGACCTGTATTCTCCTGGGTGCGACAGCAGTGCTGGCCTGGGCGACAGCCCTTCATGTGATCGACACGGGCAATGTCCTTCACATCACGCTTTTCACCTGGATCGATTCCGGCGCGTTTGAGGTCGACTGGGCCATCTATATCGATCAGGTGACAGCGGTGATGCTGATCGTGGTGACGACGGTCTCCGCCGTCGTGCACGTTTACTCCCTGGGCTACATGGAGCATGATCCGCATCGTCCTCGGTTCTTTGCCTACCTCTCGCTCTTCACGTTCGCCATGCTGATGCTGGTGACCGCCGACAACTTCGTCCAGATGTTCTTCGGCTGGGAAGGCGTGGGCGTCTGCAGCTATCTGCTGATCGGCTTCTGGTACAAACGTCCGACCGCCAATGCAGCGGCAATCAAGGCTTTCATCGTCAACCGCGTCGGTGATTTCGGATTTGCACTGGGGATCATGGGCGTCTTTCTGGTGTTCAGCTCGGTTTCATTCGAGACCGTGTTTGCGGCGCTGCCGGAGAAGGCCGGTACCACGATGACCTTCCTGTCGTGGGAATTCAGCACCATGACCGTGCTGTGCCTGCTGCTGTTTGTCGGCGCGATGGGCAAGTCGGCTCAGATGCCGCTCCATACCTGGCTGCCCGATGCCATGGAGGGTCCGACCCCGGTTTCCGCGCTGATCCACGCTGCGACCATGGTTACCGCTGGCGTCTTCATGGTCGTGCGTCTCTCGCCGATGTTCGAAACCTCTCCGACTACGCTCGTTGTCGTCACGATCGTGGGCGCGACGACCTGTATTTTCGCGGCAACGGTGGGTATCGCCCAGAACGACATCAAGCGTGTGATCGCCTATTCGACCTGCAGTCAGCTCGGCTACATGTTCTTTGCCTGTGGCATCGGCGCCTATCCCGTTGCGCTGTTCCATCTCTTCACGCACGCCTTCTTCAAGGCGTTGCTGTTCCTGGGTTCCGGCGCGGTCATTCACGGCATGCATGACGAACAGGACATGCGGCGCATGGGTGGCCTGTGGCGCAAGCTGCCCAAGACCTATGCCTTCATGTGGATCGGCAGTCTGGCCCTGGCTGGCGTGCCGTTCTTTGCCGGGTATTACTCCAAGGACCTCATCATCGAGAGTGCCTGGGTCACCGATACCGCTGCCGGTCAGTATGCGTTCTGGATGGGTGCGGGCGCGGCCTTCCTGACGGCGCTATACTCTTGGCGCCTGATCATCATGACCTTCCATGGCAAACCGCGCATGACCAAGGAGACCTTTGATCATGTTCATGATGCGCCCAAGGTCATGTGGATGCCTCTGATCGTTCTGGCAACGGGCGCTGTGATCGGTGGTTATGGCTTGTTCGGCGGCAAGATGGTCTATCACGGCGGCGAGACCTTCTTCGAACACTCTGTCGCGTTCACCGAGGTCGAGCCGGGCGAGGGCTTCAAGGTGCCTGCGCATGACGAGATGGCTGAATACGACAACGATGAAGAAGTATCCGAAGCTGACGGGCATGCGGATGATGGGCACGCCGAGGGCAGGGGCGTCGAGGACGTTTTTGACATCATTGACAAGGCGCATCTGGAAACACCCATCTGGGTTAGGGTCCTGATTTTGCTCTTCGTCGCGGCCGGTGTCGGAACAGCCTACCTCTGCTACATGATCAAGCCGCATCTGCCGGGCCTGATCGCCAGCCAGTTCCGGCCGGTCTACAAGTTCCTTCTGAACAAGTGGTATTTCGACGAGTTGTTCGACCGGATCTTCGTTTTCCCGGCCATGCGTCTTGGCATGGGCCTATGGAAGGCCGGGGATCAGGACACCATTGACGGGTTGGGCCCGGACGGTGTCGCTGCGGCAACCATGAACATTTCGCGCCGCGTGAAGGTCCTGCAGTCGGGTTATGTCTATCACTACGCCTTTGCCATGCTGATCGGCCTGGTGGTCGTGGCGAGCTGGTTCCTCTTCAGGACCTGGGGTTAGGGGATCAGACATGATTGACGCACCGCTCCTTTCGCTCGCGATCTTCCTGCCGCTTGTAGGCGCAGCATTCATTCTGGTCATCCGCAACGATGACGAGGCCAAGGCTGCAGCCAACGCACGCTGGACCGCGCTATGGACGTCTCTGGTTGTCCTGGTGGTCACCATTGCCATGTGGGTCATGTTTGATCCCGGCACAGCCGAGTTCCAGTTCGTCGAGCAGGCCCCCTGGATTCCGGCCTATGGCATTCAGTATTACCTGGGCATCGACGGAATCTCGTTGTTCCTGATCGTGTTGGCTGCCTTCCTGACACCGGTCTGTATCCTGTGTTCCTGGGAAGCAATCCAGACACGGGTGAAGGAATACATGATTGCCTTCCTGGTCATGGAAGCGCTCATGGTCGGTGTCTTCAGCGCGCTCGATTTCGTTCTGTTCTATCTCTTCTTTGAAGCGATGCTGATCCCGATGTTCCTGATCATCGGTGTCTGGGGCGGGCCCCGCCGAATTTATTCGGCGTTCAAGTTCTTCCTCTACACCCTGGTCGGGTCGGTCCTGCTTCTGGTCGCACTGCTGGTGATGTATCACGAGACCGGCACCACCAGTATTCCAGAGCTCATGAACGCCGGCTTTGGCGAAGACATGCAGCGTTGGCTGTGGCTTGCTATGTTTGCATCGTTCGCGGTCAAGGTGCCCATGTGGCCGGTGCATACCTGGCTGCCCGATGCGCATGTCGAAGCGCCGACAGCCGGTTCGGTCATCCTGGCCGGTGTGCTGTTGAAGATGGGCGGCTACGGTTTCATCCGTTTCTCACTGCCCATGCTGCCGGAAGCCTCGGAGTTCTTCGCGCCCTTCATCTTCACCCTGTCGATCATCGCGATCATCTACACCTCGCTCGTTGCGCTGGTGCAGCAGGACATGAAAAAGCTGATTGCTTATTCGTCCGTCGCTCATATGGGCTTCGTGACGATCGGTATCTTCTCGATGAATCAGCAGGGTATCGAGGGCGGCATCTATCAGATGCTCTCGCACGGCGTCGTTTCGGCTGCACTCTTCCTGTGTGTCGGCGTGATCTACGACCGGATTCATACCCGCGAAATCTCGCACTACGGCGGCCTCGTTAACCGGATGCCGCGTTATGCCTTCATCTTCATGGTCTTCATGCTGGCCTCTGTCGGTCTGCCCGGAACGTCGGGCTTTGTCGGCGAGTTCCTTGTCCTGGTCGGTGCCTTCCAGGCCAACACCTGGGTCGCTCTGCTGGCCACGACGGGCATCATCCTTGGTGCTGCCTACATGCTCTGGCTGTATCGTCGGGTCGTGTTCGGCGAGTTCGTTCATGAAGACCTCAAGACCATTGTCGATTGCAACAAACGCGAACTGATCTACTTCGTGCCGTTGCTGATCGCAGTCATCATCATGGGCGTTTGGCCCGCTCCGTTCCTGGACGTCATGCATGTCTCCGTTGAACACCTGGTCGATCAGGTGAACGGCGGAACGATGCTGGCCCAGTCGGCAGAGTAAGGGGGCGGATCATGCACGAGCTTTTGATTTCCGACCTGAACGCGATCCTGCCAGAGCTCTGGCTCGCGCTGTCAGCCATGGGCATGCTGATGCTTGGCGTGTTCACCAAGCGAAATGCAACGCGTCTCACCGTATGGGTTGCTGTTGCCGTGTTTATCGTGGCCGGGTTCCTGGTCCACCTGCAGCCCGGCAGCGGTTCTGTCTTCGATGGTCTCGTCATCAACGACACGTTCGGTGATTTCATGAAGACCCTCGTGCTGCTTGGCGCGGGCCTGACGCTCATTCTTTCGCTCGGCTTCATCCGGCGTGAAGGTATGGATCGTTTCGAGTTTCCGGTCCTGATCGTTCTGGCGACGCTAGGCATGTTTGTCATGATTTCGGCAAACGACCTGCTGTCCCTCTACGTCGGTCTGGAGATGCAGAGTCTGGCGCTTTACGTCTGTGCCGCTTTCCAGCGCGACAATCTGCGATCCAGTGAAGCGGGCCTGAAGTACTTCGTCCTTGGCGCCGTGGCTTCGGGGATGCTGCTTTACGGCTGCTCGATGGTGTACGGCTTTGCCGGCACAACGTCGTTCGAACTGCTTGCCGGCAACCTTGGCTCAGGCAGTGATCTCTCGGTCGGTGTCATTGTGGGGCTTGTCTTCATTGCGGCGGGCCTGGCCTTCAAGATTTCGGCGGTGCCCTTCCACATGTGGACGCCCGATGTCTATGAAGGTGCGCCAACGCCCGTCACCGCCTTCTTCTCGGTCGCGCCCAAGATCGCGGCCATGGCGTTGATGATGCGTGTCTTGACCGGGCCGTTTGGCGGCCTGTTCGACCAGTGGCAGCAGATTGTCTTCCTCTTGGCCGTTGCATCGATGTTCCTGGGTGCTGTGGGTGCCATCGGTCAAAGCAACATCAAACGTCTGATGGCCTATAGCTCGATCGGACATGTCGGATTCGCATTGGTCGGCGTTGCTGCCGGTACCGCCCAGGGCATCAACGGTGTTGCGATCTATCTCGCCATCTACCTTGTCATGGGGGTCGGAACCTGGGGCTGTATTCTTGCCATGCGGCGCGGCGGTACGATGGTGGAGCAGATTTCAGATCTGGCCGGCCTTTCGCGAACCAACCCGAAGCTCGCCCTGGCTCTTGCCATCTTCATGTTCTCGATGGCAGGCATTCCGCCGCTGGCGGGTTTCTTCGGCAAGTTCTATGTCTTCATGGCTGCCGTGAACGAAGGGCTCTACACCCTGGCGGTCGTCGGTGTGCTGACCAGTGTGATTGGCGCCTTCTATTACATTCGAATCGTCAAGATCATGTACTTTGATGAACCTGCGGATGCTTTCGATGCTCCTATGGGGCGTGAAGTATGGCCCGTCATCACGCTCACCGCTGCAGCAACGCTGCTGTTCTTCGTCTATTCAGGCCCCTTGCTCGATAGCGCTACTGCTGCGGCGTCATCGTTGCTGCCGATGCCGTTACATTCGGTCCAGACGTCGCTGCTGCAGTGAACGTTGCTCTGCCATCGCCGTTTCATCTGATTGATCTAGAGTCTGTTGCCAGCACGAACGACGAAGCGCTCGAGCGTGCTTCCGAGAACATGCCCGCGTGGACGATCGTTCGTGCCGTAGAACAGCGCTCGGGCCGGGGGCGGAGAGGCAAGACCTTCGCGTCTCCACCGGGAAACTCCTATACCTCGTTCCTGCTGCGGCCTGATTGTGCTCAGGCAGATGCACCGCAGATCGCGTTGCTGGCTGGGCTTGCGGTTGCACGCGCTATCAGAGAGCTTGCCCCTGACCTGCCACCCGCGCAGTGCAAATGGCCCAATGACGTTCTGATTGACGGCGACAAGGTTTGTGGGATTCTCGTGGAAGCGGTCAGTACCGGTGCGCGTCTGGATGCCGTTGTTGTCGGTATCGGCGTGAACCTTGTTAGCCATCCGTCTCTCGATGGGGTCAGGATTTCTGACCTCAGGATTCTGGGAGCCCAGGTAGACCGAAATGCTTGGCTGATTGCGCTTGCGTCCCATCTCAAGGGACTGGTCGATCTTTGGTCGCACGGCGGATTTGCGGCTGTTCGCAAAGCCTGGTTGGACCATGCAGCAGGCCTGAACAGCCCTGTCACCCATTGTGATGAAACCCGGCCGCCATTGCATGGAACACTTGCTGGCATAGACGAGGCGGGCGCAGTACTCATTGCCGATACAGCAGGTCAGACACACCGCTGTGTCTCAGGGTCGCTCGTTCTGGAGGATGTTGCATGACCAAACCGCTTCTCCTTGCCATCGATCAGGGCAACACGAACACCGTCTTTGCCGTCTTCCGGGGCGACAAACTTCTGGGGCAATGGCGTGTTGCGACCAAGACCGAACGCACGGCTGATGAGTATGCCGTCTGGCTGCATCAGCTTCTGGAAATGGATGGCATCAACACGCGTGACATCAGCGATGCGGTGATCGCCAGTGTGGTGCCCCAGACCCTGTTCGATCTCAAGACCCTTTGCCGAAAACACTACGATCTGGAACCCCTCGTCGTCAGCGAAGGGGCCACATTGGGCATTCCTCTGCGGATCGATGATGCCGGAGAGGCCGGTGCTGATCGTCTGGTGAATGCGGTGGGCGCCTACATCAAATTTGGCGGCCCTCTGATCGTGATCGATTTTGGAACCGCAACGACCTTCGACGTGGTGGATGATGACGGCGGATTTGCCGGCGGCGTCTTTGCGCCGGGTATCAACCTGGCGCTTGATGCCATGCACCGGATTTCCGCGCGGCTGCCGCGCATTGGCGTTCAGAAACCCGAACGTGTGATCGGAACCAATACCATCGCCTGCATGCAGTCGGGCGTGTATTGGGGCTATGTCAGCCTGATCGAGGGGGTGGTTGCCCGCATCCGCAGCGAATACGGCAAAACCATGCAGGTCATTGCCACCGGGGGGCTTGCGCCCCTGTTTGATGCGGCGACCGATGCAATTGATGGATTCGACCCCGACATCACGGTGCGCGGGCTTCATGAAGTATGGCGGCGGAGCCGCGAAAAGGTGAGCTGATCGTGGCGAAATCGAAGCCTCTGCATTTCCTGCCGCTGGGTGGGGCCGGCGAGATCGGCATGAATCTCAACCTCTATGAATATGATGGCCGCTGGCTGATGTGTGACCTGGGCATCACGTTCGCCGGCGACGAACTGCCGGGCATTGATCTTGTCATGCCCGACGTCTCCTACATTGCCAAACGCAAGGAAGGCCTCGTGGGCCTCGTGATCACCCATGCCCATGAAGACCATCTTGGTGCCGTGCCGTACCTGTGGCCGCGCCTGCGTTGTCCCGTCTTTGCCACACCGTTTGCTGCCGCCTTGCTGCGTCGCAAGGTGGAGGAGGGCGCAGAGGGGATCGAAGACATGGTGATCACCGAGGTGCCGCTTTCGGGCACCATCGACCTTGATCCCTTCAGAATCGAGCTGATCACACTGACCCATTCGATTCCCGAACCCAATGCCCTGGTCGTGCACACGCCACACGGTTCGATCATGCACACCGGTGATTGGAAACTTGATCCTGATCCGCTGATCTCGGAACCAACCGACGAAGCAGCTCTCAAGAAGATTGGCGATGACGGTGTTCTTGCCATGGTCTGTGACTCGACAAACGTCTTCAGTCCCGGAACCTCGGGCTCGGAGGCTGATGT
>CALIUG010000130.1 GCA_938048755.1 uncultured Alphaproteobacteria bacterium
GGCGACCGGTGCCCTGCTGGCCATGGACCAGATCATCACACCAGGCGTAATGATTGCCGCTTCGATTATCATGGGGCGTGCCCTGGCACCGGTGGAGCAGGCGATCGGGACCTGGCGCAATGGGGTGTCTGCGCGCCAATCCTATAATCGGATGCAGGAGCTGCTGCAGGAGCTTCCCAACCTGCCGGCGCGTATGCGCCTGCCCGACCCGATCGGCCATGTCGCCGCGGAGCGGCTGGTCGGAGTGCCGCCGGGCGCACAGGTCGCGGCCTTGAAAGGCGTTTCGTTCGAGATCGAGGCTGGTGAGGCCGTGGGTGTCATCGGCCCGACAGGGGCGGGAAAATCAACCCTGGCAAGGCTTCTTGTGGGAATCTGGCCGCCCTATGGGGGGCATCTGCGCCTTGATGGCGCTGACCTGGGGAACTGGTCATCCGAGGAGCTTGGCCGGTTTATCGGTTATCTGCCCCAGGGTGTGGAGTTGTTCGGCGGTACGGTGAGCGAGAATATCTCGCGTTTTGATGAAGAAGCCGATCCGCAGCAGGTTGTGGCAGCGGCACGGCTGGCGGGTGTGCACGACATGATCCTGCATCTGCCTGATGGTTATGATTTTCTGATCGGTGAAGGCGGCCACAGGCTTTCGGGCGGCCAACGCCAGCGTATTGCCCTGGCCCGTGCGCTCTATCGCGAACCGTCGCTGGTGGTGCTCGATGAACCCAACTCGAACCTGGATGCCGACGGCGACCGCGCCCTGGGTGATGCCATTCGTGCGCTCAAGGAGATGGGCAAGACGGTCATCGTGATGGCGCATCGGCCCAGCGCGATTTCGGCGGTCGACAAGCTCATCATGCTGCGCGACGGGCAGGTCGAGGCATTCGGGCAGAAGGACGAGGTGCTCAAGAAGGTGGTGGAACGCCAGAACACCGTCGCTAAGCTGGAGAGCGATTCATGAGCATGAAGATGCTCCCAGCGCCCGATCAGCTTCAGGACCATGCCGCAAGCACGGATGCCAGGCCCTGGGTGATCGCCGGCCTGGTGACGATCTTCCTGATCTTTGGTGTGTTTGGCACCTGGGCCGCAATTGCACAGCTTACCAGCGCTGCCATTGCGCCCGGCGTGGTGGCGGTCGATTCAAACTGGCGCACGGTGCAGCACCTGGAAGGCGGCATCGTTGCCGAGATCCTGGTGCATGAGGGGGATGAGGTCGAAGAAGGTCAGATCCTTCTCAAGCTCGATCCGACCCGGTCGGATGCGCAATTCAACATCATCGACAGCCAGCTTGTGCTGGCGCGCGCCACGCTGGCAAGGCTGACAGCCGAGCGTGACGGCAGCCGGTTCATCGGGTTCAGCAATGATCTGATGGATCGGATGAGCGAGGACAATGTGGCCGCTGCCGTGGCAGGTCAGGAACTCCTGTTCCGTGCCCGTCGCGACACGATGGATGGCCAGATCAGCATCCTGGAGCAGCGCATCGACCAGCTGGAACAGCAGATTGTCGGGCTGAATGTCCAGGCGCAGGCACGCCTGCGCCAGATCGAGATCATCGAGGAAGAACTGGTGGGTCTCTACGAGCTCTTCGAGGAAGGTTATGTCAGCCGCCAGCGTCTCCTGGCTCTGGAACGTGACCTCGAGCGCCTGCGTGGTGAACGCGGTGAGGACATCGCCGCCGTGGCCCAGGCCAACAGCTCGATCGGTGAGACCCGGCTGCAGATCCTGCAACTCGAGACCGGCATGCGCGAAGAGGTCATCTCCGAACTGCGCCAGGTGCAGTCACAGGTGTTCGAACTGGAAGAACGCTGGGTGGCTGCCGCCGACCAGGTCGCACGCATCGATATCGTCGCGCCGACCCAGGGAACCGTGGTGGGCCTGAATGCGCACACGGTGGGCGGTGTCATACGCGCCGGCGATCCCATCCTGTCCCTTGTGCCTGAGGATGATGTTCTAATCATCGATGCGCGCGTGAAGCCCGATGATATCGAACGGGTCTATCGCGGGCAGTCCGCACAGGTCCGCCTGTCGGGCCTGAGCCAGCGATCCACACCCATTCTCAAGGCCGAGGTGCTGACCGTTTCGCCGGACCGGCTGACCGATCAGGCCACAGGCGAGCCCTACTTTGCAGCGCGTGTCATGATTCCAGAGGACCAGCTCGCTCTGCTTGAAGGGGTCGAACTGGTGCCGGGCATGCCGGCCGAAGTGCTGATCGAGACCGGCGAGCAGAGCGCTCTGGGTTACATGCTGGACCCGATCCTGGCGAGCTTCCGCAAAGCGTTCAGGGACTAGGCTTGCCTGTCGCAAAGTCGAACCCTCCGGTTCGCCTTTGCTTGCCCTCAAGCGCCGAGCGGGATGCCTCCGCATCTCTTGGGGCGGTCCATGACGGTTGTGACAAATTCCGATTATGGGGCTACGGGCCTGAACGCTTCGGGCACCAGGAAGATGTGGTCGAATCCCTGGACACTGGCGGCCAGGTGACAGCCGATGCAGTAGTCGACCCTTTCGTCGTTATCCCCGCGGGTTTCACCGAACAGGCTGCCGTCGGGCATGATCATGCTGTAGCGCCAATCGCCGGTGACATAGCTGAAACCTGCCGACATCTTTTCCATCAGGAACAGGGGTCCAGGCTGCACGATGCCGTCGCTGGTGACCGTGAAGCTGTCCTTGGCAAGGATCGATCCGACGGGAAGCACACCGGCATCCTCGAACAGTCCGTAGGCCTGCGCTGTGGCGTTGGCATAGTTGTTGATGAAACGCTGCCCGTGGGTCGCAGACCGGTAGGGGGCGGTGTTGTAGCGTGGCCAGTCGCTGTAGTCGGACGCGGCAGCCGCTTCGTTGAGGCCGTAGCCGGCCGCCATGCCCGCAAGCAGTTCTGCGTAGATTGCTTCGGCGTCTTTGGGCGTGAGGTCAGCCGGATTTTCGACGCGCAAGTGCCGGCGGGGATTGTCCGGATCACCGCTGATGTCGGAAAACTCGACCTCCTCGGCGAGCAGGGGAAGCCCCGCCATGGGTGAAACTGTCAGGATCAGAGCCAGGAAGAAGGTCGCAGGACGCACAAACATCATGGTCGATACCTCGCAGGTTCCATGGCCTGAAAGCCTAGACCCCTCTTGGCACACGCGGTGATCAAGGCTTGGTGCCCCTGGCGTGAGTGCCGGTGTACCAAACCGACCGCGGAGCTTGACCCTTGGGGCAAAACCGTCACTCTTGGCGCTCACGACAACGTGCGGAGTGAGCGATGGTCGATCGTCCCAATGAGCGAATTGCCTATTTCAATGGTGAGTATGTGCCCGAAAGTCACGTGCTGGTCCCGTTCCGTGACCGGGGCTTCCGTTGGGGCGATGGTGCGTTTGATACCGAGCGCACGGTGAACGGCAAGCTCTTCCGCCTGCAGGAGCATATCGACCGCCTTTACCGCTCACTGCGGTACCTCAGCATCAAGGTTGACGAAACGCCTGAGGAACTGGCGGCCATCACCGAAGAAGTGGTGAAGCGGAACCTGGCTTTGATGCCGCCCGGAGAGGATTACTGGGTCTTCCAGAATGTCTCGCGCGGCGCCGACTGGGTCGGGGATGAACCCAACCTGCGTGAAGGACCCACGGTGATCGTGCATGTCCAGCCGATCCCGTTCCGCCAGCGCGCCAAGCTCTATCGCAACGGTATCGAACTCATGATGGCGCCGATCCGGCGCACGCCGCCGGAATCCCAGAGTCCGCGCGCCAAGTTGACGAACTACATCAACGTCACCCTGGCCGACCTGCATGTGAAGGCCCAGAATCCGGATGCCTGGGCTGGTTTGCTGGATATCAACGGCAACCTCAACGAGGGCACCGGTCAAAACCTGTGGCTGGTGCGTGACGGTGAACTCTACACGCCGCGACGGGAGATGATTCTGGAAGGGGTGAGTCGGGAAACCGTTGTGGAACTGGCCGAAACCGTCGGGATCAAGGTGCACGAGGCCAACCTGGACCTGTTTGATGCCTATACGGCCGATGAGGCGTTCCTCTCCTCGACCAGCCTTTGTGTCTGCCCGGTGCGCTCAATCGACAACCGGGAGCCCGGCTGTGGTGAGATCCCGGGGCCGGTCACCCGCCGGATCATGGATGCCTACAAGGACCTGCTCGACTTTGATTTCGAACAGCAGTACCTGCAATACGCCGATTGAACGCAGAGGGCATCAAGGCCCCGGACCTGTCATCCCGGACAAGGCACAAAGTGCCGTAGATCCGGGATCCCGTCATGACGCGTTTCAAACGGAACGTGCGGGCCGAGATCCCGGCTCGCGTTTGCTTCGCTCTCTTGGCCGGGATGACACGGTGAAGCGCTCCGCGCGATATCGTGTCAGTCGTCTTCTTCGGGTTCTTCGATCTCGACTTCGGTGATGAAGAGTTCGTCATCCTGTTCGACCAGCAGGACGTCGCCCTGGACCCGGTCGTCTTCGTCGGCGGCTTCGTTGAACAGGAACCAGATGGTGGCGGTGGCGACTATCTGGGCGTCAAGCACGTCCTGGGTCAGGGAGTCATCGTGCATGCGCACATTGGCGCTGAGCATGGCGACGGCAGTTTCCAGCGCCTGATCAAGGTCGACCTCTTCGCGTATCAGATTGCCGACGACGTGGTCGTACTGGGTGTCGTCGACTTCGAAGACGAAGGAGTCGTGCGCGCCGTCCAGTTCCAGGTTGTAATAGATCTTCCGGCTCATGGTGCCCTTGGGGGTGAAAGGTTGTGTGCGGGTTCGGTGGTGCTGACAACGATCTGTTCGGCCGTGGAGCCCTCGGGACTCCAGCCGCCGACCCAGGTTTCCAGTGTCACGACCTCGGCAGGGTGGCCGTTGTCATGAAACCATGAATCCACGACATAGTGCTGTCCGCTGCCGGTTTCGGCAATGACCGCACTGGTATGCGGCCAGCCGTTGACGAAAAAGCCGCGCGACATGGGTGCACGAACATCGTGCCAGACCAGCAGTCCGTCATTTTCCAGAAGGGTCAGGATCGTCGTGGTGTTGGCGGTCTCGTCGATGCAGTCCTGCTGACCGTCCTGACCGAAACCCGTGAACGTGCCGCCGATGTCATCGGTGGTGCCCAGCTTCTCGCCGACAACGCGCTCGACCTCGGCAATCAGCAAAGCAATGTGCTCGCGTTCCTGCTCCGCGCTTTCCGCCGGTGTCTGAAAGTCTGTGGTGAGGTCATCCCACTCCTGCGCAAGACTGATCTCTTCGGTCAGGCGGCAGCCGTAGCCGTGACACACGGTGATTGTCGAGACCGTGGGTTCGGCATCGGCATACTTCGCCAGAAAGCGGTCCTGCTTGCCGGTGACGACGCAACCAGCCAGGAGAAACGCCGCGAGGAGAGGCAGGAAGCGCAGCACGAGAGACAGGGCCTTTTGCGATGTCCAGGGAGAGATCGCGGAACCTAGCCCGCATGTCCGACCCGATGCAAACCGGAAGACGTGACGTTGCCGTGTGCGACTCTAATCCATGCCCAGCATGGTGCGCATCATGCGCCCACCGTAACGGCGATAGATGCGCAGCTTGCGCAGGGCCGGCAGGGGAAAGGGTTTGAGCGGCTGGGTCATGGTGGCGGGAATGGCGCGGTTGTGACGGCCTGAAATGACGCCGGCAATGGCCCGGCCCGACCAGGTCGCCATGGCAACACCGTTGCCGTGATAGGCCAGACTGTAGAACACGCCGGGATCATCGGGCACCTCGCCTAGATGGGTCAGGTGATCGCGGGTCAGGCACACAAAACCGCGCCAGCAGTATTCGATTTCCGCATCCTTCCATTCCGGGAAGATGGTGTGGGCGCGTTTGGTCAGGAACGAACGCCAGCGTTCCTTGGATGCCGGTGTTCCCGTCATGCCGCCGGCACCGCCTATATGCAGGCGTTTGTTGGGAAGGACGCGGAAATAGGCAAACATGCTGCGCTTGTCATAAAGCGGCATCTCGACCTGATACTTGTGGCGCGCCAGTTCCTCATCGGTCAGCGGGCGGGTTGCGACAATCTCGGAAATGACCGGCAGCAGGCAGCCGTCGACGGCGGGATGAAGTTCGTCGCGGGTGAAGCCGTTGGTCGCGATCAGCACCTTGTCGGCGGTGACACTGCCGCCTGCCGTGATCAGGCGATGGCGGCCGCCTTCGCGCTTCCAACCTGTTACGGGGCTGTTGCCATGGATGGTGGCGCCGTGGCGCTGGGCCAGGCGGGCCAGTTCGCGGGCGTACTTGAGCGGATGGACGCCGAAGCCGAAGGGAAACACCATGCCGCCGGACACGTTGGGCGCATCGAACGCCCGTTCCCGAAAGGCATCGGCCGAAATCATTTCGCAGTCAAATCCGCCCAGGCGTTTCCACATGGCGGTTTCGCCGCGGAGTTCCTCCATGGCGCGAGCGCTGTGGGCGACGCAGAGTTCGCCCCGGCCCTGGATGTCGATGTCGAGCTTGTTGGAAACGGCAAGGTCCTCGACGAGATCGATGGCTTCACGCTGCGTGTTGATGTTGGCCCGGGCGACCTCTTCGCCGAAGGCCTCTTCGATCTCTGTGGGGTCAAGACCCGCGCCGCCGAAACAGCAGTGACCGCCATTGCGCCCCGATGCGCCCCAGCCCGGCGCAACCGCTTCGATCACACGCACGGAAAGCTGATCGTCGCGCGCGAGATGAAGGGCCGCGGAAAGACCGGTGAATCCGCCACCGATGATGGCGACATCGCAGGTGAGATCACCGTCTACTGGATCGCATCCCTCGACCATGGGGCCGGCGCTCGCCTCCCAATGGCTGTCGAGGGGGCGATCGGGATCATATATGGCGTCGTGGAAGAGTTTGGTCATGGGGCCGAGCATAAAGCGCCGTGAGCAGCCATGGAACACCAGAACGCGGGGGCGATATGACGCGGGGCAAAAAAAGAGGGGCCGGTGGAAACCGGCCCCAGTGATCTTCAACAGGGAGGACACTCATGGAGGAGTGAGACCTGAATATGGTGCCTCCTGCCCCCGGGCAAAGTGACCGTGGTCACCGCCGAGTCGAATTCAGAGTTGCACTCGCAGCGTACCGGGGATTGGTTTATGCAAGCCCCATGGCGTTCGACGCGATCAGGACCCTTCAGAACCTTGGCGTTCTTGAAGAAGGAACAGAGGCAAGGGCCGCGCCGTTGGCCGGCGGCTTCTGGAACGATGTTGTGCGCGTGCGCGCCGGGGACGAAGATCTGGTGGTCAAACATTTCGGGGCCAGAAGTGCTGGGTGGACGCTTTTCCCGATCGAGCCTGAGTTCGAGGCACGCGCGCTTGATCTGCTATCGGGAAGTGGGATTGCGCCTGAGCCGGTCGGCTTCTGGCCCGCACAGGATGATCGGGGTGCGGTTCTGATCTACCGGTTCGTGCCGGGAAACCTTCTGGTCGATGAAGTAACGGAGGTGGCGCGCCTTATCGGGCGAGCGCATCGCCTTGCCGCGTCAGGCTTCCGGGCAATGCCCGTAACGCCTGAAGCCATCATGGCCGATGCCGATCGGCTTCCGGCTGTACCCGATGATGATCCGCTCTGGCTGCGGCTGGCTGCGGTGCGACCCGAACCGGTAGCCATGGAGCCGCTCGCCACGCCGGTTCTGATTCACGGCGATTTCGGCTCTGGCAACATCGTTGCCGGGGATCAGGGAACGTGGATCATCGACTGGCAATGTCCCGGTATGGGTGATGGCGCCGAGGATCTCTGGAGCTTTCTCTCGCCTGCCTTTCAGGCGGTCTATGGGCGCAAGGCCTGGACGCCCGAACAGGTCGGCGCATTTCGCGATGCCTATGGTGATAAGGAAACTCTGGCGCGGCTGGACCTGTTGTCGCCCTACTTCAGCTATCGTTATGCCCGTTACTGCGTCTTTCGGGTGCAACAGTTGCAGGGAGAAGCGGCGGCACAGGAACGCTACCGTCAGGCTGCGCTGGCCGGCATCGACGTCCTTGAGCTGTTTCAGTCCTCGACGCGTTCGTAGCGGAAGGTCATGCGCATTTCACCGGCCGTGTTGGCGACGGTGGCCAGGCACGCATCGGTGCGGCGTTCGGGAATGTTGACGGCAAACCGCGTGACATAGCGGTCGTGACCTTTTTCCGGGATGTGTTCGGAATTCAGGCGCACGATGTTGGCCCCGAACTGGCCGAAGACCTCCGAGACCCGCGCGATGATACCCGGGCGGTCACGGCCATCGAGCTCGATGCGATGGGTGATATGCCCGCTGTCGTCGTGCACGGGTTTCATGTCGAAGGCCGATACCGTGATGCGCGCTTCGTCCATCTCGTCCAGCGAAGCGATCTCGCGCTCGATCTTCTCCAGGGTGACGTCGCCGGGCACTTCGGCAATGCAGGTGAACTCCGCCGCATCGCCCAGCACCGCGAAGGTGGTGTCGCCCAGCTGGATGTTGAGATTAAACAGACGTCCCGCGACATCGGCCACAAGGCTGTTGCGGTCGTGACAGATCACGGAAATCAGGACATTGGTTGCCATGGCTCAGGTCTCCTCGGTCGCCGACTGTAGCGCCGCATCGCGTTTTTGTTGACGCATAAGCCAGAGCAGGACCAGCAATCCGGGAACGGCAGCGATGGTGGTGAGAACAAAGAAACCGATCCAGTTGACCTGCAGGGCCACGGTCTCAGGCGGTGCGGTGCCGGTAACCCAGACCCATGCGCCGGCCCATTGAACGTTCTCCACCAGCCAGCCTGCCGGCGAGGAGAGCAGGGTGCGCCCGCCCGCCATGAAGGAACTGAGCAGGGCATATTGCGTGGCCGTGTAGGCGACGTTGCAGAGCGCGGAGAGGTAGGCAACGAAGGCTGCCGTACCCATGCCGCCGGCAAGGTTCTCGGCCGAGATGGTCAGGATCAGTACGTTGAGGTCATAGCCGTACCAGGCCTGGACCGCGAACATCAGGTTGGAGGCAAGTTGCAGGATGCCCGCGATCAGCAGGCCGCGCATCAGGCCGATCGCACGGATCAGCAGGCCGCCCAGAGCAACCCCGATCATGGTGGCGGCAAAGCCATAGAGCTTGGCGACCTCAGCCAGTTCGACCTTGCTGAAGCCGATCTTCAGGATGAAGGGTGTTGTCATGTTGCCCGCCAGCGCGTCACCGAACTTGTAGAGCAGGGCAAAGAGCAGGATGGGAATGGCAAGACGGCGGCTGAAGAACTCGACAAACGGGGATATGACGGCGGTATAGATCCATGCGCCGGCACGTTTGACGGGATGGCCGGCACTGGCGCCTGCCACGCTTTCAAACTGCCTCAGGCGGCGATCTTCCTCCTCCTGGCGTTCGTCCGATACCGCCGGTTCCGACGAGATCAGCACGGTCGCCAGGCCCACGGCCATGAGGGCACCCATGGCGAGGTAACTGATTTCCCAGCCGTAATACTCAGCCAGAAAGAGCGAGCCTGCGCCCGAGACCAGCATGGCAATGCGGTAACCGCCTATATAGACGGCCGCGCCTGCGCCCTGCTGATCCTCGGTCAGTGATTCGATGCGAAATGCGTCGATGACGATGTCCTGGCTGGCTGAAAGGAAGGTCACCAGAACAGCGATCAGTGCAGTGGCCGCGGGCTGTTCCAGGGGATCGATTCCGGCCAGCAGCACGATGGAGAGCGCAAGCAGGACCTGGACAAGAATGAGCCATGCGCGCCGGTGGCCGAACTTTCCACTGAGCCAGGGCACGCGGATACGGTCGATCAGCGGAGCCCAGAGATACTTGAAGGTATAGGGCAGCCCGACCAACGCAAAGAAGCCGATGACGGTGAGATCGACACCGGCATCGGTCATCCAGGCCGACAGGGTCGCGCCGGTCAGTGCCAGGGGCAGGCCGCTGGAAAAACCCAGAAACAGGACAGCAAGCACCCGGGGCTGTGCATAGACAGCCAGGCCCGCAATCCAGTCTGCGCCTTGGTTGGGTTCTTGTTTCACCAGCGCACCCTAGAGCAGAAGGTGGCGTTGCCGCCAGACCCGGGAAGCGTTCTGCGAATCGTGACAGTTGTCACAGCCTGTCTGGCGTGCACAAGTTCGTGAAGGGCCTGCCCAAGTCTTGCCATGTTACGGTCCTAAATCAGCAGCAACCAGGGTGCCACTTGCACCTGAACGGTTGGCCCCACGGGGCAAACGGGGCGTTCAGGTGCGGGTTTGACAGGAGTTAAGACATTGAAGTTCAAGTCATCCCTTGCCGCCGCCGTGATGGTCGCCGTTGCGACCAGTGTGGCGCCACTTGCGCAGGCCGATACGGCGGCGCTGTTTCTCAACGAACAGGGTGAACCCACCCTGGCGCCCGTGATCCAGGAGATCGGACCGGCCGTCGTCAATATCGCAACCATCGGTTCGACAAAGAACGGCTATGAAGATCCGCTGTTTGGCGACCTGCTGCCGCAGAACCCCAATGGCGGTAACGGGCAGCCTGCCCATGCCGTGGGTTCGGGCGTCATCGTCGATGCACAAAACGGCTACATCATCACGAACCATCATGTCATCGCCGATGCAGACGAGATCATGGTGACCCTGACCGATCGCCGTCAGTTCCCGGCAACGCTGATCGGCTCGGATGCCGAGACCGATGTCGCGGTGCTCCAGATCGAGGCCGACAATCTGGTCGAGATCCAGAAAGGCGATTCCGACCGCATGGATGTCGGCGATTTTGCCATTGCCATCGGCAATCCCTTTGGCCTTGGCCAGACCGTGACCATGGGTATCGTCAGTGCCGTGGGCCGCAGTGGTCTGGGCATCGAGGGTTACGAGGACTTCATCCAGACCGATGCGTCGATCAATCCCGGCAATTCCGGCGGTGCGCTGGTGTCGCTTTCGGGTGACGTCATCGGCATCAACACGGCTATCCTGGGCGCCCAGGGCAATATCGGTATCGGCTTTGCCATTCCGATCAACATGGCCAGCGCCATCATGGACCAGATCATCGAGCATGGCTCAGTCGAGCGTGGTCTGCTGGGCATCAACATCCAGGACCTGACGCCTGATCTGGCCGAAGCCCTGGGCATGCCGGTCGCCGAAGGTGCGCTGGTGTCGCGTGTGTTCGATGACTCCGCCGCACAGGAAGCCGGTGTGCTCGACGGTGACGTCGTGATGTCGGTCAACGGTAACGTGGTTCTTGGTGCCAGTGATCTGCGCAACGAGGTCGGTCTGCTGCGTGTCGGTGAAACCGCCACGCTCGAGATCGTGCGTGACGGCGATCCCATGGTGATCGATGCCATCATCAAGGCGCGTCCCGAGGAGCCCCAGCTTGCGTCGCTGAACACCGATCAGCAGCAGGCACGTTCCAACGACGTGGAGTTCATGGGCGCCCTGTTTGGTCCCATTGATCCCGACTCGGACATGGCCGGGCGCATCAACGGTGTGCAGGTGATTGATGTGACGCCTGACAGCCGTGCCTGGATGGCGGGTCTGCGCCCCGGTGACGTGATCACCGAGGTGGCCCGCAACAAAGTCACCACGCCTGAGCAATTTGCCGATGCGGTCAACAATCAGGACGACGGTCGTGTCGCCCTGCACGTGCGCCGTGGCAACCAGGCCTTCTACGTCCTGATCTGAGCTGTCGCCCGTCCGGCGCATGCCGGGCGGGCCAGCCGGACGTTACCCATTTGGGGTGCGACCCCGGATCAACCGGGGCGTGGTCAGCTGACTTGAACTTGGGCGGGATCCTCTCCATCGGGTCCCACCCAATTTTGTTTGGGTTTGTTTTAGCCTCAGTCGCCGGCGTTCGCTCCGCTGTTTATCTTTGTTCCCTCATGCGCCGGGCGTTCGCTCCGCTCACTTGGCTTCCGGGCCTGACCGGCCCGCCGGTGCGGTCGCACCGGTCGGCGGCCGCTGCGCTCTCGCCGCCGAATGCCTGCTCACCGGCGGTGTAGGTTGCATGTCGCAGCCATCTCAAACTTGTGTCACCCCGGCCTTGAGCCGGGGCCTCGATAGGGTTGCGCTGAACTCTCTAGGTCCCGGATAACCGCGTTGCGGTTTCCGGGATGACACCCCTTGGGATGGTGCGTCCATGGGGAGGCCCGTTTGGGCCGACGGGGAGCGACTGCGACCCCGCCGCAAAGCGGCGTAAGCCAAGCGAACGGAGTTCGCGCCCGGCGCCTGAGGGAACAAAAAACACCGGGATGACACTGAGCTTTACGCAGCCTCCAGAAAGGCCTTGCGGTCTTCGATGACCTGATCGGCGGCACGGCCGGAGAGTTCCTGGAGGTGGTCGAAGGTCGCGCTGTAATAGGCGACCCCCTGACTGAGCGAGCGCAGTTCGCTGATGAGGTCCTGGATCTCGCCCTGGGGCATGTGGGCGGTCACGCTGTCCCAGCCCTTCCAGCCTTCCCGTGCCTCGAAGCCAAGCAGTTGGCCGCGCCTGCCCGTGACCAGTTGCTGGACGCGCGAGGTCGCGGTGTTGGGGGCGTGGATGTGAACCTCCATGATCGGCTCCAGCAGGGTGGGGCCGCAGGATGGCATGCCTTCGGACATGGCCAGACGGGCGGCGAGCTTGAACGCCATCTCGTTGGAATCGACATCGTGATACTTGCCGTCGAAGACCTCGACCGCGACATCGACGACCGGGAAACCCAGAGGCCCCTGTTCGAGATACTCCCGCGCACCGGCCTCGACGGCAGGGATGTACTGCTTGGGAATATTGCCGCCGGTGACCGAGTTGGTGAACTGGAAGCCGGTGCCCCGGGGCAGGGGTTTGATGTTGATCTGGACGTCGCCGAACATGCCGCTGCCGCCGGTCTGTCGTTTGAACCGGCCGTGCTGGGTCGTGGGTTTGCGGATCGCCTCGCGGTAGGGGACGCGCGGCTTCTCGGCTGCGACTTCGACGCCGTAGCGGTCACGCAGCTTGGCGAAGGAGACCTGCAGGTGCATGTCGCCCTGACCCCACAGGACGAGCTGATGCAGATCGGAATCCTGTTCGGGGTGGATCGAGGGATCCTCGTCGTGGATGCGCGCCAGGGCCGTGGCCATCTTCACTTCGTCGTCGCGTTTGGCCGCATGGATGGCAAGGCCGTAGAGATGCGGCATGGGTTCGGCGCGGGGATAACTTGCGGACTCCTCAGGTGCGTCGCCACCCACGATCAGAGTGTCGCCGGTCCGCGCGGTTTCCAGGCGGCCAAAGGCGACGATGTCACCGGCATCGGCATGATCGACCTTGTCCTGGTGCGCGCCCAGCATCTTGTAGACACCACCGATGCGTTCGCCGTTGACGGTGTCGCCGTCCTTGATTGTGCCGCGCCAGACCCGGGCGAGCGAAAGTTTGCCGCCATGTTGTGTGTTGAAGGTCTTCATCACCTGCGCGGCAGGCGCACCGTCCAGGCCATGGAGCTCTGCCCTTGCCTGGGGCGGGGGCGTCCAGTCGATGATTTCCTGCATCAGGCGGCGCACGCCGTTTTCCAGTTCCGCGGCACCGATCAGGACAAGCGAGATCTTGCCTTCGCCAAAAGGCGGTGCGCAGATCCTTGACGACTTCCTCGACCGAAGGGACTTCATCCTCCAGGAGCTTTTCCATCAGGGCGTCGTCGAAATCGGCCAGGGTCTCGAGCATGAGACTGCGTGCCTCGTCCTCTCGTTCGCGCACGCTGTCTGGCATCTCGATCACGTCGGACGGTGCGCCCGATTTGTATTCATAGGTCTTCTCGGTGATGAGATCGACATAACCCATGACGTGTTCGCCGTCGCGGATGGGAACCTGGGTGATCAGAAGCGGGGTTTCGGCCACATCCTGCATGGCGGGAAGCAGATCACGCATCAGCGTGGCCGTGCGGTCCATCTTGTTGATGAAGACCATGGCCGGAATGCTGTTCTGTTCAAGGAACTTGAAGATCGGCCCCAGGGTGGCGGCCCGTTCAATGACGGGTTCGTAAACGACGATGGCGGCGTCGACTCCCATCAGGGCGTTGCGTGCTTCGGCGAAAAACTCGATGGAGCCGGGACAATCGATGATGTTGAGCGATACGCCTTCGAACGTGGCGTGGGCAGCGCTGACCTCGGTCGACATTTGGCGCTCGCGTGCCTCGGGCGCTGAATCGCCGACGGTGTTGCCGTCCTTGACTGTGCCCTTGCGTCCGATCGCACCGGCGGCGAACAGGATGCTCTCGACAAGCGTGGTCTTGCCGCTGAGCGACGGGCCGACAATGGCAATGTTTCTGACGTCTGGCATGAATCCTCCCTGAGCATATCGACGCCCGGTCGGACTCCGCTAACGCGGCCTCGCCCCTGTCCGCAAACGGAACGCTGAGGCCTCAAACGAGCGCGCCAGCGGAGCGGGCGCCTCTTGTTTCTCAAACGGTAGTGTGATGGAACGCTGGCTGCAACGCCTATTGCAGGAATCCATGGTGAACCAGCGTTTCAAGATCAGGGAAAGTCCCTCGCCCAACCATGGCGAGCGGCGCGGTGACGCCCGCGTGGACATGCTGATTCTCCATTACACCGGCATGGCGAGCGCCGAGGCCGCTCTGGAACGCATGTGTGATCCCGCAACGGAGGTGAGCGCCCATTACCTGGTCGACGAGGAAGGCCTGATCACCGCCATGGTGCCCGAGGATCGGCGCGCCTGGCATGCCGGTGTGGCGTCCTGGCGCGGACGGGAGGACATCAACAGTGCTTCGGTCGGTATCGAGATCGCCAATCCCGGTGACACGGACTTTGCCGAAGAGCAGATGGCGGCGGTTGCCTGGTTGTGCCGGGGGGTGATGGAACGCCATGGGATCCCCCGCCGCCATGTCCTGGGTCACTCCGACATCGCGCCGGGGCGCAAGATTGATCCCGGCGAACGGTTCGACTGGCGTGGTCTGGCCGGGCAGGGGATCGGCCTGTGGCCCGGCGAGGCCCAGATGCGCGGGCGTGCGATGCGTGAAGGCGATCATGGCGAGGATGTCGAGCGCTTTCAGGCCGCGCTGGCGACCTATGGTTATGGCCTGGTCGCCGATGGCCGGTATGGCGCGCAGACGGCCGAGATCGTTGCCGCGTTCCAGCGCCACTTCCGCCCGGCCCGGATCGACGGCCAGGCCGACACCCAGACCCGTGATCTCCTGGCCGGTGTTCTGGCCGCGTGCGTTGACCAGGCCTGAGCTAGGCGATACCTAGGCGACAGGATCAGACGGCTGGATGGCCGCTTGTCGGGCTTTATGGCCCGGCGGGAGGAAAGTCCGGGCTCCACGGAGACACGGTGCCGGGTAACACCCGGCGGGGGCGACCCCAGGGAAAGTGCCACAGAAAGCAAACCGCCTGCGTGCTTCGGCGTCGCGGGTAAGGGTGAAAGGGTGCGGTAAGAGCGCACCGCGCCCCTGGCAACAGGGGCGGCACGGTAAACCCCACCGGGAGCAAGATCGAATAGGGACGGCGCGTCGGGATCTCCGGATTCCGGCAGGCGTGTCTTTGGCCCAGTCGTCCGGGTTGATTGCACGAGGCGTCCGGCAACGGGCGTCCCAGATGAATGGTCATCGTCCGGCCCGTGCGGTCGGATACAGAACCCGGCTTACAGGCCGTCTGATCCTTTTTCATTTAGCCTCAGGCGCCGGCACTCGCTCCGCTGTTTATGTTGGTCCCCTCAGGCGCCGGGCGCATGCTCCGCATGCTTGGCTTACGCCGCTGGCGCGGCGGGGTCGCAGTCGCTCCCCTCGGCCCCAAGTGGGGCCTCTCGCCTACGCACCACCCCAATAGATGTGTCACCCCGGCCTTAAGCCGGGGCCTCGAGAGGGTGCGCTGAACTCTCGAGGTCCCCGATAACCGCTTCGCGGTTTCCGGGATGACACAGCTTGGGTGGTTGTGGCTGGCACCCAGCACCGCCGGTGAGCCGGCAATCGGCGGCGAGAGCGA
Organism: uncultured Alphaproteobacteria bacterium; assembly: GCA_938048755.1. Taxonomy (GTDB): domain Bacteria; phylum Pseudomonadota; class Alphaproteobacteria; order SP197; family SP197; genus SP197. The sequence goes on from CALIUG010000130.1 coordinate 15,790, forward strand.
AGCGGCCGCCGACCGGTGCGAACGCCCGGCGCGTGAGGGAACAAAGAAAAACGGAGCGAACGCCCGGCGCCTGAGGGAACAAACAAACTGCTCGGCGCGGCACGGATTCCCGGCAAGTCATGGTGGGTTTGCTGTGGGTATCACAAATGAAGAGCGGAAATATAGAGGAGAACAAAACAAGACTAAGAACAAAGCAGGTTCATGGGTGATTTCTGTATCTTGTGTTCGATGATCACGACAATACCACATCTTGTGATATCGGGCGACCTGCGTGATCGCCGTCACGAGATAAAGCTGGAATTTCCATGTGATCCCAAGTACTTACACATCTTGTCCATTGACGCCCAAGTCATCCCATGGTAACCCATACTGTCCCAAAGTGGATTAGACGCCGGTCAAAGCGACCGAATTGTCATCCCCCGGGACGCGGTTGGCGTGGAGAGGTGGCAGCGTGTCGGTCTTTGTCGGGACCCATATCAACAAGATTGATCGCAAGGGGCGGGTGTCTGTTCCGGCGTCGTTTCGTGCCGCTTTCGGCACGGCGCTGGCCGGTGGCGCCTATGTCATGCGTTCGATCTCGGGTGCCCAGGCTCTGGATGCGTTCACGCCCGAGGTGTTCGGTCAGCTTGCCGACAGCATCGACAATCCGTTTGCCGCCGAGCACGAAGACTTCACCAACGCGATTTTTGGCGCTTCCCAGCATTTAGGTTTTGATGCCGAGGGCCGGGTCATGCTGCCCGAGCTGTTCTGCAGCTTTGCCGGGATCACCGATCAGGTCTGTTTCATTGGCCGTGGCAGTCATTTCCAGATGTGGCAGCCCGAAGCCGGACTGGCGCAGCAGGAAGAGGCCTTCCGCCGTGCCGTCGAAAACCGGGCCAATCTGGGCCTGCGCCTGGCCGGCAAGGGGAGCAAGGACGCATGAGCGCGCCGCTTCTCAACCAGGGTCACGTCCCCGTTCTGCTCGACCGCGTGATTGCAGCGCTGGCACCCCAGGCAGGGGAGACCATCGTGGATGGCACCTTCGGCGGTGGCGGTTACAGCGCCGGTCTGCTGGATGCGGCTGACTGCTGTGTGCTGGGAATCGACCGTGATCCCGATGCCATTTTGCGTGGTGCGGATCTGGCTGACCGTTATGCCGGTCGCCTGACCGTCGTTGAGGGCCGCTTCTCCCAGCTCGACACGCTGTTCGCCGATCATGCCGGCGGCGGTGTTGATGGCGTTGTCTTTGATCTCGGCGTCTCGTCGTTCCAGATCGATCAGCCCGAACGTGGCTTCTCGTTCCGCCATGACGGGCCGCTCGACATGCGCATGGGATCGCACGATGCCAGCGCGGCCGATGCCGTGAACACGCTTTCTGAAACCCAATTGACCGAGATCATCGGCCGGCTTGGCGAAGAGCGCCGTGCGCGTTCCGTTGCGCGCGCCATTGTCGCCGCACGCCGTGAGGCGCCGATTGCCCGTACCGGTGAGCTTGCCGATATCGTGCGTGGCGTCGTGCGCAAGTCGCCCGATGGCATCGATCCGGCAACCCGCACCTTCCAGGCCCTGCGCCTGTGGGTGAACGATGAGCTGGGCGAGCTCGAAATGGGCCTTGAGGCTGCCGAGGCTGTGCTGCACGAAGGCGGCCGGCTGGTCGTCGTTGCCTTCCATTCCCTGGAAGACCGCATCGTCAAGCGGTTCCTTGCCGAGCGCAGCGGCAACGTGGCGCGGCCCAGCCGCCATATGCCCGAAGTGGTTGATCCACGCGCGCCGACCTTCCGGATGATCGAACGCAAGGCCCTGCGTCCCAGCGATGCCGAGATTGCCGTCAATCCGCGCGCCCGTTCTGCGCGGCTGCGCGCGGCCGTGCGGACATCGGCACCGGCATGGAGGGTTGCGGCATGACGGCACGTGGCGGAGCAATCTGGATGGTGCTGGCGCTGATCTCGGCCGTGGCCGCGTTCACGCTGAAATACGAAGTGCGCGACCTTGCAGAGCAGCTGGCGTCCCTGGAGCATCAGATCTCCGAGAGCCGCGAGACCTCGCACGTTCTGCGTGCCGAGTGGAGTTACCTCAGCCGGCCCGAGCGCCTGGCTGAACTGGCGGAACGTCACCTGGATCTGGCGCCGATGGATGTCGGCCAGATGGGCCAGCTGATTGAGGTTCCGCTGCGTGAACATCCGCTTGAGGAAGAGCTTGCTTCCGAGCTGGCCGAGGGCACGCTGATTACCTACCAGGTCGCGCAGCCGTGAGCGGGACCGGAACCAGCTATGTCATCGAAGGCGCGGCCGTAGCGCCGGCCAACGCCCCCGCGACACTCAGCCTGGAAGGCGCCGTCAAGCAAGCGTCGGACACCTGCCGCGCGCGCATTGTCGTTCTGGCGATCTGCTTCCTGGCCGCCTTCGTGGTCGTTGGCGGGCGTCTGGTCGAGGTCATGGCCGTGCCGATCTCGCCCGATGTCTCGATTGCCGACAGCGGTCCGGTCGCACCCATCGGGCGGGCCGACATTGTTGACCGCAACGGCGTGCTGCTGGCCACGAACCTGCCGACGGCATCGCTCTACGCCGAACCGCGGCGTATTCTCGAGCCGACCGAAGCTGCGGTCATGCTGGGCAATCTCCTGCCGGACCTGGATGTCGCCGAGCTGGCCGAGGATCTCGACAGCGACCGTGGCTTCCTGTGGATCAAGCGCAACCTGACACCAAGCCAGCAGGCCGAGATCAATGCGCTGGGTGTGCCGGGCCTGGGGTTCCTGCGTGAGGAACGCCGTGTCTATCCCCAGGGTGAACTGACCTCGCACGTCGTGGGCTTCACCGACATCGACCGTCAGGGCCTCTCGGGCGCCGAACGTGCGTTCGAAGACGAACTGCAGTCGCGTGCCGTTCTGGATGGTGCGCCGATCGCGCTCTCCCTGGATGTGCGCTTCCAGCAGATCGTGCGTGAGGAGCTTTCCAGCACAATCGAGAAGTTCAGCGCCATCGGCGGTACCGGCATCGTGCTGGACGTTAACACCGGTGAAGTGGTTGCGATGGTGTCGCTGCCGGACTTCGACCCCAACCATGCCGGTGAGGCCGTGACGGAAACACGCTTCAACCGTGCGACCCAGGGCGTCTATGAGATCGGTTCGATCTTCAAGGTCTTCACCGCCGCCATGGCGCTGGATGCCGGGCTGGTCGATCTGGCGAGTGGTTATGACGCGACCGAGCCGCTGCAGATCGCGCGCTTCACGATCCGTGACTACAAACCCAAGAACCGTTGGCTCTCCCTGCCGGAAATCCTGGTCTATTCCTCCAACATCGGTGCTGCGCGCATGGCGATGGATGTGGGTGCTGAAGGCCAGCAGGACTTCCTGCGCAGGCTGGGCCTGATGTCGCCGGCCGAAATCGAGCTGCTGGAAGTCGGCCAGCCGATGTATCCCGGCACCTGGCGCGACATCAACACCATGACCATCGGATTCGGCCACGGTATTGCGGTGACCCCGGTGCAGGCTGCTGCGGCGCTGGCCGCGATGGTCAACGGCGGCACGCTCTATCAGCCCACGATCCTGAGCTGGCAGTCCGAATTGCCGCCGCCGGGAACCGAAGTCATCTCGACCGAGACCTCCGACACCATGCGGCTGCTGACCCATCTGGTGGTCCAATACGGCAGCGGGCGCAAGGCGCAGGCCGATGGTTATCTGATCGGCGGCAAGACGGGTACGGCAGAAAAGCTGGATCCCAATGGCGGTTATGCCGAGGACCTGCTGCTGTCGTCCTTTGCTGCGGCGTTCCCGATTGATGATCCCGAATACGTCATTCTGGTCTCGATCGACGAGCCCCAGGGCATTGAAGAAAGTTATGGCTATGCGACGGGTGGCTGGACTGCCGCGCCCACTGTCGGCGCCATCATTGCACGCATCGGTCCGCTGACGGGCATTGCCCCGCGCAACGATGTGCTGCCCGAACTTCCCGTCGCCGAAGGCGATGCCGACGAACAACTGGAGGCGATCCTTGCAGCTTTCAGTGCTCGTTGAGAATGCGGGCGCGCATCTGGTGCGCGGCTCGCTCGATCTCGAAATCCAGTCCCTGACCGCGGACTCGCGCACGTGTGTGGCGGGTGCGCTGTTTGCCGCGCTGTCGGGCACAAACACCGATGGCAGCCGGTTCGTGGCCGATGCCCTGGCGCGCGGCAGTGTGGCCGTGCTTGCCCATGAAGAGGCTGTAGAAAATCTGGACGTGGGACCGGCAACGCTTCTGGCATCGGACCAGCCACGTCGCAGTTTTGCACTGGTCTGCGCGCGCTTCTTCGAGGCCCAGCCCAGGCTCGCCATTGCCGTGACCGGCACCAACGGCAAGAGTTCTGTTGCCGAGTTCTGCCGTCAGCTCTGGGATGCCATGGGCGTGCGTGGCGCCACCATCGGAACTCTGGGCGTGGTCGGAACACGCGGCACGGATGCTCTGATCCACACGACACCAGACCCCGTAACGCTGCATCGTGAACTGCGCCACCTGGCTGATGAAGGGATTGAACGGGTCGCTCTTGAAGCCTCGAGTCACGGCCTGGATCAGCACCGGCTGGACGGTGTTGGTCTGCGTGCTGCCGGGTTCACGAATCTCAGCCAGGATCACTTCGACTATCACGAGAGTGCAGAGGCCTATCTGGAAGCCAAGGCGCGGCTGTTCGATCTGGTCGATGAGAACGGCACGGCCGTGATCAACGCCGACGCGCCGGAATTCACCATGTTGGCCGAGCGCTGTGCGGCACGCGGCCTGAAGGTCCTGTCCTACGGCAAGGCCGGCCGGGATCTGCGCCTGGTCGGGCAAGAGGCGCTGGAGAACGGCCATCAGAAACTCTCGATTGCTCTTGGCGATGCGGTGCTGGACATCGAACTGCCGCTGGCAGGCCATTTCCAGGCCATGAATGTGTTGTGTGCTGCCGGCATGATCGCGGCCCTTGAAGATCGACCCGTTGCCGACATCCTGACCCTTGCACAGGGTCTGGTAGGCGTGCGCGGTCGCCTGCAGCCGATCAGCGGGCACCCCGCCGGGGCACGCGTCTATGTCGACTATGCCCATACACCCGATGCGCTCGACAACGTGCTTTCGGCGCTGCGCGACGATGTCGCAGGCCGGCTGGTCGTCGTGTTCGGGGCAGGTGGTGATCGCGACAAGGCCAAGCGCCCCCTGATGGGTGCGGTGGCAACCCGGATTGCCGATCTGGCCTATGTCACCGATGACAATCCGCGCAGCGAAGATCCAGCGGTCATTCGTTCAGAGATCATGGCAGCCGCTCCGGGCGCCATCGAGATCGGCGACCGGCACGAGGCGATCGTGACGGCAATCGGGAACCTCAAGGCAGGTGATGTCCTGGTCATTGCCGGCAAGGGACATGAATCCGGTCAGACCGTGGCAGGCGAAGTGCTGCCCTTTGACGATGCCGATGAGGCTTCAGCCGCCATTGCGGCGCTGGGAGGTGGCGCATGACACGCGATCCTCTCTGGACCGACAAGACGGCAGCCGATGCGACCGGTGGCGAAACAACCGAGGCGTTCGAGTCCGATGGTGTGGCGTTCGACAGCCGTGAGGTGACCGACCGTGATCTGTTTGTCGCGCTGAAGGGCGAACAGACCGACGGCCACAACTATGTGAATCAGGCGTTCGAAAAGGGCGCTTCGGCAGCCATGGTCGAGCGTCGCCCTGACGATCTTGCGCCTGCTTCGCCGCTGTTGCTGGTGGTCGATACGACCAACGGACTGAATGACCTGGCGCGTGCCGCACGTGCGCGGACCAAGGCACGGGTCGCGGCCGTCACGGGTAGTGTCGGCAAGACCGGAACCAAGGAAGCGCTGTATCATGTCCTGGGCCTGCAAGGCCTTACCCATGTCAGCGAAAAGAGCTTCAACAACCATGTCGGCACGCCGCTCAGCCTTGCGCGCATGCCCCAGGCCACCGCATTCGGCGTTTTTGAGGTCGGCATGAATCAGCCTGGCGAAATTGCGCCCCTGGCCACTCTGGTGCGCCCCCATGTTGCGCTGGTAACCACGGTGGAAGCCGTGCACGCCGCGAACTTTGACAGCGAAGTGGGCATTGCCGCCGAAAAGGCCTGCATCTTTGATGGTCTGGAAGAAGGCGGGGTTGCCGTGATCAATGGTGACAACCGGCATGCCGATGCCCTGGTTGCGCGCGCGGAGGCCTCGCCCGCGGGGACCATCGTGCGGTTCGGAAGCTCGGAAGACTGCGATCATCGTCTGCTCGCCTGGAGCGATACCGATCATGGCGGCGCGGTGTCGGCCCTGATTGCCGGTGAGCGCGTGGATTACAAGCTGTCCCTGGCCGGACAGCATCAGGCGCTCAACAGTGTTGCCGTCCTGGCCGTGGTCCATCATCTGGGTGGTGATGTTGCAAAAGCCGCTGCTGATCTTGAGGGCCTGCAGCCCATGGCCGGGCGTGGCGCGCGCCACAATGTGCGCGTTGCCGGCGGCAGCGTCACCGTGCTGGACGAGAGTTACAACGCCAGCCCGGTTGCCCTGCGCGCTGCCCTGACCGTGCTGTCACAGACGCAGACCGGCCCGGGCGGTCGCCGCATTGCCGTGCTGGGCGACATGCTCGAGCTGGGTGACGATGCGGTTGCGCTGCATACCGGCCTTTCGGGCGATCTGATCCAGCACAAGATGGATCTGCTGTTTGCCGTGGGCCCGATGATGAACCGGCTTTATGGCGAGCTGCCTCCGGCGCGACGCGGTGGAGCAGCCGGCAATGCCCGCGCCATGGCCGATCTGCTGGGTGATGTCCTGCGCCCCGGCGATGTCATCCTGATCAAGGGCTCTCGCCGCATCGGCCTGGAGGCCGTTGTCGAGGCCCTGACCCAGGGCCGCCCGGGCAGCACCTCGGCACGGGGAGGATAGGCGATGCTGTATCACCTGCTTCCCATGATGGCAGAGGAGTTCGGCGCCCTGCGCCTGTTCTCGTTCATCACGTTCCGTACCGGTGGCGCAATCATTACCGCTTTGCTGATCTGCCTGCTGTTTGGCGGGCGTACCATTGCGTGGCTGCGTTCGATCCAGGGCGAGGGCCAACCGATCCGCGAGGACGGACCGGAATCCCACATCATCACCAAGGCCGGGACGCCGACCATGGGCGGTCTGCTGATCCTGATTTCGGTGACGTGCTCGACCCTGTTGTGGTCGGACCTGGGCAACGGCTTTGTCTGGGTCGTGCTGTTTGTCACGCTGGGTTTCGGCGCGCTGGGTTTTGCCGACGATTACATCAAGGTATCCAAGCGCAGCAGCAACGGCCTTTCCAGCCGCGTGCGCATCATCGTGGAAATCGTGCTGGCCGGTGCTGCCGCGTTTGCCATCGCGTCCCTTTCAGGCAACGAACTGGGCACCAGCCTGGCCGTGCCGTTCTTCAAGGATTTCCTGCCGAACCTGGGATGGTTCTTCCTGGGCTTTGCCGCCTTTGTCATTGTTGGTGCATCCAACGCGGTCAACCTGACCGATGGGCTGGATGGCCTGGCGATCGGACCGATCATCATTTGTGCGATGACCTTCGGCATCGTTGCCTACCTGACCGGCAACGCACTTTATTCGGATTACCTGCAACTCCCTGCTGTTGCCAGGGCAGGTGAGCTTGCCGTCTTCTGTGGCGCGCTCGTTGGCGCAGGCCTGGGCTTTCTCTGGTTCAACGCGCCGCCCGCGATGGTGTTCATGGGCGATACCGGAAGCCTGGCCGCCGGTGCGGCACTGGGCGCGATCAGCGTGGTCACCAAACACGAACTGGTGCTGGCCATTGTCGGCGGGTTGTTCGTTCTCGAGACCGTTTCGGTCATCGTCCAAGTCGTCTCTTTCAAACTCACCGGACGCCGTGTGTTCCGCATGGCGCCCATTCATCACCACTTCGAGAAGAAGGGTTGGGCCGAGCCGACGATCGTGATCCGTTTCTGGATCATCGCGATCGTTCTGGCGCTCTTTGGCCTTGCCACACTGAAGCTGAGGTAGACGGATGATCGATCTCTCGCGTCACGCCGGAAGCTCCATGGCCGTATTCGGGTTGGGGAAATCTGGCATTTCTACGTCGTTGGCTCTGGCAGCAGGCGGTGCGGAGGTCAGTGCCTGGGATGATGATCCCGCGCGCCGGCGTCACGCAGCCGAACTGGGCGTCACGCTGAACGACCTTTATCGCGTCGAGTGGGAAGGCATTCGTGGACTTGTGCTGAGCCCCGGTGTGCCGCTGACCCACCCTGCACCCCATCCTCTGGTTGCCCGTGCCCTGACCGCAAAAATCGAAGTGCTGGGCGACATGGAGCTGTTTGCACGCTCGCGGCCCCCGGGCCGCATCGTGGGCGTGACCGGCACCAACGGAAAGTCGACGACCTCAGCCCTGACTGCCCATCTTCTGAAGTCGCTGGGACTGAAGGTCCAGCTGGGCGGCAACATCGGCACACCAGTTCTGGATCTGGAGCCGTTGGAGGAAGACGGCATCTATGTGCTGGAGCTTTCCTCGTTCCAGCTTGACCTGATCCGCACGCTGGTCAGCGATGTTGCGGTGCTGCTGAACGTCTCGCCCGACCACATCGAGCGTCACGGCGACTTCTCGAACTATATCTCGTCGAAGACCCGCATCTTTTCACGGCGTGCCTCGTCACAGACCTCGGTGATCGGCATCGACGATGATGTCTGCCGTCAGATCCACAAGGAACTGGCCGGCCGGCGTGGCCGCTCGATCATTCCGGTGTCGATCGAGCGCCGTATTGCCGGCGGCATCTATGTTCGCGATGGCATTCTGATCGACGAAACCGGCAAGAAGTCGGTGGAAGTCGCCGACCTTGCCAGGATCCGCTCGCTGCTCGGCACGCACAACTGGCAGAACGCCGCAGCTGCCTATGCCGCGATTCATGCTTTGGGTCTGCCCGCGATCGAGGTTGCCAAGGCGTTCAAGACCTTCCCGGGTCTGGCCCATCGCCAGGAAGTGGTCGCCAAGGTCAACAAGGCAACCTTCGTCAACGACAGCAAGGCAACCAATGCCGCCGCAGCTGCGCGCGGACTCGCCTGCTACGACAACATCTACTGGATCGCCGGTGGCCGCGCCAAGGAAGGCGGCATCGCGACCCTGTCACCCTATTTCCCGAAAATGGCCCATGTGTTCCTGATCGGGGAATCTGCCGGTGCCTTTGCCCAGACCCTGGAGGGCCGCGTGCCCTACACGATCTGCGGCGACATGGAAACGGCAGTCAAAGCTGCAGGTGAAACGGCGCTGAACGAACGGCGGAACAGTCCCATCGTTCTGTTGTCGCCAGCCTGCGCATCCTTTGACCAGTTCAACGATTTCGAAGACCGGGGCAACCGGTTTCGAGACTGCGTCCTCGCCGAAAAGAAGCATTGGGACGTGGAATACACCAAGAGCTTTACCGAAGAACAACCCGCAAAACGTGAGAGGGGAATTGATATGAAGAAACCTGCTGCCAAAAAGAAGGCTGCTGCCAAGAAGAAGGCCGCACCGAAAAAGGCCGCTGCCAAGAAGGCCCCGGCCAAGAAGAAGGCTGC
>CALIUG010000131.1 GCA_938048755.1 uncultured Alphaproteobacteria bacterium
ATGCCGATGCGCGGTTCAGGATAACCTTGCCGCCCAGCCGGACTGTGATATTCGAAATCGTCAACATGGCGCGGCTGATAACACGAGCGCTGGCTTACGTCAGCATGTACGGTCCGCGCCCCGAACAGGATTTGAGCATGACCCAGACCTTTGTCAGCCATCTTGAATGCTCCATCACCGGAAAACGCTACGAAGCAGGCCGGATTCACGGCCTGTCGGAAGCCGGACGCCCGCTTCTGGTGCGTTACGATCTGGAACGTCTGGGTGCTGCAGTCACGAAAGAGGCGATTGGCGCCTCAGCCGATCCCGGATTCTGGCGCTACGCATCGTTTCTTCCGGTTACGAAACTGGAAAACCGCGTTTCGCTGGGCGAAGTCGTCACGCCGCTGATCCCGCTGGACCGGTCTGCGTCAGGACTGGGTGCAACGCCTGGCAAGGCCCTGATCAAGGATGAAGGACGCCTGCCCACCGGTTCGTTCAAGGCGCGTGGGCTGTGCCTTGCCGTTTCCATGGCCCGGGAACTGGGTCTGGAGCATCTGGCCATCCCCACCAACGGCAATGCCGGCGCGGCCATGGCAGCCTATGCCCGTCGCGCAGGTCTGAAGGCCAGCGTCCTGTGCCCGTCCGACACGCCCGATATCAATGTGCGCGAGATTGCCCAGCAGGGTGCCGGTGTCTGGAAGGTCAACGGACTGATCAACGATTGCGGCAAGATCGTCGGACAGGGCAAGGAAGCCGTCGGCTGGTTCGATGTCTCGACCCTGAAAGAGCCCTACCGGATCGAAGGCAAGAAGACAATGGGCCTGGAACTGGCCGAACAGCTGGGCTGGAAACTTCCCGATGTCATTTTCTATCCCACTGGCGGCGGCACCGGCCTGATCGGCATGTGGAAGGCCTTCCACGAGTTGAAGGAGATCGGCTGGATCGATGGCCCCATGCCCCGCATGGTCGCGGTCCAGGCCGAAGGCTGTGCGCCCATCGTCAAGGCATGGGAGGCCGGAGAAGAGCACGCACCGTTATGGGAAGATGCGCACACCGTTGCGGCGGGCATCCGCGTTCCCATTGCGGTGGGTGATTTCCTCATCATCCGTGCCGTGCGTGAATCCAATGGGTTTGCCATGGCCGTGCCCGATGATGCGATCATGGCCATGCGCGATCATGTCGCGCGCGAAGATGGCCTGCTGCTGTGCCCCGAAGGCGCGGCTACGGCCGTGGCCTATCAGCGTGCCCTGGCAGGGGGGCTAGTCAAGCCGGGCGATAGCGCGGTGCTCTACAATTGCGCGACCGGCCTGAAATACCCCATGGCGCAGGTGGACCAGACTCTCGACAAGAATGGTCCCATCGACTTTTCGGCCTTCGCCTGAAACTTCCGTGCGATTGTCAGGCGGGTCGCGGGGTGATCTGATCGGACCATGGAAACGGAGAGTCTTCGTGCCGACCCGGGACAGGCGCTGGCATCGGGCGAGCTGACGCTGCGGGCGTTGCGCGTCTTCGTGACGGTGGAAGAGGCTGGTTCAATGGCTCTGGCCGCGGGGCGGCTTGGAACCAGTGCATCGGCAATCACCCAGCAGGTCTCCAATCTCGAACGTGTCCTAGGTGCCCAGGTGTTCGATCGTTCGGCGCGCCCGATTGCGTTGACGCCCGCCGGGTCGCTGTTGCGCGTTCATGCGCATCGCATTCTTGAAGCCGTTGGTGAAGCCAGGGCAGAGATGCTCGAGCTCAATCTTGCATCCCTTCCGGAACTTCGCCTTGCAATGGTCGATGATATCGATGCCACGGTAACGCCGAAACTGATCTGGCATCTGAGCGAACATTACCCGAGCTGTGTGTTCTCGGTTGCCTCGGGGCGTTCTGACGATCTGACCGGGGCGCTTCTGCACCGTGAGGCAGACATCATTGTTACGGCCGAGCCGCCTGATGAACCTGTGACCTATGAGCGGTTCCCGGTCTTGCGCGAACCCTTCATTCTGGTGACCGCATCGGGACTGTTGCGCAATGTGGACGACGTTGTTGCTGCGCTTTCGGCAGCACCCTTTGTTCACTACGACAGAACCATGCCGATGGGACGGGCGATTGACAGCCATTTGCGGCGTGTGCGCATGACGGTACCGCAGCGATATACATTCGATTCTTCGCGTTCTCTTTATGCCATGGTCCAGCAATGCGGTGGCTGGGCGATCACCACGCCGCTCGGCGTGCTTGACAGTCCACGCTTCCGCAATCAGCTGGATGTGCACCCCTTACCCTTTGCCGGCTTTGCCCGAACAATTGAACTGGTGGCGCGGCGGGGAGAATTGGGAAAGCTCCCCGGGCGGATTGCCGATCTGATGCGCGATATGTTCGATGTCGCCGTGGTGCCCGAGGTGCTTGCCATGGCGCCCTGGTGTGAAGGCGGATTTCAGGTGCTTTCCGATGCCGCTGCAAAAGACGAAACGCCTGCAGGGCCCCCAAAGACATCGTGAAACGGCCATGATCGCTGCGTACCGCGTGGTTCGGATTTGTCGTTGTCTTTCCCAATTCAGAAAAACTTAATGTGATCCTTAATTAAATGAGAACTCCAATTCTTCAAGCAATTACATGATGCTAGAAGAAGGCACCCGCCGCATGGAGACGTCCTGGGCGGGTTTGGGCGCGACTTTGCCTTGATCGTCCGGGGGCTTGGTCCTAAGCGAAGTGCTGGGTCGAAACGCTATCCAGAGGGGGGTATCAAGCCTTGAAAACACATGCCCGTGTGGTGGTCATCGGTGGCGGAATCGGCGGCTGCAGTACGCTCTATCATCTGACCCGTGAGGGTTGGAGCGATGTCGTCCTGGTTGAACGCGACGAACTGACGTCGGGTTCGACCTGGCATGCTGCAGCGCAGGTGACCCAGTTCGGTCCGATCCAGACCATGGTTGGCCTCAAGCGCCACAGCCTTGACCTCTATCGTGAGCTCAGCGCGGATCCCGACCATCCAATCAACTATCACATCACTGGCGGCATCCGGCTGGGACATACATTGGAACATCTCGACGGCTACCATCACTTCGTCTCCATGGCCAAGGGGATGGGAGTCGATTTCGAGGTCATCGATGGTGAGGAGTGCGCCAGGCGGCATCCACTTCTCCGCAGTCATGGTCTTGCCGGTGGTCTGTGGGATCCGCTCGACGGCGACATCGACCCCAGCCAACTGACCCAGGCCCTGGCGCGCCGTGCGCGCACTGCTGGGGCGGAGATCTACCGCTTCATTCCTGTTGAGGCGATCGAACAGACCGCGTCGGGCGAATGGGCGGTGCATACGAAGGACGGCACGATCACCTGCGAAAAGGTGGTCAACGCTTCGGGTTACCGGGTCAACGAAGTCGGAGGCATGCTGGGTGTCGAGCATCCCGTGATCTCGATGGAGCACATGTATTTCCTGACCGAGCCCATCGCCGAGCTCGAGGCCCAGGATTGGCGGGTTCCGATCCTGCGCTGCCCCGGCGACGACTTCTACAGCCGTCAGGAGAAGAAGGGGCTTCTTGTCGGCATCTACGAGCAGGGCTGCAAGGTCTGGGGCGAGGATGGCATTGATCCCAGCTTCACCATGGAGCTTCTGCCCAACGATCTCGACCGTTGCCTGGACAACATGGAGCGTGTGTTCGAACGCATGCCGGCCCTGACCGAAACGGGCATCCATACCGTCGTGAACGGCCCGATTACCTACAGTGCCGACGGGCTGCCGCTTGTCGGCAAGATCCCCGGACTGCGCAATGCCTATGCCATGCTGGGTCTGCGCGCAGGGATCGGCGAAGGCGGCGGCCATGGCCGCATGCTGGCCGAGATCATGGTGCACGGCGAGGCGACCTGGGACACCTGGGCCCTCGATCCACGGCGTTTCCTTAGCCACTGCACACGCGAATACACCACGGCCATGGCGATACAGGACTATCAGAACGAGTTCCGTTTCCACATGCCGCACGAACATCGTCCGGCGGGCCGACTGGCAAAGACCACGCTGCTCTATCCCGTGCTCAAGGGGAAGGGCGCGGAGTTCGGACCCGTCGCCGGCTGGGAACGTGCGCTCTACTTCAAGCCTTCACCAGACTTCGAGCATGTTCCAAGCTTTCATCACAGCACCTGGCACGCGGTCGTTGCCGACGAGGTCAAGGCGGTTGCGGAACGTGTCGGACTGATGGAAGTCAACGGCTTCAACCGCTTCTCCATCTCCGGAAGGGGTGTCCACGCCTGGCTCGACAGCCTGATGTGCGGTCGCACGCCCAAGAAGAACGGCAAGGTCGGCCTTGCCTACTTCCTGACCGACCAGGGTCATGTCCGGGGCGAGGCAACACTGGCCCGTCTGGACGATGAGACCGTCTGGTATGGCTCGGCAGCGGCAGCACAGTTCCACGATCACGACTGGCTCAGCGAACACCTGCCTGATGACGGCAGCATCACGATCGACGATCTGACCCACAGCCACACGATCCTCGTTGTTGCCGGCCCACGCTCGCGCGACGTGTTGCAGGCCGTGGCCCCGGCAACGGACTGGTCACAGGCGGCGTTTCCCTGGCTTTCGGTGCGGCCCGTGCGCATCGGGCTCGCACCCGTCATGGCCATGAGCGTGAGCTTTTCGGGTGAACTGGCATGGGAACTCCATATCGCCAACGAACACCTGCTTCTGGTCCACGGGCTTCTGGAACAGGCCGGTGCGGATCACGGCATGCAGCCCTTCGGCCTCCTTGCCACTGAATCCATGCGGATCGAGAAGGGCTATCGCGGCTGGAAGGCCGATCTCGTGACCGAATACACGCCGTTTGAGTCCGCACTCGACCGGTTTGTGCAGCTCGACAAACCGGCGTTTCCCGGGCGCGAAGCACTGCTTGCAGCGCAGGCTGCCGGACCCGGCCGCATCTTCATCACGATGACGGTCGATTGTGCAACATCCTCGCCCCATCCCGGCGACTCGATCTATGCCGATGGCGAAGTCTGCGGAACCGTAAGTTCAGCCGACTACGGCCATCGTGTCGGAGCCAATATCGCGATGGGATTCGTGAGTCCGGACCGGGCTGCGCCGGGCACGGCGCTGGAAGTCGATATCACCGGCCGTCGTCATCCCGCTAGCGTGGTTACGCAGCCACCCTATGATCCCGACAACGAACGCGTCAAAGCCTGAGGCCTCAATCCATGGAACATATCAAACAGGCGGCCAGCGATCCCGAGGCCGACGATCTGGCCGTGCGGGAACGGGTCGCCGAAATGCTCATGGAGATCGAGACACAGGGCGAAGAGGCGGTCCGCCGTTATGCTCGTGATCTTGATGGCTGGACCGGCGACTTCGTTCTTGCCGATGACAAGCGCCGGAACCTGATTGCCTCTGTGCCCGAAACGGTGAAGGACGACATCGGCTTTGCCCATCGTCAGGTCAGGCGCTTTGCCGAAGCCCAGCGCGACAGTCTGCAGGCCTTCGAGATCGAGACCGAAGATGGTGTGCGCCTGGGACAGAGCATCGTCCCCGTCGATGTTGCCGGCTGTTACGTCCCCGGCGGCCGTTACGCACATGCCGCCTCGGCGGTAATGAGCGTCACCACGGCCAAGGTCGCGGGCGTGCCGTTCATTGCAACCTGTTCGCCGCCGCGTGGAGACAGCATTGCCCCCGCCGTGGTCTACGCCATGGACCTGTGTGGTGCCGACCTGATCCTGGAAATGGGCGGCGTCCATGCTGTTGCAACGATGGTGTTCGGCCTCTTTGGCTGTCCGGCTGCCGACCTGCTGGTCGGTCCCGGCAACGCCTATGTCGCCGAAGCCAAGCGCCTGCTGTTCGGCAGAGTCGGTATCGATGTCTTTGCCGGGCCGACCGAAAGCGCAATCATTGCCGAGGCCGGTGCTGATGCCATGACCATCGCAGTTGATCTGGTGAGCCAGGCAGAGCACGGCCCCAATTCGCCCGTCTGGTTCATGACCACCGACCGCACGCTTGCTGAAACCGTTGCACGCATCCTGCCAAAAGTGGCCGATGACATGCCCGACCCCGCTCTCATTCATGCTGCCTGGCGTGATCATGGCGAGATTGTCCTGTGTGGGGATCGCGAAGAGGTTTGCCGTGTCGCCAATGCCTACGCGCCGGAACATCTTCAGGTCCTCGCTGACGATCTCGACTGGTGGCGCGCCAATCTGCGGAACTACGGATCCCTGTTTCTGGGCGAGGGCGCGACGGTCACCCATGGCGACAAGTGCTCTGGCACCAACCACATTCTGCCGACCCGCCAGGCGGCGCGTTACAGCGGCGGACTCAACGTGCAGAAATTCCTGAAGGTGCTAACCTGGCAGGAGATCGACGAGGCCGCCAGCATCACTTTCAGCGGGGCGGGCTCGCGCATCTCCCGTGTCGAAGGCATGGAAGGTCACGCGCGCGCCTGTGACTGGCGTCTGCAGAAATATGCCGGCAACACCGACTTCGATTTCGAGGTCTATCGCCAGCGGCGTTACGAATGACCCGGCGTTTCAACAAGCCCTTCACCCAGCAGGAACCGATCTCTGAAGCAGCGATCGCGCGCGCTGTGGAGATCATGCGCACGGGCCGCCTGCATCGCTACAACGTGGCCGAGGACGAGATCTCTGAAGCCTCATTGCTGGAACAGGAATACGCTGCCTGGCAGGGTGCACGTTACTGCCTTGCCTGCACCTCGGGCGGGCAGGCGATCCAGATCGCCCTGCGTGCCGCAGGCGTCAAACCCGGCGATGCCGTGCTGGCTAATGCCTACACGCTTGCCCCGGTTCCCGGTGCCTTGCATGCGGCAGGAGCAAGGCCGGTTCTGGTCGAGATTGACCAGGACTGGCATACCGATCTCGCCGACCTCGAAGCCAAGGCAGAAGCCAGCGGCGCGAAGTTCTTTCTGCTGTCCCACATGCGCGGGCATATCGCCGACATGGATGCGGTCGTCGAGATTTGCGAGCGCCGTCGCCTTGTGCTGATCGAGGACTGCGCCCACACCATGGGTGCACACTGGAACGGTGTGCGCTCGGGCAACCACGGACGGGTCGCCTGTTTCAGTGCCCAGACCTACAAACACATCAATTCAGGCGAAGGCGGCCTGCTCACCACCGACGATCCCGAGCTGGCTGCCCGGGCGATTGTCCATTCGGGCTCCTACATGCTCTATGGCCGCCATGGCGCCGCGCCTGATGAGGAGACGTTCCGAAGGGTGCGGCTCGACAGCGCCAACCTTTCCGCACGGATGGACAACCTGCGCGCGGCCTTGCTGCGTCCGCAGCTTGCCGTGGTCGATGAGAATTTCGTCCGCTGGAACGAGCGTTATGGTGTGCTTGAACAGGGCCTGCGACGATCACCGCACCTGCGGCTGCCCGAACGCCGCCAGCACGAGGCCTTTGTCGGCAGCTCGATTCAGATGCAGACACCGGGCCTGGATCGCGTCGCGATCCTGCGCTTCGTTGCCGCCTGTGCCGAGCGCGGCGTGGAACTCAAATGGTTTGGTGATGATGAACCCAGAGCCTTCACCAGCCGCTATGACAGCTGGCGTTATCTGGGGGAGGTGCCGGAGCTGCCGCAGACCCTGGCCGTGCTGGCCCATACACTCGATATGCGGATTCCGCTCACCTTCACGATGGAAGATTGTGCCGAGATTGCCGGGATCGTGGTGGATGTCCTGAACGGTTTCTGACCGCTCAGGTTTCTTCTTCCGGCACGCCGTCGTCGTTGGTGTCGCCTTCGACCTCTGGCTGAACACGGCGAATGATGATGTCGCCGTTCTCCAGCACCTCGGGCATCTCGTATTGCGGGATCGAGGCGATGATGAGGTCGAGAGCCAGCAGAAGATTGCGCATGGCCTGTTCTGCCTGCGCCAGCGCATCGTCCTGCTCGTCGGCAAGTGCCGGTGCTGTCATCAGGGGCAAGGCAAGTGCCGCTGCCAGCAGGCATCGTTTCAGGGAACGCATCATGGTGTTTCCAGGTTTCATGTTGTCGAGAGAGTCTGGGGCCACAATGCGGCGTTCCTGTGGCCGGGGCCTGCCTACTCGCCTTCGTCCAAGGCGCGGCCGCAGGCGGGTTTCTCGCAGGTCATGAGGTCCCAGCGCGCGTCAATCTCGTTCCAGTACAGGCGGTAACTGCCCTGTGTATCCAGGCGATAGCGCAGTTCGACACCGTCGGTCAGAATCAGGAAATACCAGATTTCCGAACCACCAAACACGCCGACCTGTTCAGCGCCCAGACCAAAGCGGTCCCAGTTCTCGTTGTCGTTGCTCAAACCGAAGGTGAGCGGCTGGGGCGCCATATTCTCGATTTAGATTTCATCTTCGAGCGGCACGGCCGGCTCACCATCCTGCGCCGGCGCAGCACTGGTCATTCCCAGCGCAAGAATCAACGCGGGAAGAGCAAGAGAGAAGCGCATGCCCGTTCGCAGGATGAAGTTCAGTGCTCGTCACCCTGGCGGACCTGCTGTTCGGCCCGGCGGCCGTGATAGGCCACCATGAAGAACCAGGAAAAGAGCATCAGGCCCAAACCCATGAACTGGGCCGAACTGTCCGCCGCGCTGGCGGCGATAAAGAGGCCGAAAACACCCATCACCACGAAAATAAGGGAAACACCGATCATGGGCTTGTTCTCCAGTTGCCACGAAACCGGGTGCAGGTTATCGGGTTCGGGGCGCAAGGCCAAGATCGCGGTGATGGTGAAGGGCCAAAAATCGCGATAGCCTAGAGGTACATTCATGCATACGCGCAACCCTGCGCGTCGTTGCAAACACAAGGGAGATCGGTTGTGAAGGTTGCGTTTCTGGGACTGGGCGTCATGGGTTATCCAATGGCCGGCCATCTGGCGGCAAAGGGTCATGAGGTTACCGTCTACAACCGAACCGGCGCCAAGGCTGAAAAATGGGCGGGCGAACACGGTGGCAGCCATTCCGCAACACCCGCCGAGGCGGCAAAGGGTCAGGAGATTGTCTTTGCCTGCGTGGGCGACGATCCCGACCTGCGCGAGGTGATTGCCGGGGAACATGGCGCCATGCACGGCATGGACAAGGGTGCGATCTTTGTCGATCACACCACCGCCTCTGCCGATGTCGCCCGCGAGATGGGTGACCTGCTGGCCGGCCAGGGCATGGGTTTCCTCGATGCCCCGGTTTCGGGCGGACAGGCCGGTGCGGAAAACGGTCAACTCACCGTCATGGTCGGCGGAGCGCAGGGCCATTTCGACACCGCCAAACCCGTCATGGATTGTTACGGCAAGGCCGTCACCCTAATGGGCGATGTTGGTTCCGGCCAGCTATGCAAGATGGCCAACCAGATCTGCATTGCCGGTCTGGTTCAGGGGCTGGCCGAGGGCCTCAACTTTGCCCAGCGCGCCGGTCTGGACGGCGACCAGGTGATCGATGTGATCTCCAAGGGTGCGGCCGGTTCCTGGCAGATGATGAATCGCGGCGGCACCATGTGCCAGGACAAGTACGATTTCGGCTTCGCGGTCGACTGGATGAGGAAGGACCTGCGCATCGCCATGACCGAGGCCAAGGAAAACGGCTCCCTGCTTCCCGTCACCGCTCTGGTCGACCAGTTCTACGCCGAAATCCAGCGCCTGGGCGGCAACCGCTGGGACACCTCCAGCCTGATGCACCGCCTGAAGCGTACGCCCTGAGGAACGTCGCTAGGGTTTCAGGGTCCAATCCGTTGAACGAAGGCCCGGGACGCGGTTGAACTCTCGGGTGTTTGCCGTGACCAGTTCGGCGTCACGACATCTGGCCTGTGCTGCGATCAGAAGATCATAGGGGCCAATGGGCGTGCCGGCGCGCTCCAGGTCGGCACGAATGTCGCCGGCAGCTTCCGCATCGTTGTCATCGAAGGACCAGGGCGTCACGTCCAGTGCCAGAAACAGGGAGAGCGCCTGGGCATTGGCTTCCGGTCGCGCGCTCTTGTGGACGCCATACCAGAGTTCGTAGAGCACGATGGACGGGATACCGATGGGAGTGCCTTTGGCAAGCGCGCGTTCCAGATGTCTGCGGACTGCCGGTTGCCGCTGATTGATGGCGAGAATGACGGTGCTCGTGTCCAGCGCCAGCATCAGTCGAAGTCAGCGGCGGCAGGGGGCATGGCGGGTTGTTCGGGGCGCCCCTCGGCTAGGAAGTCGCGGCCGCCAAGACGATCGATCTCCTCGAAGATCGCGCGCACATCGCCAGCCTCGCGCTCGACGGGTTCCAGCAGAACACTGCGTCCGATGCGCCGCACGCGCACTTCATCTCCTGACATGCGAAATGCCTTGGGAAGCCGGACTGCCTGGCTGCGCCCATGCTGGAAGATCTTGGCTGTACCGGTCTCGCTCACGGTTTGGCCTCTCAGGCAATGAGTTGGTAGCTATCAACGATATATATCATTTCTGATGGCGAATTCCAGACCATCCTTAGGCGGTCAGTGTCTCGACCAGCGCCTGCCAGCTCTCCGCATCGGGTGCATAGAGAAACCCGTGGCAGTGATCCGGTCCCGTGACGTCATAGGCTGAACCATCCAGATGGGCGCTGTAGCCGCCCGCTTCCGTGTGGAGCAGGTGACCTGCGGCGTGGTCCCAGGGCATGAGCTTGCGGTAAAGCGCGTAATGCAACGCGCCGGTGCCCAGCGCCATGTATTCATGGGCGGCACAGCGCAGGTCCATGAAGGGCGGAACCTTCTGGCAGTTCTCGACGATTTTGAGCGGCAGGCTGCGCTCGCCGAAGCGCAGCTTGACGGTGCCATACATGTGTTTGGGTTCGGTGGGGGCGGCGACCCGGGCAGGTTTGCCGTTGATCGTGGCACCGTCTCCAGCACTGGCCAGGGCCGTGCGCTCGTGCACGGGGTCATGGATGCAGGCAAGACGTATCGCTCCGCCCTGTGCCAGCCCCACGATGGTGGCAAAGATCGGCAGGCCGGCAGCAAAGTTCGTCGTGCCGTCGACGGGATCGACAATCCAGAGCGGCTCGTCGCGTTGCAGCAGGTCCATGACGGCAGGGTCGGCGGCAACCGCTTCCTCGCCCACGACATGGGAGCCTGGCAGTAGGTCCTTCAGGCGGCGGGTCAACGCCTTTTCGGTTTCCAGATCGGCGATGGTCACGGGATCGCCGGGATTCTTGTCGCTGACATCGCCTGCGCCGAGGTTCTGGTAACGCGGCATGATTTCCTGCGCGGCGACCTCGGCGACGATGGCAGCGACAGCTTCGGGTGAGGGCAGGGGCATGGCGTTCTCCCGACATGGCTGGATCACCGGCGCGTGCTGGGACAAGATGGCGCCGGTTTGTCTTAACTGAGGTTGTGGTCATGACGCCCATCGATCCCGCACGCAAGGACCTTGTGGAGGAATTCCGCCACAAGACGGTCGGCCATCATTCCGGCGATCTGCGCCGTATGCTGAACGCCATGCGTACCCATCCCGATCTGCCGCCCTACATTCTGGTGTGCACGAAGCCACAACGGGAATGGCATCTGGCGACCAAGGTGCCAGGGCGCCATTCGGAAGTCGAACTGCTGGATCATCCGCCCTTCCACGATCCCCGTGATGCCGAATGGACGGTCTTCCGCCTGCGCTGGGCTGCACTGTTTGATGAGGAGCTGCCCCATGAGCGTTGAACTCCCCAGAAAACGCATCATCGGCTATGCCGACGAACTCTCCGTCGCGCCGGGCGAAACGATTGCGTTCAAGGCAAGCTGCGAGGGCCTCGAGAATTATGAGGCCTCGATCGTGCGCCTGATCAGCGCCGACCTGCACCCCGATGGCCGCGGCTGGATCGAGGAGGCCGTGGCCTCACCGATCGATGGTGGTTATCCCGCCCGCGAACAGGCCATCCCGGCCGGCTCCTGGGCCATCGTGCCGGCCAAACCCTGCCTGTGTGCTGAAACGTTTTCCATTGCCGCCTGGGTCTGGCCGACCACCCCGATGAAGGGCGACCAGGTGATCGCCCGGCGCATGACAGCCGACGGCACCAGGGGCTGGTCCCTGGGCATCGACAGCGACGGTGCGCTGTCCATGCAGATCGCAACATCAGGTGGCAGCGTAACGGTCGCGACGGGCGTGACGCTGGGTAAACGCGTGTGGTGTTTCGTTGGCGCATCGGTCGATGGCGAGTCCGGAACGGTGACCGTGTGGCAGCGGCCGCAGAAATCCTGGCCGGGCCATGATGCGACGGCCGAAGCCCGGTCGGCCTTGCCGGGTCATGTCGATGCCGGCGGATTGCCGCTCACCTTTGCGGCAGCGTTTGATCGCGAGCAGGGCGACCAGACCTTCGGGACCGGGTTCTACAACGGCAAGATCGAGGCCCCGCGTCTCTATCGCATGGCCATGAACGGCGCCGAGGCACAGGCCCGTCAGGATGCCCCGGACCACCAGACCTCCCTGATCGCGTCATGGGATTTCGGGCGTGATATCACCGGCACCCGGATCAGCGACACCAGCGCCAACCAGGCCCATGGCCATGTTCTCAACGTGCCCACGCGCGGCATGAAGGGGCACAACTGGACCGGCGAGATACTGGACTGGAAGGCCGCCCCCCATCAGTACGGCGCAATCCATTTCCATGATGACGACATTTACGACTGCGGTTGGCTGACGGAATTTTCGCTGACGGTTCCCGATGGCTGGAAGAGCGGCATCTACGCCGCGAAACTCCAGAGCGGCGAGGACCAGGACTATATCCCCTTCGTCGTGCTACCGCCCCGAGGCGAGGCGACCGCTGATGTCCTGTTCCTGATGCCCTCGGCCAGTTACATGGCCTATGCCAACGAACACTCCGCCAGCCATGGCGGCGGTTTCATGCAGTCGTTTTCGAACGGGCTTTCGGGCCTTTCCGCGCAGGACCTTCTGCTCAACGAGCGGCCGGATCTGGGCTATTCGCTTTATGACGTGCATTCCGATGGTTCCGGCGTTGCCTACAGCTCGCGCCTGCGGCCCATCCTCAACATGCGGCCCGGCGTGACCAACGCCTGGGTCGGACCGGCGGGCACCTTTCCCTGGCAGTTCAATGCCGATCTGCCGCTGCTCGACTTCATGCACCATCACGGCATCGCCTGTGATGTCGCGACCGACGAGGACCTCCATGACGAAGGACTGGGCCTGCTGTCGCGCTATCAGGTCGTCATGACCGGCAGTCATCCGGAGTACTACTCCAAGCCCATGCTGGACGGCCTGCAGGCCTATACCGAGCGCGGCGGACGCCTGATGTATCTGGGCGGCAACGGGTTCTACTGGCGGGTCGCCTATCACCCCGACCTGCCCGGCGTCATGGAACTGCGCCGTGGCGAGGACGGCATCCGTGACTGGGTCGCCGAAGGAGGCGAATACTACCACAGCCTCGACGGCAGTTATGGCGGCATGTGGGAGCGTCAGGGCCGTCCGATCCACGCGCTGGCCGGGGTCGGCATGGCGGGCCAGGGTTTCGATTCCTCGACCTATTACCGGCGCACCTCTGACAGCCACGATCCCCGCGCGGCCTTCATCTTCGAAGGGATCGAGGACGAGATCATCGGTGATTTCGGCGCCGTGGGCGGTGGTGCCGCGGGGATCGAGGTTGATCGCTGTGACTACACGAAAGGCTCACCGCCCAACACGCTGGTGCTGGCCTCCTCGGAAGGGCTTTCTGACACCTACTATCCAGGCCCCGAAGAGATCGACAACGCCTCCCCTCTGATCGACGGCAGCCAGAACCCCAACCTGCGTGCCGACCTCACCTTCATGGAAACCTCGGGCGGCGGCGCTGTCTTTTCCACCGGCTCCATCGCCTGGATGGGCAGCCTTACGTGGAACGGCTTCGACAACAACGTCGCCGCGATCATGCGCAATGTGCTGAAGCGGTTCCGCGACCCCGAGCCGTTCCCTGAACCCTGAAAGGTTGGAATGAGAGAGCGGGCCAACCACACCAGTTGTCATCGTCGAATCACGTTCGACGATGACATGGTGAGTGTCATCTCGGGCCACGAAAAAGGGCCGCAGCTTGCGCTGCGGCCCTGATCCGTATCGGAAGGTCTGGGTGAGCCAGGCTTAGAAGCCCATGCCGCCCATACCGCCCATGCCGCCCATACCGCCCATATCGGGGCCGCCTGCGGGCATCGGAGCTTCCTTCTTGGGCTTCTCTGCGATCATGGCTTCCGTCGTGATCAGCAGGCCGGCCACCGAAGCGGCATCCTGCAGAGCGGTGCGGACAACCTTGGTCGGGTCGACGATGCCGGCCTTGACGAGATCCTTGTAGGTCTCGGTCTGGGCATCGAAGCCGACATTCTTGTCCTTCTGCTCCATGATCTTGCCAGCAACCACGGCGCCGTCGAGGCCCGCGTTCTGGGCAATCTGATGGGCAGGAGCCTGGATCGCACGACGCACGATATCGACACCAACCTGCTGGTCGGGATCGTCAAGCTTCAGCTTGTCGAGAGCCTTGGTGGCCAGGAGCAGGGCTGTTCCGCCGCCGGGAACGATGCCTTCCTCGACCGCCGCACGGGTGGCGTTGAGGGCATCTTCGACGAGGTCCTTGCGTTCCTTGACTTCGACTTCCGTCGAGCCGCCGACCTTGAGAACGGCAACACCGCCGGCGAGCTTCGCCAGACGTTCCTGCAGCTTCTCACGATCATAATCGGACGAGGTACCCTCGGCCTGCTGGCGGATCTGGTTGCAACGGCCCTGGATCTGCTTCTTGGAACCGGCACCATCGACGATGATCGTGTTCTCCTTGGATATCTCGACCTTCTTGGCCGTGCCCAGCATGTCCATCGTGACATTCTCGAGCTTGATGCCGACGTCTTCGCTGATCACCTGGCCGCCGGTCAGGACAGCAATGTCCTCCAGCATGGCCTTGCGACGATCACCAAAGCCCGGGGCCTTCACGGCCGCGATCTTCAGGCCGCCACGCAACTTGTTGACGACCAGCGTGGCCAGAGCCTCGCCCTCGACGTCCTCGGCGATGATCACCAGGGGACGGTTGGACTGCACGACCTGCTCGAGAACCGGCAGCATTGCCTGCATGTTCGAGAGCTTCTTCTCGTGGAGCATGATGAACGGATCATCCAGATCGGCGATCATCTTCTCGGCGTTGGTCACGAAGTAGGGCGAGATGTAACCGCGGTCGAACTGCATGCCTTCCACAGTCTCAAGCTCGGTATCGATGCCCTTGTTCTCTTCGACGGTGATCACGCCTTCTTTGCCGACGGCTTGCATGGCGCGCGCGATCATGTCGCCCACGGTTGCATCGCCATTGGCCGAGATCGTACCCACCTGGGCGATTTCGCCTTCGGTGCTGATCTTGCGCGAACGCTTTTCGAGATCGGCGACCACGGCCTTGACCGCCTGGTCGACGCCGCGGCGCAGATCCATCGGGTTCATGCCCGCGGCAACAGCCTTGGCACCTTCACGCACGATGGCCTGGGTCAGAACCGTGGCCGTCGTGGTTCCGTCACCAGCGATGTCGTTGGTCTTGGAAGCGACTTCGCGCACCATCTGTGCGCCCATGTTCTCGAACTTGTCATCGAGTTCGATTTCCTTGGCGACCGTCACACCGTCCTTGGTGATACGGGGCGCGCCGAAGGACTTGTCCAGAACCACGGTACGACCCTTGGGGCCCAGCGTGACCTTGACAGCGTCGGCAAGGATGTCGACGCCGCGCAGCATGCGCGTGCGTGCATCTGCACCGAACTTCACGTCTTTAGCAGCCATGTTGAATATTCTCCTGTGTGTCAACTTTTATGGATGTTCGTGGAAGCGGCCCGGCGGGCTTACTTCTTCTTGGCGCCCTTTTTGGTCGCTTCGATGACACCCATGATGTCGGATTCCTTCATGATCAGGAGTTCCTGACCATCAAGCTTAACTTCCGTGCCCGACCACTTGCCGAACAGAACGCGGTCACCCGCCTTGACGTCGAGCGCCTGAAGCTTGCCGTTTTCGTCACGTGCGCCTGCACCGACGGCGACAATCTCGCCTTCCATCGGCTTTTCCTTGGCGCTGTCTGGAATAATGATGCCGCCCGCAGTCTTTTCTTCGCCGTCTGTACGACGAACCACGACGCGGTCATGCAAAGGCCTGAAACCCATGTGCCACTCCCCTTGTGAATTGGCGGTTTGGTTGGTGTCGCAGGGGCTGTTAGCACTCCCCATTGACGAGTGCCAGAGAGATGGCGTTGTGCAGCCCCGGTGTCAACCCGGCTGGCAGGGATTCCGCGCGTTTTTTTGAATGAGGCTCAGATTTTGGGCAATTCGGCCCGATTGCACGTGTCTGGCCACCGAAGCGGCGAAATCCGGGCACGCCTTGGAATTGTGATCTGACGGCCACAGATCGGCCTTATTTGGTTCCCAGATTCATGCTCAGGGACGGGCTCGGGAACCTCGTTGTGCGGTCCCCTCATCACAGCGCCCCGACCCGCCTAGCAACGATCCGGACAGCACCCCCTGCTGTCCGGGCGTCGGCTTCAAGCCCGACGCAGATCGCGCGGTGGCGCACCACCTCCTAGCGCCCCCTTTGGAACGGTCGTCGCCGCGCGATCACCTTATTTCTACCCTGCAGGCGTCAAGCCGGACGCAGCCGTTCCGGGTTTGATGTTTCGCGCCCTGCGGCCTATCGTCGCGCTGGTTTTTCATAGGGGAGCAGGCATGGGCCGGCTGCTGTCTTGTCTAATGGTTTTGGTGACCCTGGCTGCGTGCCAGTCCCAGCTTCCCATCGCGCAAAGCTACGACCTCACCTATCAGCGCAAGATGCAGGCTGCCTATCATTGGCAGGTGCTGGCCGAGGATGTTTCGAGTCAGGTCATCGCGCGCATTGCCGGGCGTGGATTGCCGACTCGGATCGTCATACAGCCCGAAGGCTCCCCGACCGCTTTCTCCCAGGCGCTTGAAGACATGCTGATCACCCAGTTCGTGGAGCGTGGCCTCGTCGTTCTCAGCGTGCCCAGCGATGACGCGGTCGTGCTGACTTACGATGTCCAGGTCCTTAAACACGATTCCGGCCGTTTTGTTCGCGAAGCGCCCGGAACCTATGCTGTTCTGGGTGCAGGCGTCATTGCGCTCACCAGCCTGGTCAGCGACTTCTCGACAGGCGGCCTGAGCTGGACGGTCGCCGGCGCCGCAGCCGCTGCCGAACTGGGCGCAGGCTCTTATGCCGAAGTGAGCAATACCGAGGTTATCTTCAATGCGTCCCTGCTCAGAGATAGTGAATACGTTACGCGCTACACCGACATCTATTACGTGCCTGATAACGCGTCGGGACACTACGAGGCCGAGGACGGCACGGTAATCATAGCGGGCGACGACGGTAGTTTCTCCATCGTCTATGACAGCTATCTGCGCAGCCTGACCAATGTTCGCGAGGAAGCAGAGCAGCGCTGTACCCGTGAAGGCATGCTGACCTCCCTTGTCGGCCGGGACATGACCCATCGTATGCAGACCGCATACTTCCGCTGCTATTTCCCCTGAACCCCGGATGGCCATGTTGGGGATTACACGACGACATTTGCTATCGGGTCTTGCTGCAACGGGGCTGGTTCCTGCCGTAATGATGGGAACTGCCTCAGCGCAGGGAGCAGGTAGTGAATTACGAGTGCTTTCCTGGGCGGGCTATCAGGACGTCTTGTTTCACAGCCGATACGCTGAATCCCACGGCGCTTCGCCAACCTTCGCAGACATGGCGGACGAGGCTGAGGCCCTTTCCAAACTGCGCGGTGGTTATCTGGCCGATGTTGTCCAGCCCTGCGCCTACAGCATCGGGACCTGGATCGATGCGGGGGTGTTGCGACCGATTGAACCCGCGCGCATCGAGCACTGGGACGATATCTGGAAGCCGTTGCGGAACCTGCCTCGGGTGCTCGACAACAATCTGGACTGGTTCGTGCCGCTGGACTGGGGCCCGGGCGGCATCATCTACCGCACCGACCTGCTGCCCGATCCCGATCCCTCGTGGTGGTTGCTCTTTGACGAGGGTCTGAAGGGACGCATCGCCATGCAGGCATCGTCCCAGACCGTCGTTGGTGCTGCGGCACTTGCTGTGGGGGTCGCCGATCCCTGGTCGATGAGCAATGATGAACAGGCGGTGGTGCAGCGCCTGATCACAAAGCAGGCCGGCCTGGTATCGGGCTACTGGAGCGATCCGCGTGTCGCCCAGGCCGGCCTGGAACGGGGCGACCTTGTCGCAAGCTACGGCACGAACGATCTCTATGCCCGGCTTCTGGCGGCTGATGTTCCAGTCGGTTTCCTGGCGCCTAGGGAAGGTTTTCTCACCTGGGTATGCGGTCTCTCCCTGCTGGCGGCGGGCACCGAAGACGAAAGCCTGGCCTATGACTTCATCAATGCCATGCTGTCGCCACAGGCCGGGAAGGCGGTGATCTCGTCCCTGGGATACGGTCATGCCAACCACAAGGCATTCGACCTGGTGTCGGAGAGCTTGCTCGATCGTTTGGCTCTTTCAGCTCCGCGCCAGATTCTGGACACAAGCGAGTTTTTTGATCTCAGCACGACCGGCGCGAACGCGGAATATGATGCGCTGTTTCACGGTGCGCTCGAGCAATCGTGAGGAATTCGGCTTTTCAGCGCCACATTTAACTGCAAAGATAGGATCAAGCTTTGGCATTTCTGGCTGGGGCAGGGGTTTCAACACTTAAGGGAGTGAACCATGAAACGTATGGGTATCAATGAATTCCAGGACAAGCTGTTCACCGGCCAGTTGAGCCGGCGTGCGGCCCTTGGCGTGATGGGCACCATGGGTGTCGCCGCGATGACGATGACGCCGCGAGGGGTAAAGGCACAGCAGCAGCCGCTGGTCTTTGAATGGAGTGGGTACGAACTCCCCGAACTCTATCCGCCGTATTATGCCGCGCATGGCGAGCCTGAATTCGCGTTCTTCGCCAGCGAGCAGGAAATGGCGACCAAGATCCGCAACGGCTTCCCGGCCGACATCACGCATCCCTGCGCTGAAAGCTGGGGCCGCATGGATGATGGCGGTCTGCTGCAGCCGATCGACGTCAACCGCCTGTCGAACTGGGGCGATGTGTTCGGTGGCCTGCGTGATCATCACTCGATCCGCAATGCCAATGGCGACATCATGATGCTGCCCGTTGACTGGGGTAACAGCTCGATCATTTACCGCACCGACCTTTACGAAGGTGAAGAAAGCTGGTGCATGCTGTTCGACGAGAACTACGAGGGTCGCCTCGCAAGTTTCGATTCGGAAAGCTCGGTCATGATTGCCGGACTTTGCCATGGCTTCGGCGAAGATTCGTTCAACATGAGCGACGAGATGCTGGCTGAGATTCGCCCGCTGGTCGAAAAGCAGGCGCGCCTGGTGCGTTTCTACTGGAACGATCAGACGGAAATCGAAACCGCTCTGGCGTCCGGCGAGATTGTCGCGGCTTACGCCTGGAATTCGGCCGTCAAGTCGCTCAAGGCACAGGGCATTCCTGTTGCGTACGCGGTGCCCAAGGAAGGCATCCTGAACTGGCTGTGCGGTCTCTCGATCGTTGCGGGCGGTTCGGGTGATGACGAACTCATCTATGAGTTCCTCGATGCCTGGCTTGACCCGATGGCTGGCAAGTTCCTGATCGAAGACTACGGTTATGGCCACTCCAACAGTGTGTCGTTCCAGGTCTCGGATCCCGAACTGGTTGCTGATCTGGGCTTCCCGTCAAACCCGGTCGAGATGCTCGATAACGGCATCGCGTTCCAGCCCTACGACCCACAGGTCCTCCAGAACATGGTCAACATGTTCGACGAGGTGAAGATCGGCCTCTAAAGGCTGATGATCCTGCCGGAAAAGGAGGCGCGACTCCGGTCGCGCCTCCTTCTTTTTTATCCCCCTGCGACACATTTTCGTTTTTGTGCGACAGGTAACAGGCTTTTCAACTGCATCCTTGCTGTGTAAAGGTAATGATGCGGAATGAGGAAACAGAAGCGGCTGGAGGCGACCGCCTTGTGTTTTGCTCTTTCAGGCTTGATGAAATCGGGGTGACCAGATGACTGACCAAACCCAAACAGCGGGCAACGTAGGCTCCTTTACGGAGAATACCTCGCTCGGCTTCCGTGCCAGATCGCTGTTCCTGAAACACGAATGGCTGCGTGGCTATACGCTGTTATCGCCGACGCTTCTGGTGATGATCTGCCTGATGTGCGTGCCGATCTTCATGCTGGTCGCCTACAGTTTCTGGACCCAGAACTATCTCGACATCGACAAGACCTTCACCTTCGCGAACTATGAGGCCTTCTTCCAGAAGCCCATCTATGTCGCGCTGATGATGAAGTCGATCCGCATGTCGCTCTTCTGCACCGCGGTGACCCTGCTTCTGGCCTACCCCATGGCCTACTTCATCGCCTTCAAGGTCAAGACCAATAAGCTGGTCTGGCTGATCCTGATCACCGTTCCGTTCTGGACGAGCTATCTGCTCCGCGTTTTTGCCTGGAAGGTCATCCTGGGCTTCAACGGCGTTATCAATTCCGGACTGATCAGCATGGGCCTGCTTGATGAGCCCCTTCAGTTCCTTCTCTACAATCCCACGGCGGTGGTTCTGACCCTGGCACATGCCTGGGCAGCCTTCGCGATCCTGCCGATCTACGTCTCGCTTGAGAAGATCGACAGATCGTTGCTGGAGGCCGCGACCGATCTGGGCGACACGCCGACCGAACGGTTCTGGCGTGTGACCTGGCCGCTATCTCTCCCGGGCATGGTTGCCGCCGGCCTGCTGGTCTTCATTCCGACCGTTGGTGACTACGTGACACCCAGACTTGTGGGCGGAACCACCGGCATCATGATCGGCAATATCGTGCAATCCCAATTCGGCAAGGCCAATAACTGGCCTATGGGAGCTGCGCTGTCTGTTATCTCGATGATCCTGATCACCATCCTTGTGGTCACCTTCATCACATCGACCACCCGTGCCAGGGCGAAAAGCGCATGACCGATACGACCGAAGCTACGCCAAACAAGAAAAAGGCGATGTCCATGACGGCCGAGGCGGCCGCTGCGGACGAGCGCGGCTCACAGGATGCGGGGTTTGTTGAATCCAAGCATGCCGGCCATCACTGGTCCGGTGAGGCGCCGATGTTCATCTACGCCGTCTGGTACTTGGCGTTCCTGTACATTCCGGTGATGTTCCTGCCGCTGTTTTCGTTTAACGACTCGATCTACGTCGCGTTCCCACTAAAAGGGTTCACCCTGCAGTGGTACGGCGACATGGTCGATAACCCCGCGCTGCTGCGGGCACTCGAAAACAGCGTGAAGGTCGGCTTCGGTGTCGCCATGGCATCGACCTTCCTGGGCCTTTTCGCGGCCAAGGCAATGACCCGCTACTACATGCCGGGCAAGGGGCCGATCACCAGCTTCATCATGCTGCCGCTGGTCATTCCCGGCATCGTTCTTGGTATCGCGCTGCTCGTGATCTCCAACACGATGGGGATGGACCTCTCGCTCTGGACCATTGCCGCTGCGCATACGCTGATCGGCGTGCCATTCGCCATGCTGGTGATGGTGTCCAGGCTTGAAGGGTTCGACAAGAACCTCGAGGAAGCCTCTCTCGATCTCGGCGAAGGTGCGTTTCAGACCTTCATGCGCATTACCTTGCCGCTGGCATGGCCCGGCATTCTTGCCAGTGTCCTGCTTACCTTCACGATCTCGTTCGACGAATTTATTCTGGCCTTCTTCCTGGCCGGTAACGAGGTCACCCTGCCAATCTACATCTGGAGCCAGTTGCGCTTCCCCAACCGTTTGCCAATGGTGCTTTCGCTGGGGGCCTGTGTGCTGGTCTTCTCGTTCTTCATCGTTACCTTCTCTGAAGTCATGCGCCGTCGTGGTGTGGGACCCCAGAGTGGCGCAGCCATCTGAGGGGTTGGCTGCTGGGTGTTGAATGATGCGTTTTCTCTCCTCAACCCGTTAACAACAATGGACGTGGGCGCTCATGTTGCGTGACGATTATATTGCTATCAAAAACACGTCGAAGCATTTCGGCAGTGTCAAGGCTGTGGACGACATTACGTTCGACATCGCAGAAGCTGAGTTCTTCTCGCTGTTGGGTGCGTCGGGTTGCGGTAAAACAACGCTGCTTCGTATGCTTGCGGGCTTCGAACAGCCAACCCTGGGCAACATCTATATTGATGGTCAGCCCCAGGCCGGTGTTCCGCCGCATCAGCGGCCGGTCAACATGGTGTTCCAGAACTACGCCATTTTTCCGCATCTCAATGTTCACAAGAACATTGCCTACGGCATGCGGAAGTCCGGCCTGACCAAGGCTGAAGTTGACCGTCAGGTCGACGAGATGCTGGAACTGATCAAGCTGCCCGGTTACGGCAACCGCGGCGCGCATCAGCTTTCAGGTGGTCAGCGTCAGCGTATCGCGCTTGCTCGCGCGCTGATCAAGCGGCCCAAGGTGCTGCTGCTCGATGAGCCGCTCGGCGCGCTCGACAAGAAGCTGCGTGAGCAGATGCAGCTTGAGCTGCGTGCCCTGCAACGCGATGTTGGCATTACCTTCGTGTTCGTGACCCATGATCAGGAAGAAGCCATGACCATGTCGGATCGCATTGCGGTCATGTCCATGGGCAAGGTGCTCCAGATCGACTCCCCGACCAGCCTCTATGAGGTTCCCAAGGTCAAGGAGGTCGCCGATTTCATCGGAACGATCAATTTCTTCGAAGGCTCGGTCAAGGGCAAGGAAGGTGACGCAACCGTTCTCGATGTCGAGGGTCTTGGAACCGTCCGTTCCACGTCTGCGGGTGCCAACGCGCCGACCGCGGGTTCGACCACGGTCGCGATCCGGCCCGAGAAGTTCAATCTGACGTTCCAGCAGCCGAACATCGAAACCAATATGGTGGAAGGATCCATTCAGGCAGCTGCTTACCTGGGTGATCGCAGCCATTACTACGTTCAGGTTCCCGGCCGGGATGCACCGATTGCGGTGGCAGCCCAGAATGCCCAGCGGACCATGGAAGCTGTCGATCCAGACAAGCACGAGAAAGTCTGGCTCACGTTCGACGAGGATTCGGCACTGCTGCTGAACAACTGATTACCTGACGTCTTACTGAGCGCGCGGTGTCTTTGGCACCGCGCGCTTTTTCTTTTCTGCCCTGAGAGTCCACCATGCGTTACGCACCCATCGTCGATCGCCTAGCCAACGAGGGCGCCCGCGCCTGGGAGGTTCACGGTCGTGCCATGCAGCTCCGAAGAGAGGGCAAGGACGTCGTGATCCTGAGCATCGGCGATCCCGACTTTGAAACACCCGAGACCATCACAAAGGCGATGGTCGAGAAGGTGCAGGGTGGCGATACCCACTATGGCTGGATTGATGGTGGCCCTGATCTCAAGGCCGCGATTGCGGGTTATCACACCCGCCAGACCGGCCAGCAGGTTGGTCCGGCCAACATTTCCATGACGCTGGGCGCCCAGGGTGGACTCTACGGCGCTGTCATGTGCATTGCCGGCGATGGCGACGAGGTGATTGTGCCGCAACCGGTCTATGTCACCTATGAATCAGTTGTGCAGGCCTCCGGTGCGACCATGGTGCATGCCCCTCTGCGGGCAGAACGGGACTTCCATCTCGACGCCGCTGACGTTGAGGCCGTGGTGACGCCACGCTCGCGTGCGGTCATGATCAACACGCCCCACAACCCGACCGGTGCAGCCTATCGCCGTGACGACCTGATGGCCCTGGGCGAGGTCTGCAAGGCGCATGATCTCTGGCTGATTTCCGATGAGGTTTACAGCCGCACGCTGTTTGACGGACGCCAGCATGTTTCGCCGGCTGCCCTGCCTGGTCTTGCAGAGCGCACCATCGTGGTCGACAGCCTGTCGAAATCCCATGCCATGACGGGTTGGCGTGTCGGGTGGACCGTGGGGCCCGAGGAATTCACGCGGCACATGTACTATCTGGGCCTGGCGCTCCATTACGGACCTCCGACGTTCATCCAGTCCTCGGTCGCCGTCGCCTTTTCGGAAGACTTCCCCGAGGTCGAAGCGATGCGCGCCCAGTATGAGATCCGCCGCAATCTCGTCTGTGATGCCCTGGAAGGAAACAAGCGAGTCCGGGTGATCAAGCCCGAAGGGTCCTGTTTCATGATGATGGATGTGCGTGACAGCGGGTTGAGCTCCCACGATTTTGCGTACCGTCTTCTTGAGGAAGGCGGCGTCTCGCTTCTTCCCGGTGAAGGATTCGGGCCAAGCGGCATCGGATTTGTGCGGTTTTCCCTCACCGCACCGGATGCCGATCTGGCTGAGGCCGCCCAGCGCATCAAACGGTTTGTGGACACGCTGAACACATAGCGTTTGCCTGCCTTCACCTTCACGTCAGAGGGGGCTCCCTGCCTTGCATTGGCCATGGATCAAGGCCACGTTAAGGCAGGCTCGTTGGTTCGAATTCGGGCCCAAGCCCACGCGAGGTTTCATGGAGAAGTCAGAAGCTCCGGCTTCCGATCATCAGGCAGGTCACGCACGGTCAGCGCGACGCTGGATTTATGTCATTCCGGTTGTCGCGTTTGTGGTTCTGGCGTTTGCACTGGCCCTGGGCCTGCAGCGTGACCCAAGCCTGCTGCCGTCCGCTCTGGTGGGCGGAACCGCGCCGGAGATTGCCTTGCCT
Source organism: uncultured Alphaproteobacteria bacterium (assembly GCA_938048755.1). Lineage (GTDB taxonomy): Bacteria > Pseudomonadota > Alphaproteobacteria > SP197 > SP197 > SP197. The sequence continues at coordinate 24,504 of CALIUG010000131.1, forward strand.
GCCGTGCCGGGTCATGGGCCGGAGTTCACCAATGCCGATTTCATCGGCAAGGTCAGTCTGGTGAATGTCTTTGCATCCTGGTGTGTCAGTTGCCGGTATGAACATCCGCTTCTGATGGAAGTCGCGAAATCGGGTGATGTTGCGGTCTATGGTCTTGCCTACAAGGATGCCCCCGAAGACACCGCAGCCTGGCTGGATCAGTTCGGCAACCCCTATGCTGGCACGGCAGCCGATGTCAGTGGTCGCGCGGGGATCGATTGGGGCGTCTATGGCGTGCCCGAGACCTTCCTGATTGCACCTGATGGTACGGTGGCGTTCAAACATGTCGGGCCGATCACGGCCGAGAGCTGGCGCGATACCCTGGCGCCACGAATAACGGAGTTGTTGCGATGATCACACGCCGCCTGGCAGCTGCGCTGGCCCTGTTTGCAGGGCTGATGCTGAACCACGGGTTGGCTGTGGCACAGGATGGGCTGCCCAATCTGGCCTGGCTCGACCCGCCGCGTGTCGCCCCCGATGTGGCGTATCTTGTCGAGGGCGGTGAAGCACAGTCTCTGGATGCCTTTCGTGGAAAGGTGGTGGTGCTGAACTTCTGGGCGACCTGGTGCCCGCCTTGTGTTGCTGAAATGCCCTACCTTGATGAACTCGCCGGTACTCATGGCGGCGATCACCTTGCTGTCGTAACGATGGCCATGGAGCGCGCCAGTGAGCTCAAGATTCTGGAGTTCTATGAACGGATCGGATCGCAGCATCTTGGTATCTACCGCGATCCCGACATGAACCTTGCACGCTCCATGCGTGTCTTCGGCCTGCCCACGACTCTGCTGATCGACCATGAAGGCAACATCGTTGCCCAGCTTGTCGGTGAAGCAGACTGGAGCAGCGACGCCGCCCTGGCAGACATCCTCCCCCTGGTGGAGGCTGCCAGGCAGGCTTCTTCCGATGTGGTGGAGCAGGCCGCCCTGTCGGACTGATCAGGACCGGTACGCCTCATGGAAATCTCCGGTATCGGTCTTTTCAGCGCATTCCTGGCAGGGTTGATCTCCTTTCTGTCGCCCTGTGTGCTGCCGCTGGTGCCTGCCTATGTCTCCTACATTGCCGGCGAATCGCTTGAGGAGCTGACCGGGGAAACCACGCGCAGGCAGCGCATGACAACGCTGTTGCTCAGCCTTCTATTTGTTCTGGGGTTCACAACCGTCTTTGTTCTGATGGGGGCCAGCGCGACCGCCATTGGCGATATGCTTCTGCGTTACCGTCACATTCTGGAAACCGTTGCCGGCGTCGTCGTGATCCTGTTCGGTCTGGTTATGATCGGGCTGGTGCGATTTCAGAGCCTGCAGCGTGACGTGCGGTTCCATCTCAACGTTCCGGGTGGGCAGCCGATCGGCGCCTATATTCTCGGGGCGGCTTTTGCCTTTGGCTGGACACCCTGCATCGGCCCGGTTCTGGGAGGCATTCTTGCAATCGCTGCGGTGGGCAACACGGTGGCCGGCGGCATGATCCTGCTGGGGGTCTATTCCCTGGGCCTGGGCGTTCCCTTCCTGATCGCAGCCGCCTTTACCGGCTTTTTCCTGAGGCATATGCGCGGGTTGGGCAAGTTCGGACGGCGCATGCAGATTGCTGCGGGCGCCATTCTGGTTCTCATGGGACTGGCGATGATCACCGGCTATCTCTCTGAGTTTGCCTTCTGGCTGCTCCAGACCTTCCCGGCCCTGGCGACCATCGGCTAGAGCATCGTGCGTTTATTCTGCAACGTATCCAGTATCTTTGAGATAGTTCCAGCATTCCTGTGGTTTGAAGAGGCCGCAGATGTCTCCGAGTGCGCGCCAGAGTGCGTCATAGGTTCGCGCTTTTGCCTT
>CALIUG010000132.1 GCA_938048755.1 uncultured Alphaproteobacteria bacterium
AGGACGTCATGACGACAGCCAGAGACCTTGATTGGGTCGCAGCGCCCATCCTCAACAGTCACACACGACTGGCCGCCGAGATGAATCCGGCAACCGGTCGAAGCCTGGTGCAGGGCTACGAGAAGGACGGCGCAGTGACGCGCGCTACCCCTTTCGCGTGACAAATTCCGACAGACGCCGGCCGGTCTCTTGATCCCTGGAAAGCGCGTTCATGACGGCCCGATTTTGCCCGGTGTTGAACGCGGCGTAATCCTCAAGCTCCGGAGAGCGCCAGGTGCGGTCATCGCCAAAATGATAGGTCAGCGCCACATTGCGCAGGATCAGCATGCACGTTGCCTGGGCGATCATGTTGAACAGCAGGCCCCGCGCGACGCCTGGCACACCGATCAGCGCGTCGTTGCGCACGTAGCGTTCGTAGTGATCGCGCCGGAAGACAAAAAGTCGTAGCCCGGATGCGGCAGACCGGGTTCGATCTCGACCAGCACCGAACCTTCCGCAAAGGCGTGGTCGGGCGAGACCGTGCGCCGGTTGATCACCAGCGCATCGAATCCGTTGCCCAGCAGTTCGCGCACGGCGCGGTAGAACCGGGGTTTGAGGCAGATATCGGCATTGGCGAAGATCATGTACCCGTCCGCCGGGGTCTGTGCGGCCAGCCGGTCCAGCACATCAAACAGCAGGGGCAGGGGGCGCGGCACGGCAAAGTCGCCCAGCGTGCGGGCGTCGCGCGTCAGGCCCATACCGCGTTTGAACCCGACCGGTGTGAGGTCAGGGTCCTCCGCCGACTGGATCTGGATCAGCTTCGCGCTGCCGCCGTCCGCATGGGCAGCCGCGACCATGCTGGTACAAACGGCTCTCTGGGTGGCGTCGATCGAATTGCCATTGGGGCTGAACAGATTGACCCCGTGCACCAAAGGCATGGCGTTGAGCGCCTGATGGTCAAGAACCGGCGGCGGGAAATCCAGAATGGCCGAAAGCGGCTGTTGGGTTTGCTGGCACAGTACGTTGTCGGTCATCCAGAACCGTTCGTCGCGCAACCTGCGTCCGCGCTGGTGTCGGGGCGTCGTGCGCGGCGCGCCGGGATGCACGGCATCGGCGATGGTGCAGTCAAGCCTGCGGAAGTCGAGCGCCATGGCGGCGGCCGCCTCGTTGGCAAACAGCATGCAGCGTTCCAACTGGCGCGCACGGATCAGTCCCAGCCGAATCAGCATCGGCAGCAGCGCCTCACGCTCGGTCTGGGTTTCCGCGCGCACGATCAGCAGGCGGATGTCCCAGACCCCCGGTTCCAGCGAAGCCAGGATGTCGGCTTCCGTCCCCTTGGTATCAAGGCACTGCAGGTCGATGGTCCGGCGACCCTCTGCGTGCTGGTCCATCAGCCCGGCCAGCGTGAAGGCCGGAACCCTGACCTTCTGTGCTGCTACGGGCATCCGCCCGTATGGGCCATAAAGCGTTGCAAGCCTGCCCGGAGAAGGCGCGTGTTCTCCTGTCGCCAGCCCCAGCGGGTCGGCATGAACCGTCACCGTCGGCCCCGTTTCCCGCGCCACAACAGCGCCATGGACGCAGGTGGCGTCTGGTCGGTTTTCCTTCAGCATCGCGGCGTGTTCGGGATGGGCCTCGGTGCAGACGCCACGCCATCCCAGTGTGCCGAACAGAGCTGTTGCGGAACCGAAACGCCCGTCGAACGCGCCGATATCGACATAGAATCCCTGAGCGTCCAGACCAAAAAAGGTCAGCGTCAGAAAGTCCTCGCCCTCGTGGCCGTGGAAGGTGGTGGGCGCTAAGGCGGTCACGCCTTCAGCCGCAGGTGGGTACGCACAGCAAGCAGGAAAAGAAAGATCAGCACGACCGAGACAATGGAGTGGCATGTCGATGCCAGATAGATGTCCCAGGGCACGTTCATGTCTTCACCAAAGAGGCTCTGAACGACGGCCCGGCGCGTGGTGCTGTAGAGGCCGAGGAACGGGATGGTGTTGCCAAGAGTAAAGACATTAAGCTGATCGTTGGCAAGGTAGTGATCACGTATCATCTGCCACCAACTCAGCCCTGCGGTGTCGAAGGTGCTGTTCTGCCATGCGGCATAGCGGTCGACGGTGTAGGTATGAAAAGCCACAGTGGCTGCGAGCAGCCACAAGAACGGTCGAAGCAGACTGCGTCCATGGTCAGACAGGATGCCATAGAAAAATACCATCAGGATCGCCGGAAACGCGGCGAAGCACCCTTTGTGGTGCCACCGATAGCCGCGTTCTAGGCGACGCTCTAGGATAAACAGATCGCGTTCAGTGTCGTGGGCGTGGATAGAACTGGCAAGCTGCCGGAGACGACGGACACGCGTGGCTAGCTCGGAGGACGTCGCCCAGCCATCTGTCGCAAAGCGGTTTTGCGTGAAGGTCCAGCGTGTGGGGATGTAGACAATTCCCTTCCACGTCCATTCCTCAGCCACCTCCCATTTTCTGGGATTGCCGTGAGCGCGCACGTCCAACCCCGCAAGGTCCAGAAATCCGTGGCCATCGCTGCCTGCGAACTCGGGGGGCTGATCAAACCTTGCTTCGCGAAAACTGGCTGGAGCCTCGAATACCCTTCTTGAGAAGGAAGCTTCTTCACTGAATACGGAGCGGACGAAGGAAATTTGGCTTAAACTCTGAGGTTGAGCGTTTCGGATCTTCCGTTCAACCCAAACGTTGCGCT
>CALIUG010000133.1 GCA_938048755.1 uncultured Alphaproteobacteria bacterium
GCCCTGGCTCTGGTGCTGTGGGATCACAGCCAGTCGATTGCTGAACTCTGGGTTTCCATCGATCCCAACAGCCTTGTCGGCTTCGGCGCACTGATCGAAAAGCAAGTTGACCCCGACCTCTGGACCGATGTCCTGCTACCGCTTCTGAGCGAGCCTGCCTGGCTGGCCGCGCTGGTTCCGGGTGTTCTGCTGATGCTGGCCGGGCGCCCCTGGAAACGCGGCGCGACAAACGAGGTCGAGGCCGAATCCCAGGCCGTCTGAGGGCTGTCCTGCCGCCATTTCCGGGCTAGCATGGTCGCACGGCCAACCGGCCCCAAAGCGGAGTGATCCTCATGCCCGAGCTTGAAGTGCGTCCCTATTCCACCGCCGTGGGCGCCGAAGTTCTGGGAGTCGACCTCTCACAACCTCTCGACGCAACGACGCTGGCTGCGATCCAGACCGCCTTTCAGGATCATCTTGTTCTGTTTTTCCGCGATCAGAACGTGACACCCGAACAGCAGATCGCCTTTTCCCGACATTTCGGTGAACTTGAGGATTACCCCTATGTCGAGGGGATCGACGGATATCCCGAACTGATCGAGATCGTGAAAACGCCCGACGAGGTTCTTAATTTCGGGCATGACTGGCATGCCGACATGACCTTTCGCGAGCAGCCGCCGCTGGGCGCGGTGCTTTATGCGATCGAGATTCCGCCAGTCGGTGGCGACACCCTGTTCGCCAACATGTACCTGGCCTGGGAAACCCTGTCGGACGGCATGAAGGCGATGCTCTCGCAGGTCCGCGGCCTGCATGATTCCTCCGATCCATCCAGCCACTCGCAAAACTTCGCAGGCATGGCCATGCGCGAGAAAACAGACGGCAAACGGCAGGTAACAGCCCATCCGTTCAGCCAGGTGCATCCTGTGACCGGCCGGACGTCGCTGATGATCTCACCATCCTACTGTTTCGAGATCGAAGGCATGACGCCGGCCGAAAGCCGCATGATCCTCGAGCACCTCAAGGACCATGCCACCCAGGACATCTTCTGCTGCCGCTTTCGCTGGGAACCCGGCAGCGTGGTCGTGTGGGACAACCGGTGTCTGATGCATCAGGCGCTCGAGGATGACCTCGGCGCCAAGTTCGGTGGCCAGGGCTTCCGGCGCGTCATGCGTCGGGCAACAATCCGGGCCTAGAGCGTCTCCTCTAGTCGCGTCCGGTGCGGGCATGCCACTTCGGCTGCTCGCAGATTGCACCGAGGAACTCGACCATGGTGTGCGCACCAAGATAGGACGTGATGCCGGTGCCCACATCCAGCTGGGGATTGACCTCGACAAAGTCGAAACCCACCACTTCCATGTGCTGGGCGATGGCGCGCAGCATGTCGCGCAGCTCCTGATAAGTCATGCCGCCGGGTTCGGCCGACACGCAACCTGGAATGAGCGGCATGTCGAAGACATCGACATCGATCGAGACATAGACCTTCTCGTCCTTGGGCAGCGTGTCGAACACGAACCCTGCCGGACCACGGCGATAGACCTCGTCCATAGTGACGATGCGGCTGCCTTCGGCCCGGGCATCGATGAACTCCTGGATCGTGCTCCGCAGGCTGCGGATCCCGATCTGTGTCAGCGACAGCACGTGTTCCATGGGTTTGATGTGCCGGAACGCGTGCCCGTTGGTGAAACGCAGGTCATGCACGAACGGCTGATAGTCCATATGCGCATCGAAATGGAGCACATGCATGGGCTCCTTGAAGGCGCGCACGATGGGATAGGTGATCGCGTGATCACCACCGATGATGACCGGCATGGCACCGCGATCGAGGATCGCTTCAACATCGGCCGTGATGTTGTCGAAGGTCTGCACGATGCCGGTGCCCATGACATCGGTGTCGCCGACATCGACGATGCGCCGGTTTTCCGTTTCCCAGAGCAGGTAGCTGCGGTCGGTCAGTACGTCGTAATAGCCCGATGAACCAAAACGCAGCGAATGTTCACGGATGGAGCGGGGTGCAAAGCGCGAACCCGCCATGAAGGGCGACCCCTCGTCGGTCGGCACGCCCAGAATGGCGATATCGGCGTCGAGCGTCCCGATGTCATCGCAGTAATCCTGACGCAGGAAGGTCGGCACGCCGGAATAAGGCGCGTTGTAGCGGCCAGGTGCGCCACGCATGTTGACTTGCATCAGGAAAATCCTCTCTCAGATACGCCGATAAACGAAAAACCAGCCGGCAGGCTCCAACGGCTCGAAGAACTTGTCGAGTTCCTTCTCTAACAGTTCCAGCTTTCCCTCGGCAACCAATCGGCCAAGTGCTGCCTCGAACCCCTGAGCTTCCCAGATATCGACATGGACGGAAAACGAGATCAGGCCACCGGGCCGGAGCAGGCGCACCAGTTCGTCGAACGGTTCGGGACCGACATGGCCACAGGTGAATGTGCCCGACGAGACCATGCCGTCATAACAGGCATCGGGCAGGTCAATCGGTTTGGTGAGATCGGCACGGATCAGGTTGCGGTAGATACCGCGCGTGCGCGCCTTGGCGAGCATGGCATCGGTCAGGTCGACACCGTCGACATTGACGAAACCCTGCTCATGGAGATGATCGCTGGTGAGCCCGGTGCCGCATCCGACATCGAGGATTTCAGCGCTGGTATCGTGCAGATTCCTGGTCAGCCGTTCGGCCACCAGCCGCGGTGAGCAGTAGCCCAGTTCGCCGACCATATGACCTTCATAGTCATCGGCCCACAACTTGTAGAACGACTGGGCGTCGTCGCTGTCTTTCAGGCCATAGGCGCCGCTGACAAAGGCATCCTTGGCAAGATCGATGGGCTGGTCTGACATGCTGTCCCTGTTCTTCCGGCGTGTTTGAAGTCGAGCAGCGATGGTGGCGCGCCACGCCCTGCCATGCAAGAACGGACCTGACGATGCGAGGGACCATGACCACAACAGTGATCCGCCACGAGGACCATGAAGAGGTGCCCTGGAACAACGGGCTGAGCGTCACGCGCGAGATTGCCAACGCCTATCTGGGTGACGGCTCGCTGGCCTGGCGCATCAGTCTGGCGACCATCGACAAGGATGGCGCGTTCTCCGACTTCTCCGGTGCCAAACGTATTCAGATCCTGCTTTCGGGCCCGGGCTTTGTCCTGGACTTCGGCGACCACGGCAGCGCGGCCATGCAGGAGCCGTTCCATCCCGTCACCTTTGACGGTGGTTGGCCGACATCGGCGCAGAATGTGGCGGGTACCAACCGGGTCCTCAACGTCGTGACCGCCAGACCCCATGCAGACGGCCGTGTCGCGGTGCAGAAGGTGAACGGTGACGGCTTGCCGTTGGCCAGCGGCGGCAGTCTGAGGCTGTTCTATGTTCTCACCGGCGCGCTGCGCGGTGAGATCAACGGCAAGACCCTGAGGGTCAAACAG
>CALIUG010000134.1 GCA_938048755.1 uncultured Alphaproteobacteria bacterium
ATTCTCGATGAGGCGACGTCGGCGCTGGACAATGAATCGGAGCGCCAGGTGCAGGCCGCGCTGCAAGAGCTTTGTGAAGGGCGAACCACGATTATCATCGCCCACCGTTTATCCACGATCGAGCATGCCGACCGTATCCTGGTGATGAACCAGGGCGATGTCGTTGAGGAAGGCCCGACCGACGCCATCCTCAACCACGCCAAGGAAGAATATACCCGCACCTTGCTGGGTGCCGTGAAGCCCAAGCCGACACGCGAGACCGCACTGTCGGAATGGAATCCTGCCGCCGAGCAGACGCCGATCATGACCGTGCGCGAGGTCGATGCGACCTATGAACGCCAGCGCATGTTCCAAACCACGGATCGCGAGCAGTACGTGCTCCATGACATCGAGCTTGATGTCTATCCGCGTGAGGTGCTGGCCGTGGTGGGTGAATCCGGCAGTGGCAAATCGACCCTGGCGCGGGTCATGGCCGGCCTTCACCCGTCCTTGAACGGCGCGGTGACCATGGACGATCAAACACTTCCCGTGCATGCGCGCCAGCGTACCAAGGAGCAGTTGCGCCGCATTCAGATCATCTTCCAGAGCCCGGACCAGTCGCTTAACCCCGAGAAACGCATCGATGATGCAATCGGGCGGCCTCTGGAACTCTATTTCGGCATGAAGGGTTCGGAAAAGCAGGACCGCATCGCAGAACTGCTGGAGATGGTCGGACTGGACGGAGACTATGCCGGCCGTTTCCCCGCCGAACTTTCAGGCGGGCAGCGCCAGCGCGTCTCGATTGCGCGTGCCTTTGCTGCTGAGCCCGATGTCATCCTGTGTGACGAGGTGCTTTCCGCGCTCGATACCGTGGTCGCCGCGCGTGTCCTGGAGCTGATGAAGGAACTGCGCGAGAAGCACAAGGTCGCCTATGTCTTCATCAGCCATGACCTCTCGACCGTGGCCTCCATCGCCGACCGTGTTGCGGTGATGTATGCCGGGCGCATCATCGATACGGGCCTGACCAAGGAGGTTTTCGCGCCGCCGCACCATCCCTATACCCAGCTGCTGATCAATTCCGTGCCCGCGCTGCGCCAGGGCTGGCTGGAAGAAGTGATCGGCAGCCGCGAAGCCGAAGCCGGCATGCGCAGCAACGTCATGCTGCATGATGTGCCGTGCCCGTTCCGTATGCGTTGCCCGGTCACGATCGAGGGCAAGTGCGATGTGGAATCCGCGCCGCGTCAGGAGATGGGCCAGAAGCATGTCGTCTATTGCCAGCACAACGAACAGGAACTGTTCGCAGCGCAGAATCACGACTGATCCGGGAGCAGATCGATGGCGTATGGCTACTATGTCGTCCAACTCGACGTGAAACATCCCGAAATGATGCCGCGCTATCGCGAACTCATCGGTCCGACCCTGGAGAAGTTCGAGGGCGAAGTGCTCGCGGCAAGTGAGAACATCACCCACCTTGAAGGCGAACCCGCCCCCCTGTCGCGCGGGGTCATCATTCGCTTTCCTTCCGCCGATCAGGCCGTTGCATGGTTCCGCAGCGAGGAATACGCCGAAGCCCTCTCCATCCGCGACAAGGCCTGCATCAGCCGCTCCTATGTCGTCGAGGGGCTGGGTTAGGCGTCACCGTCTTTGCGTGCACGCGAAGTAACGCCAAGACAAGGCTGCAATTTTGCCACAAGATTGAGGTCCAATCCGGCTCTCAATGTTGTGGAGCAGACCATGCGCCTTCTGACATTCCTGATCATTCTGTTCGCTGCTCCCGCGGTTGCCTTTGCCGAATGCAGCCAGGATTACGAAATCGACACAGCAGATCTGGCGGGCATTCCCTATCAGGAGACGATCCGGTTTCCTGAGCCGGGAGCTGGTGTGCAGTGCCGGTTCTACGACCCCGATGGCAGCCGGAATGTCTCCTACTATCGTTATGATGGCGGTCTGGATGCGATCACCAACGACATCGCCATCGCTGAAATTCAGAGTGTGCATCGCGTTGTTCTCCAGGTCTCGGAGATGAACGGCCTTGAGATTGCGAGCATGGAGCAGATGGATTCCTTCATGGCCGGCGATATCGAAATGCTGGGCGTCATCTATGTCGGCCTCAAGGGAGCTGGTGCCGTTACCGAATTCGTCGGCCTGGGGCATGACGGTCAGTGTATCCACAAGGTGCGCTACACCCATGAAAGCGCTATGGACGTTGCAGCAGTCGATGCCGCACGCGCGCAATACAACGCCGTCATGGAAGCCCTGGCGCCGCACATCACGACGCCGTTGCCCTGATTAACGGATCAGACGCTGATACCTGCGAAGTCGACCCGGCCTTCAAGCGCCTGGGCCACGCGAAACACCGATCTGTCGTCATAGGGATTGCCGACAATCTGGATGCCGGTGGGCACGCCATCGCTTGCAAGGCCTGAAGCTACCGAAAGGGCGGGGCAACGGCTGAAGCCGTTGAACAGGAAGGTCATGATGACCTTGTTGACGTCGTGTTCGGCACCGTCGACGGTAATGGGGTCGACCCAGTCGCGTACATCCGCACCGATCTCGGTGGTGCCCACAGTGGGGCACAGAAAGGCATCGTAACGGGCCAGCTGTGGTCCGAACTCTGCCCAGGTCTGGCCAATCGCCTGCATACAGGCGTGGAACTCGCGGGCCGAGATGGATTCGTTCTCAGCCGCGAAGGTCCTGGTGTAGTCGTTGACCAGATCGGGATGGTTGTTGGCGGCGTCGCTGAACTCGTCGGCATAGATATGGCCGCCCCACATGCCGACATTGGCCTTGGCAAGCTGTGCCCAGGGTGTTTCGACCTCTTCCACGATCGCACCTGCCTCGCGCAGCTGGTCTAGCACAGCCCTTGTGTTGGCGCGTACGCCGCTGGAGACCTCGTAAACACCCAGGTCCATGGACCAGGCAATCTTCATGCCCGCGACATCGGGAAAGCTGTCGGGCAGGCGCATCCGCTGGGGCAGTGTGCTGTGATCCTGTTTGTGAAGACCCGACATGACGTTCTGCATCAGGGCGGCGTCAGCGGCGGTGCGGGTCATGGGGCCGATATGGAAAAACGGATCCATGGCGACCTCGGGGCTGCCGGGATTGCGGCCATAGGGCGGCTTGTATCCGGCAATGCCGCACATGGCTGCTGGCATGCGAATGCTGCCGGCACTGTCTGAGCCGGTCGCCAGCGTTGTCGTGCCAGAGGCCGCAGCGGCAGCGGCACCGCCGGAGGATGCGCCGCTGGTGATCTGCGTGTTCCAGGGATTGCGGGTGACGCCATGGAGCTTCGATGTACAGGTCCAGGGCCAGACGAATTCGGGGCAGGTCGTCAGGGCATGAACAATTGCACCGGCACGCATCAGGCGCTCCACGGACGGGTTGGTGTGGTCGGCAATGTTGTCCTTGAACACCAGCGAGCCGAAGGTGCGGGGGCGACCCTTCACGGCAGTATCTTCCTTTACCGCCAAGGTGAGGCCCTCCAGCCTGCGCAACCGGCCATCGGTTTTCATGTAGCGGGCTTCGGCCTTTGCTGCCGCTTTCAGGGCATCGTCAAAGAACGTGTAGGCAAGGGCATTCACGACCGGCTCGACCGCTTCGGCGCGCCGGATCTGTGCCTTGAGCAGTTCGACCGGCGAGAGCTTGCGGCTGCGGAACAGCGCCAGAGCATCACGTGCGGAGAGATAACAGAGTTCGCGATCGTTCATGAGGGAACCACGGGTTGGGTGCGATCAAAGTCGATGCGGCATCCTGCCATGGTCCCGCCCGGTTGGCACCGTCCTGACTCGAGGAATGATCGCGTTGTGATTCAGGAGAACCGTGATCGCGTCCGGTTGGCAAAGGCGACCAGCGACAGCATCACGGGAACCTCGACCAGCACACCCACGACCGTGGCAAGTGCGGCGCCCGAGTTGAGGCCGAACAGGCTGATCGCCACGGCCACCGCAGTTCGAAGAAGTTGGACGTCCCGATCAGGGCGCAGGGCGCAGCGATCCTGTGGGGCACACGCATGGCAAAGGCGACGCCATAGGCCAAAGCAAAGATGGCATAACTCTGGACCAGAATCGGCGTGGCGATCAGCAGGATGACGAGCGGGTTGTCCAGGAACACATGACCCTGCAGACCGAACAGGATGACGACGGTTGTAATGAGACCGATGATCGAAAGCGGCTTGATGCGGTCCCGAAAGGCCGCGATGCGGGCCGGGTCCGACAGGCGCGAACGCGTGATCAGGCCCGCTGCCAGCGGCAGGATGACAAACAGGACCACGGATAGCACCAAGGTTTCCCAGGGCACGATGATGTCGGTCACGCCGAGCAACACGGCAACGAGAGGCGCAAAGGCAAAGATCATGACGATGTCGTTCACCGACACCTGCAACAGGGTGTAGCTCTCGTCTCCGCGCGTCAGTTGCGACCACACGAACACCATGGCCGTGCAGGGTGCTGCGCCCGGCAGGATCAGGCCTGCGATGTACTGTTGCGCATCTTCGGGCTCGATCAGGGGCGCAAAGATCACCTCGAAGAAGAGAACCGCGAGCGCGGCCATGGTGAAGGGCTTGATCAGCCAGTTGACGATGAGCGTGATCCCGAGCCCCTTGGGCTGGGCGACGATGTCGCGGAAGGAGCGGGGATCGACGCCGATCATCATGGGATAAACCATTGCCCAGATGAGCACGGCAACGACCAGATTGACGCTGGCAAACTCCGCCCCGGCAATCAGTGCCACAAGGCCCGGTGCGACATTGCCAAGCGCAATGCCTGCCAGGATCGCAAGGGCAATCCAGATGCTGAGGTGGCGCTCAAAGACGTTCATGCGGGCGTCTCCCTGGTTTCCTGCGCCTTCAGCCTGCCTGCTGCCAGGGCGCTCAAGGCAACCATGACAGCCGCTGTGGCAAGGCAAAGGCCGAGGCCACCGAACTGATAGGTGAGGCCCGATAGCACCGTGCCCAGAAGGCGTCCACCGGCATTGGCCATGTAGTAGAAGCCTACATCCATGGTGACGCGCTCATCCTGTGTAAAGGCAAGGATGAGATAGGAGTGCAGTGAGGAATTGACGGCAAAAACCGCGCCGAACATCAGCAGGCCGATAACCAGGGTGATGGTGAGCCACAGCGTGGGCTCTCCGGCAGCAATGGCTGCTGCGGCCAGAAGTGCGGGGATCACCAGCAGCATGAGTGCCCAGCGCCGCGCTTCGCCAACCAGTTCGCCTTCGGGGTGCCGGCCTGCGCGCAACAGGCGCGGTGCGGAGGACTGGACGGCACCGTAGAGGATGATCCAGGCAGCCATGAACCCGCCGACCATGAAGAAGGCAGCGTGATTGCCTTCTGCCGTGCCGTCAGAAAGCACGCCATAGAAATAAAGCGGAATGCCCACGACAAACCAGACGTCGCGCGCGCCGAACAGAAAGACACGGGCTGCCGAAAGCCAGTTCACGTTGGAAGACTTGGAGAAGACCTCGCTGAACTTCGCATCGCTCCGGCCCCTGGACAGGCCCGACGGCATCAGGATCAGGACAGCAATCAGGATCGCGGCCAGCACCGCTGCCATGGCCAGAACCGACCCAACAAACCCGATGGTGGCGAGCAGGGCCGCACCCAGCAGGAACCCAAACCCCTTCACGGCGTTCTTGGAACCGGTCAGTACGGCAACCCAGCGGAACAGGCTGCCGCTTTCCCTGGGCGCCAGCAGTTTGACGGCAGACTTGGAAGACATCTTGGCGAGATCCTTGGCCACACCGGAAACGCCCTGCACGGTCATGACAAAGGTGATGGAAAGGCCCAGCGCCCAGCCGGGATCAAGCTGGGACAGCGCCACCAGAGCCATCACCTGAAGGCCCAGTCCCGCATAGAGTGTCGTGGTGAGGCCGAACCGTGCGGCGATCCAGCCCGCCGACAGGTTCGTTACCATGCCTGCGAGTTCGTAAAGCACAAAGAGCCAGGCCAGCTGGAGCGGCGTGAAGCCCAGATTGTGAAAATGGAGCAGCACCAGCATGCGCAGGGCGCCGTCAGTGAGCATGAAGGCCCAATAGGCAGCCGTGACCGCGACATAGGCGGAAAGCCCGTCGGGTCGGCTCACAGGCGCTGTCCCACCATCAGGGCGACATCGACGAGACGGTGCGCGTAGCCCATCTCGTTGTCATACCAGGCATAGACCTTCACCTGGGTGCCGTTCACGACCATGGTGCTGGGCGCATCCACGATGCCCGACCGTGTGTCGTTCGTGTAATCGGCGGAGACCAACGGGCGTTCTTCATAACCCAGAATACCCTTGAGCGAACCTTCGGCGGCTGCCCTGAAAAGCGCATTGACCTCCTCGGCCGTGGTTTCACGCGTGACTTCAAACACGCAGTCGGTCAGCGAGGCATTAAGCAGGGGAACACGCACGGCATGGCCGTTCAGCTTGCCCGCGAGTTCGGGGTAGATAAGCGTGATCGCGGTGGCGCTGCCGGTTGTCGTGGGGATCAGGGAGTTCAGCGCCGAACGTGCCCGGCGCAGGTCTTTGGCCGGACGGTCCACCAGAGTCTGGGTGTTGGTAACGTCGTGAATCGTGGTGATGGAGCCGTGGCGGATACCGATGGCCTCGTGAAGGACCTTCACGACCGGAGCCAGACAGTTCGTCGTGCAGCTCGCTGCCGTCACGATGCGGTGCAGTGCGGGGTCATAGAGGCCATGGTTGATGCCATAGACGATGTTGACGGTGTCGCCATCCTTCACCGGTGCAGAGACCACCACCTTCTTCACACCAGCCGCGAAATAGGGGGCCAGTGCCTTTTCGCTCTTGAAGACGCCGGTGCAGTCGATCACGACATCGACGCCGCCCATCGGCAGGTCGGCGATCTCGCTCTCGCCGTGAACGGGCAGGCGGGTGCCGTCGATGGTGATCGAACTTTCGTCACTGGAAATCCCTGCAGGCCAGCGGCCATGCACGGAGTCGAACTCCAGCAGATGGGCATGCATGGCGGGATCACCGACCGCATCGTTGATCCAGGCAAGCTTGGCACCGCGTTCCAGCAACGGACGCAGCGCCAGTTTGCCGATGCGGCCAAGGCCATTGAGCGCGAAGGTCGTCATGTCGCCTGTCCCGGAAAGAAGTCTGGATGGATGCGATCAGACAAGATCGCGTTCAATTTCCTTAACCCAGTTTCGTGACGAAATCATTGCATCGCCAAACCAGGCATCAACGCTCACCTCATGGATGAAGTGGGTGGCTGTACTCCATTGGCGGCAGTTCATGGCAACACGGATTTCCCAGTCGCCGCGTTTCATGCCGATGGTCTGGTCGTACTGCATGCTGGCGCAAAGCGGATCGTCATCATGGATTGCCATGCGTTTCTCCATGGTGTGCGAGATCTCCGTGCCGATGGGATCGATGCGATAGGTTCCCTCGATGCCGAAAAAGCCGCCTTCGCCCGTCATCAGGCTCGTGACTTCGCCGGTCACCTTGTCGCGACTCATGGTGCGGTGGAAACTTCCCGGTGCGACCGATGTGACCGGAACATCCGGCGCGGTTTCGGGTTCGGCAAAGGCCGGCAGTTCGGCGTCTTCAGGGCGTGGTTCACGCATCGGCAATGCGAGGGTGGCGGTACCTGTGGTCAGCGTCAGTGTCGCCGCTTCGGGCGCGGGCCAGACCAGCGGCCAGTAGCAGGTCGAGAGCCCAAGGCGCAGGCGATGGCCTTCGGGGAACGCCTGAGCGATATCGTTGAGTTGCACCCGGACCCTGTAGCGTTTGCCAGGCTCGAGCGGTTCTGGATGTTCGTGGCTGTCGCGGTGGGTGAGGTTGAGAACCCCGTAGGTCACCAGCGTCGAAGCGCCATCGGGTGCCACATCACAAAGGCGAACGGCGAGTTGGGCCACCGGCTTGTCGCTGGCAAGCACCAGTTCGATCACCGGTGCGCCCATCAGTTCCAGGCGTTCGGCAAGGGGCGCAGTCTCGAAACACAGGCTGCGGCCATCCTCGGAGCGCTGATCCAGGGCAAGCTCACCCGTCATGCCAAAGCCGCACCATTCCCCGCCATCCATGCCGGTGGAGGCAGGCGAGCGGAAGGCGCGTTCGCCGGGCTCTCCCGGAACATCCTGCAGGGTGTTGTTGCCGTGAAGGTGGAATGTCTTCTGGTGAATGCCCGGCGAAGGCCACTGGTTCTCAGAGACCCAGCGTCCCGGACGTTCGGCATAGTTTACGGCAGGCGCCACGCTCTCCTGCATCCAGACGCGATAGGCCGGTTCCTTGTCGATGCCGGTGTCACGACCCTTCAGCCATCGGTCCCACCAGCGCAAGGCATCCTGCAGGAAGCCGATGGCCGGGCCCGGCGTTCCGTCGTGGGGATAGACATGCGCCCAGGGGCCAATCACGCTGCGACGCGGTCCCTTCAGGCCCGCCATCAGTCTCGCGATCGCATTGGAATAGCCGTCGGACCAGCCGGTGATGGCATAGACCGGGACCTGGATCGCGTCATAGTTCTCGCACACCGAACCGTGCTGCCAATAGGCATCGCGCCGCTGGTGTTCCAGCCATGTCAGTGCCCAGGGTTCGTCCGCAGCCAGGCGTTCCTTCCACATGTCGAGCCAGCGCTCGCCCACGATCTCTGGATCGGGCGGGCGCGTGTTGAAGGTCAGCATGGTTGCCGACCACATCAGGTTGTCGTTGAGCAGGCAGCCGCCCATGAAATGAATGTCGTCGGCATAGCGGTCATCGGTCGCGGCAACTGCAATGATCGCTTTCAGGGCCGGGGGCTGCAGGGATGCGACCTGAAGCGAATTGAAGCCGCCCCAGGATTTCCCCATCATCCCGACACTGCCATCGCACCATGGCTGTTCTGCGATCCAGGCAATGACCTCAAGCGCATCACTGAGTTCGGGTTCGCCAAGATATTCGTCGCGCAGAATGCCTTCGGACTCACCGGAACCACGGATATCGACGCGCAGGCAGGCGTAACCGTGGCCGGCGAAATAACGATGCATCGGCTCGTCGCGGTTCCGGGTCAGGTCGCGTTTGCGATAGGGGATGTATTCCAGGATGGCCGGGACCGGGTTGTCCTGGGCGTCTTCGGGCATCCAGATGCGCGCGGACAGACGGGTGCCGTCACCAAGTGTGATGCCGGTTTCCTCGATATCGCGCACCGAATTGGAGAAATTCTCGACGATACGTTTCATCGCATTGTTCCCTGACCTGCTGGCGCTACTATGGGATGCGGCGCGACGGGCGTCGATCACGGCGCGTGGATTTGCTGAGGGTTGGATGCTGGAATTTGCACAAGCCTGTGCGGCATGGCTGGCGCAGCGGCCCGAGGAAGCCTGCGTGCGGCAGGAGAACTGCAGGCTGCACTCCTGGAACATCCGGTCCCGGTGACGCGTGACGGTGAGCCAGAACCAAAGGCACTGGCCTATCTGCAGCCCTTGCTCCAGACGCCGGGTCGCAGTGCTCTCGCCGCGCCCCTGGCCGCAGTCGCGCCGGGCCTTAACTGGTTCGAGCCGCCTCCCGGAGAGCTGAAACAGCACATGGGTGGTCGCAACTGCATGACACAACTGGTCGGACCCGCAGATCGCTCGACTTCCCGGGGTATCCGTTTCGGGACGTTTCTGATTGCGCCGGGAGCCTACTACCCACGCCACGTGCATGGTGCCGAGGAACTCTACCTCCTGATCGCCGGGTCGGGCCGCTGGTCCTATGACGGAAACACCTATGAAACACACAACGCAGGTGAAGTCGTTCGTTCCGCGAGCTGGCAACCCCATGCGATCCGAACCGATGATGAGGCGCTGTTGATGGCCTGGGTCTGGATGGGCGACATCAGCTTTGATTCCTATCGGATGGAAGCTGACCTGGATGATGCCAAGGAAGATCCTTCATGACTGATGTCAGCCGTTCGGTGAATCTCTCGGCGCCTGCTTCGGAGGTCTGGTCGCTGATCGGACCCTTCGATTCATTTACCCGATGGCATCCCGCCGTGCTGGACAGCCGCATGGGTGAGGATGATGGGCGCACGGTGCGTCATCAGGTATTTGTCGGTGGCATCAAGGTGACAGAGCGCCTGATCAGCCATGACGATGATGCCATGATGCAGCGTTACGGGATCAGCGATGGCGGGCGGCTCCCGGTCGCCGACTTCACCGCCACCCTGCGCGTTGTGCCCGGTGAGTCGGATACCTGTTCGGTGACATGGTCCTGCAGCTTCCAGCCTGCCGGTGCGCCCGAGGATGTCGTGCGCGAAGCCATCGAAGGCATCTTTGATTCCGGCATGAACAGCCTCGCCGACCACTTCGGCAAAGCAGATTGAGGGCGGTGGGATTCTCCGGGATTTGACCGGTTTTGTCGCAGCTTGTTAAACTCTCCCCCGGGCGCGAACACTCGCGATTGGGCTGGTATCAGCATGCGTTTCGCCCCGAAGACACTCCCTGCCTCAATGCTCCTGCTGACGAACCATCGCAAGGGCGGCGGGATACCTGGTCCGAGATGCAGGAAGGATCAACCTCGCCGTTTCCTTCATCTTCGTGTCTGGATGGTCGGATTGCTGCTCGTTCTCGTCACTGGAACGGGCCAGGCTGACGAAAACGACATCCCCTTCGAGGACGACATGGCGCGCCTGTCGGAACGTGACTTCGCGCCGCTCCCCCAGATGACTCTGTTCGGTGCGGAGGTCTATGTCTTTGAACCCACGGTCGGAGAAACCGACGAGGCATATGACCTGTATCCGATTCTGCCGGCCTTGCTTGCACTGAAAGCGGACGCAGAAGCCCTGGCGCGGGATGTCGCCACATCGGCACCCCGCACTCTTTTTGTCGGTGCCATGGTCTCCGGCAATCCTGATCTGACGACCGGCGCCTACACGAACTGCGGCACGGTCGAGGAGGCTTATGCCTGGATCGGCTACGAACTGACATCGAGTGCGCCGGCGGGCAAGGCCTGCGTCATTGTGGTTTATGTCGACAAGGTCGAGAGCGGCGACATGCTGGCTTTCTATCTGGCTCACGAACTCTTCCACACACTCCAGCAGGCCGAGCACGAATGGGAGCGGGAAGGAACCGCGTGGTGGAGCGAGGGCAGTGCCGACTGGTTTGCCCATGAACTGGTGTCAGGCGTTACCTTCCGCGACCGCTGGATCAGGCGGTTTCTGGCGGAACAGTCGGATCGGCCGATCAGTGAATTCTCCTATGACGCCCAGACCTTCTTCTTCTGGGGCGCGCGCCAGTTCGATGCGCGGTGGGTCATGGAACAGGGGATCGACGGCAATATCTGGCTGACAACGCCCGAACAGGCGGCGGAAACCATGGGACCGGATCACTGGCTGGACTGGGCCGCCTTCCAGCTTGATGGTCAGGTGCTTTATCCCGACGGTCGCGCACTGCCCGTCAGCGCGACCCAGGAGATCGGTATTCCGTCCCCCGCCTGTGGTCCGGTCGATCCAATCCGCCACGAGGGGCCGCCCCTCTCGGCGCAGCTTCTTACCCTGCGCATCGCCGATCCGGCAAAGACGGACACACTCGTGATCGATGCCGGATCTGCATGGTTGCGGATTTTTGGTGCTGGCCCCGATCCGCTTGATATCGAGGGTGGCTCGGCGGACCTCATTCTGGAAGGTGAAGCCGTACTGAAGATTGCAGCGATCGTTCCAGGCGGTGAACCCCTCGACATTTCCTTCACTCCGCAAGGCGAGGCCGACAGTGATGCCGATGCCTTCCAGCAAGCCTGCGGCTGTGAAACCGAGGTCCTGCCGGCCAGCCTCGGCGACAGTTGCGTCGTCGGAACCTGGCGTCTGACTTCGGGCGGGATTGTCGCCTGGTTCCAGGCGATCAGCGAACTCACGGCGGCCTATGGCCTGCAATCAAGCGCCTCGGGCACCATGGATGACGACGTGGTTTATGTGTTCACCGGGGACGGGCAATACACCGTGCGCTCGGCCGGTGGTGTCTTGTTGCTGCAGGGGATGTCCATGACCAGCGCCGGCATGGGAGCCATCGAGACTCTCCATTCGCCAAGCGAAGGTCACGGACGTTACTGCGTCCGGGACGGACAGGTCTTCCTCTCGGCCGCCGATGTTGTCGGTATCTCCGGGGGCGAGATCGAAACGTACCAACCCGACTTCTTCGGCATGATCGCACCCTCGGCCGTGTCGTCGGAACCAACCACCTGGAACTACCACTGCACGGGAAACAGCCTGAACATGGAGGGGTCACGGAGATTCCCGAGGACATGCCCGAAATGCCTGCCATCACGCTGGGACTGACCCGGGAGTAGGCGGTGCCTGGCCGCTTGGGGTCAGTCGAGGACGTAGCTGGTGGCCCACAGACCACGCCGGTCCTCGCGCGCGCCATCGCGTGTGACCTGAAAATCCGTGCCGGGCAGGGGCAAGGCCCAGCCGGTGTAGATCATGTTGGCATTGATCTCGAAGCCGCCGGCGCTGCACACCGCATCGGGCTGACCTTGGAATGTGTTGCCGGTCAGACGGCAGGTGACATTCATCGCGGTCACGAGATCAAGCAGGGCGCCGCGTGCAATGACGCCGCAGGGAATGTCCTTGTCGTTGCGCTGGCACCACTGGTCCAGGGGCGGGGCGGCAATCCCGGCAAGATGCACCGTTGTTCCGGCGACCGTCAGGGTGTCGCCGTCGATGACGTCAGCCGGGCCGGAGAAGGTCTCGGCGAGTCCCGTGCTGGTCAGCAGGAACGACAAACCAATGGCAAGGAGCGTGTGTTTCATGGCGTGAGCCTAACAAATGCAGGGCTTTGTTGGTTTCAACTTCGCTCACGTCATTGTTTGACCTTGTAGCCGGTCGCCAGGATGCGGTGACAGGCCAGCACCATCAGGGCGGCAAGGATGAGCAGGGGCACCAGGGTTGTTGCCGTGGATGCTTCGCTCACGCCGACAAATCCTTCGCGGAACCCTTCGATGGCCCAGAAGGCCGGGCTGAAACGCACCAGGGTGTCGAGGCCCCAGCCATAGGCAGCGATGGGGAAAAAGACGCCCGAGAGAAAGATGAGGGGTGAAACGACAAGCCCCGCGACATTGGCGACGTGATCGAACTTGGTGGCACAGATGCCGGTGATCAGCCCTGCCGCTGCGGTCAGAAGGCAGCCCGGCAGGATGTAGGCGATCATCAGCAGGGGATCGACCGGCGGCAGAGGCACGAAAAGCTGCATGAGCAGGATCGCAAGCCCGCCAGTGATCATGCCGGCGGTAACGCCTGCGGCCAGCAGCACACCGGCAAGTTCGATGGGGCGCAGTGGGGCGCTCAGCAGGGCGGCAAGGGCGCCACGAATCTTCGAATCGATCAGGGCCCAGGCGACCATCTCGAACGATGTGCCCATGGCCGTCATGACGACAAGGCCGGGCGCGAGATAATGAAGGAACGGCAGTCCCGCGACATCGGCACGCAGGCCCGCCAGGGCCAGACCGAAGATCGCCAGAAACAGCAGCGTGTTGCCGATCGGCCCGGCGATGCTGTGCTGCCAGCCCTTGAGGTAGCGGCGCACCTCCCAGCGATAAAGCGCAGCCATGCCGATGCGGTTGAACATCGGCATGGGCCGGCTGGCGTCTGGGTTGATGGCGGCAGGCTTGTCCATAGGAACACGCTCTATCCCCGGTGGCGGCGGGGAGCAAGAACAGGGTATGTAGGAAAGCACAGGAAACCGGGTTCGGGACGCACTCATGGCCTATGAAACGATTCTCTGTAATGTCGCAGACGGCGTTGCAACCATCACGCTCAACAGGCCTGATCGGCTGAATGCCCTGACCCATCAGATGTTCGATGAACTCCAGGACGCTCTTTCGAAGGTGGAATCGGATCCGGCTCAGCGCGCCGTGGTTCTGACGGGCGCGGGACGGGGTTTCTGCGCCGGAGCTGATCTCAAGGCGGCCCTGGAAGCCGAAGACGGTGAGGGGCCTGAGAACGACCTCGAAACTCACTACAATCCCCTGGTCAAGCGTCTGCAGACCATCGATGTGCCGGTGATTGGCGCGATCAACGGTGTCGCCGCTGGGGCAGGCTGCAGTGTCGCGCTCTCCTGTGACATCGTCCTGGCCGGACGCTCAGCCTCGTTCCTGCAGGCTTTCGCACGGATCGGCCTCATTCCCGATGCCGGCAGCACCTGGATGATGCCGCGCCTGATCGGGCGCGCCCGCGCCAAGGGCCTTGCCATGCTGGCCGACAATCTGCCTGCCGAGACGGCCGCTGATTGGGGCATGATCTGGAAGGTCGTCGATGATGATGCGTTGCAGGCCGAAGCTGGAACCCTGGCGCGGAATCTGGCGCAAGGGCCGACAGCGGTCTTTGCCAAGATGAAACATGCGTTCAATGCGTCGATGGACAACAGCCTCGATGACCAGCTGGCGCTGGAAGCCAAGCTCCAAAATGAAGCGGCGCAAAGCCATGACTACAAGGAAGGGGTCGATGCCTTCCTGGAAAAACGCCCTGCCGTATTCAAGGGAAACTAGGCCATGACGACGCACAGAATTGCCGTGATCGCAGGCGACGGCATCGGCAAGGAAGTCATGCCCGAGGGCATGCGCGCCGTTGAATCCGCGGGTGCGCGTCACGGTGTCAGCTTCGAATGGGTGGAATTCAGCTGGTCCTGTGAGGTCTACGCCAACACCGGCCGCATGATGCCCGAAGACGGGCTGGAGCAGTTGCGTGCCTTTGATGCGATCTATCTGGGTGCCGTCGGCTGGCCCGGCGTGCCCGATCACATCTCGCTCTGGGGCCTGCTGATCCCGATCCGCAGGGCCATGGACCAGTACGCCAACATCCGCCCCGTGCGCCTGTTCGAAGGTGTGCACTGTCCGCTTGCCAACCGCACGCCCGAGGAGATCGACTTCTGGGTCGTGCGCGAGAACGTAGAAGGCGAGTACTCACAGATCGGCGGCAGGCTCTATGAAGGCACGGACGACGAACTGGCCCAGCAGGCCAGCATTTTCACGCGCAAGGGCACGGACCGCATCCTGCGTTATGCGTTTGAGTTGGCCCAGAGCAGGCCCAAGAAACACCTGACGTCAGCGACCAAGTCCAACGGAATCTTCCACACCATGCCGTTCTGGGACGAGCGGGTCGAAGCTGTCGGCGTGGATTTCCCCGACGTCGAGGTCGACAAGTACCATGTCGATATCCTGACCGCTCATTTCGTGCGCCATCCCGACTGGTTCGATGTTGTTGTCGGCTCCAATCTTTTCGGCGACATCCTGTCTGATCTTGGGCCTGCCGTGGCCGGTTCCATCGGCATCGCGCCCAGCGCCAACATCAATCCGGCCAAGACGGCGCCCAGCATGTTTGAGCCTGTTCATGGCTCCGCACCTGACATCGCAGGTCAAGGCATCGCCAACCCGATCGGCCAGATCTGGTCGGGCGCCATGATGCTGGAACATCTGGGTCATCCCGCCGCCGCCGCCGACATGATGACCGCCATCGAGGCCGTCCTGAAGGAGCCTTCGGCGTTGACTACGGATCTGGGCGGACAGGCGAGCACGTCTGAACTCGGCAAGGCGATTGCCGGGGCGATCTGATACCTTTGAGACGTCGATCAAACCGATTGGGGCGGCATGCATCATGAAAAAGATCTTCCGCGGAGCCGCCCTGTTTGTTGTCACGCTGGTTCTGGCCGCGGTTGCGGCCAATTTCTTTTATCCGATGGAGCCCATCGCAGGCCGGACTGATCGTTTCGAGCGTAAGGTTTTCGTCACCTGGGGTTATCCGTTTCTGGTGCCCTACTACCTCCTGACGCCAGAGACGATCGATCCGGATCGGGAATATCCTTTGGTCATGGTGCTGCACGGTGCGTCCAAGCAAGCGCAGGGTGCCTATATTCTGGCATCGGACGAAATGCGCCAGAGTCAGCCAGCCTTTGTGCTGGTGCCCATGGCACCTTTCAATCGTGCATGGGCGACGCCGGATTCGCCGGAGTTCAAACAGCCGTGGTTTCCAGCCCTGGACCTGGCCGTCGCCGTACTGGAGGATGTGCGCCACGACTATCCGGTTGATGCGGATCGGATATACGTCACCGGGTCGTCGACGGGTGGTTTTGCTTCCTTTGCAGCGCCCATGGCCTATCCCGAAATCTTCGCTGCCTCGGTACCGGTGGTGGGTGGCTGGATTGTTGAGGATGCCGCTGATTTTCCTGAAATCGATGTTTGGGCCTGGCACGACCGTGCGGATGATCAGGTCGATATCGCCTATGCACGCGCTTTTGTCGTCCGGCTTCGCTCCCAGGGAATCAATGCCCGCTTGGAGGAAATTTCCGGCTACGGTCATGCGGCCTGGCGCGCGGCCTATGCAGACCCCGCACTCTGGGATTGGCTCTTCGCGCAATCGCGCTAGTATCCCGCAGGTTGAATTTGTGGCAACGAAATTGGCGGGAACCGGAGCGTAACTCCTGCATATCAAAGGACCATCATGCAGTTCGGAATTGGCCAGCCAAACCCACGCACAGAGGATCCCAAGCTGGTCAGGGGGCTGGGTCGTTACGCCGATGATGTCAGTATCGCCGGGCAGGTGCATGGTTTCGCCCTGCGTTCGCCCTACGCCCATGCCGACATTGGGGCTATCGACATCACGGCGGCGCTTGAAGCACCCGGTGTCATCGGGATTCTGACGGCCCAGAACATCGCCTGTGAAAACCTGGGCGACCTGCCGGTCATGGGCAAGATCAACCACAGTGACGGCACGCCGATGGCTCATGTGCCTCATCCCGTCCTGGCCGGGGAACGGGTTCGCCATGTGGGAGAGCCGGTCGCCTTTGTCGTCGCGGAAAGCTACCTCGCCGCCCGCGATGCCTCCGAACTGATCGAGATTGATTACGAGCCCCTCGAAGCGGTGGTCGGGATTGACCGGGCCACGGCGCCCGACGCGCCGGTGATCTGGCCCCAGGCGCCGGGCAATGTGGTGCTGGAATGGGATGTCGGTGACCCCGCAGCCGCCCGGGCTGCCGTGGAGCGTGCCGAGACCGTTGTCGAACTGACGGTCACCAACAATCGTGTTGTCGTTGCACCCATGGAACCGCGTGCGGCGCTGGCCGAGTACGATTCCGCCGCGGGACGCTTCACACTCCATTCCTGTTCCCAGGGTGCGCACAAGCTCTCGAAACCGCTGGCCGAACATGTCCTGAAGATCGCGCCCGGTGACCTGCGTATTCTGACTGGGGATGTCGGCGGCGCGTTCGGCATGAAGAACTTCCTGTTCCATGAATACGCCCTGGCACTGGTGGCCGCGCGGCGCTGGCGCAGGCCCGTGAAGTGGACCGCTGACCGCAGCGAAAGCTTCGTCAGCGATATTCAGGGCCGTGACCGCGTGATGACCGGGCGCATGGGGTTCGATGGAGAGCATCGCATCACCGGGCTGCAGGTCGAGATGGCGGCAGACTTTGGTGCCTATGTTTCCCAGTTCATGCCGTTTGTGGCCACCCTGGCGTCCACGGCCGTGGGTTCGGGCCTCTACAACATTCCGGCCCTCCACACCCATGTGCGCGGTGTCATGACCAACACCGTGCCCATCGATGCCTATCGCGGCGCCGGACGGCCCGAGACCGCCTATCTGCTCGAACGCCTGCTGGACAAGGCGGCACGGCAATTCGGTCTCTCGCAGGGCGAGATACGCCGCCGCAATGTCGTTACGCCGGATCTCTTCCCTCACGATACCGGCGTGGGCCTTATCTATGACTGCGGCGAGTTCGGACGCCATCTCGAGATCGCACTCGACACGGTCGATGCCGACGGGTTCGAAGCCCGGCGCGTCGAAGCCAAAGGGCGCGGGCGCCTGCGCGGCCTGGGCATTTGCGGCATGCTTGACCGTTGCGGTGGCGGTGGTCCCGACATGGTCGACCTGCGCATCGATCCTGCCGGCGGTGTCACGCTGGCGGTCGGCACCCAGACCAACGGGCAGGGGCATGAGACCGCCTATACCCAGATTGTTGCAGGCGGCCTGGGCATTGCGCCCGAGAACATCCGCGTGCGTCAGGGTGACAGCGATCTCGTACCCTATGGTTCCGGCAACGGCGGCTCCAACTTCATCGCGGTGGCAGGCAGCGCCTGTCAGATCACGGTGGAGAAGGCGATCGAGAAGGGGCGGCGCATCGCGGGCCACCTGATGGAAGCCGCAGAAGGCGATATCGAGTTCGAGAACGGGATGTTCCGCATTGCCGGTACCGACCGCACGATGAGCCTGGCCGAGGTCGCCCGTAAATCCTACGACACGGCAAGCCTGCCGCCTGGTGAGGAGCCCGGTTTTCAGGTCATCGGCAGCTTCAAGCCCCAGGATGGCCCGACCTTTCCCAACGGCACCCATGTCTGCGAGCTGGAGGTTGATACCGAAACCGGCATTGTGGAACTGCTGCGTTATCTCGCAGTCGATGATGTCGGCACCGTCATCAACCCGCTTCTGGTCGACGGCCAGGTCCATGGCGGCGTTGCCCAGGGCATCGGCCAGGCGCTCGCCGAGGAGACCGTCTATGATCCAGACAGCGGTCAGCTTCTGACCGGCACCTTCATGGATTATCGCCTGCCCAGGGCCAGCGACCTTCCCATGATCGAAACCGACCGCATCTGCGTTCCCACACCGCGCAACCCGTTGGGCGCGAAGGGCAACGGCGAGGCCGGCGCCATCGGTGCACCGCCCGCCGTGATGCACGCCCTGCTGGACGCGCTTTCACCGCTGGGTATTCACCATCTCGACATGCCCGCCACACCGATGAAGGTCTGGCGTGCCATTCAGGAGGCGCAGGCATAACGGATTGCGGTATATGACGTTATGCGTTATAGTTCGTAATGATCAGAAGTTTTGCGGATCGTGAGACCGAACGGATCTGGGACGGTCGGGTCAGCCGTCGTTTGCCACCCGATATTCAGAATGTCGCCTTGCGGAAGTTGCGTCTGCTCAACCGGGCGACCGTCCTTCAGGATCTACGTATTCCACCGGCAAACCGCCTGGAACGCATGAAGGGCGACCGCTCGGGTCAGCACAGCATCCGCATCAACAGTCAATGGCGTATCTGCATTGTTTGGAAGGAGGGTGGACCACATCATGTCGAAATCGTCGACTATCACCGCTGAGAGCCCATTGCTGCATAATCCCCATCCGGGTGAGATTCTATTTGAGGACTTTCTTGATCCGATGGGGCTGAGCCAGAACCGGCTGGCACGCGAAATCAACGTGCCGCCACGCAGAATCAACGAAATCGTACTTGGAAAGCGCTCTGTGACCGCTGATTCCGATTTGCGCCTCACGCGATATTTCGGGTTGTCGGAAGGCTTCTTTCTGGGGCTGCAGGCAGATTTTGACCTGATGGAAAGACGGCGTCAGATTGCGGACCAGTTGAAGGCAATCAAGCCACGAGCTACGTGAGGAAGAGCAATGATCAAGGTTCCACCCAAGGAATTCGTCGAGCGCCGTGCGCGAGTACGCCATGCGGCCGAGAAAGCGGGTCTTGCCGGGCTTGTCGTCTGTTCGCGCGGCGGCGGCACGACGGACCGTTATGGCGACGTGAAGTACCTCACCAACTTCTATACGCGCTTTCCGTTCATCCCCGATGTGCCGGGCGAATGGACCGCGCGCGCCCATGCCTTTGTCATCCTGCCCGTCGAGGGCGAGCCGATCCTGGTGGCCGATGACAAGCCCAAGCGCGATGAGGAAATGGCCATCGATCAGGTCGTGGTCACCGGCGACGTCATCGCTTCGGTCATCGAATCCCTCAAGAGCGCAGGCCTGACCGAAGGCAAGGTCGGCGTCGTGGGGAGTGACACCCTGCCCTGGAGCGTGCATGCCAAGCTGGCGGCTGCCTATCCCGAGATCGAATGGGTGCCAGCTGATGAACTGCTCGGCCGCATCCGCATGATCAAGTCACCCGCCGAGATCGAGAAGCTGCGCCATGCCTCCCAGGTTGGTTCTCGCGCGACCGAAGCCATGCTGAAGAAGGCTGAGGCTGGCTGCACCCATGGCGAGGTTGTCGCCGTCGGCATGGAGGTGCTCGCGACCCATGGCGGCATTCTCTACAACAACTTCATGTCCTCGGGCCGGGGCGGCAACAATCCGACCATGGTGGCGACCAGCTTCCCGACCTGGGGCAGCACCGAAGCCCTGGAAGACGGCCAGTGGTTCCATTGCGGCATCTCCGGTGCCGTGGATGGCTACTATTTCGATCACGCTCGCTCCAAACCGATCGGCAATGCCACCGCCGAGCAGATCCGTGTCTTCGAAGGACCGATGCTGGCCGTGCAGGCCGCCATGGCAGAGATCCGGCCCGGCGTTACCGCATCCCAGGTCGCGCGTGCAGGGCGCGAGAAACTCGAGAGCCTGGGTTTCGAGTTCGAAGGCGCCTTCAAGGGGTTTGGCCACGGCGTCGGCCTGGGCTGGGATTCCCCCTGGCTGATTGAAAGCGACCATACCGTGCTGGAAAAGAACATGGTGCTGTGCGTCGAACGCAGCGTGCGCCACATGGGTTATGTCGGCGACTTCGAAGAAACCGTCGTCGTCACCGATGACGGTTATGAACTGCTCACGAACGCCCAGGTGAAATGGTGGTGATTTAGCCCTCTCTTTCGACTGTAAGAACACATCGTGCTAATTGACAAACTAATAGGTAGCGCACCTAATCATCCGAGGACGATCCATGCCTCTCGTGATTTTGGATCATGGCGTTCAAGGCGTCATTACTATTCGAGAGATTGAATAAACCGTTGGATAAATAGCAATGAAATACTTCGATATTTTGATTCTTGTGCCAATGGAAGAAGAGCTTTCTGCATTGCTGTCTGTATTTCTGAGTAAAGAAGACATCAGCACGCGGGCGTAATTCAGACATGTTGTTGATGATTGTGGCTCTGGACTTTCTATATTGGTAATTCAAAAGTAGGATGCAGGGAGGAATCACGCTTATACAGCCGCATTTAGGTCACTTGAGGAATTTGGGGTTGGGGTTATTGTGTCGTATGGAATTGCGGGGTCATTAAGCAATGATATGGATTTAATGGATGTCTGTTACTCGGGGTCAATTCTCTACGTTTATGACAACCAAAAAGCAATGTATGGAAAAGAAGACAGTATAAATCTGTCTATGTCTCCAACACATTTTGGTAAAGCGAAAGAATTGACGTGTTCCTTGAATTTCATACGCACACAACCTGATACTAAGGAAATCTACGAGCATTGGGCTGAATATAAGAAGTGTAAGTTTGAAGCTGAAATTTCAATTCCCTTGACGCCACGCAATAGATTGGAGAAGGTAATATTTACGCCGCAAACAATGGGCGGAGTAATTGCGTGTGGCGCAGTCAGTGGAAGTGAAAAGTATAATGAACTTATTCGTTCTGCGGAAAGGAAGGTCCTGGCAATTGATACAGAATCTGGTGGTGTGTTTCACGCTGCATCAGAACGAGGTATCAACGCATTAACAATCAGAGGTATATCTGATTATGCGGATAAGGATAAAAATAGGCTTGAAGATAAAACAAAAGTTGTCGTGATAGAGCTTGTGGCAAAGAATGCCGCTTCCTTTTTGAGACTGCAACTATCCAATCATAGGTTTGTTCGTTGTATTGTTGGATTTAGAGGTTCGTCTGATACGGTGCCTTTGTTTTCGGACCCAACAGCTGTCGACAATGTTGGCGCCTTGACCTCACGAGTGGCAGACAAAATAGACGAAAGTCTAAGGCGATACTCTCCAGAGTATCGCCTTAGGGAGCGCGGATATGGCTTGCCAGTGCCCCGATTGCGCGAGCTCGATCCTTTGGTTCGACTGATGAGACTCCGGAGGTCGATCCAGTTGACACACGAGATGTCTTGGCTACTCAGAGCAAACTGTTAGTTTGCCTTCCAAGATCATACCCAGATCAGTGTTTTTCATGGATATTAGCAGACGATCTTTTGACATCCGAAATTGACGGGCGGCAAGTTATTCCAATCGTACTCGATGGAAGCAGATTAAGAGGCGCGTCTGATACGTTTGTGACGTTGTCAGAAATAGAATTTGACCATGTAGTGGGTGAGGATGGAATTCTATTTTTTTTATAGTTGATAATATACCAATTAGCTCGCGTCATAGGATTGAATTCCTGAGTCGAGAGTGCGAGCGTTATAGTGGTGAGAAATTTATATTTGTTGCTAGGACTGATGGCCTGCCCCACAGAGGTGGTCCACCTTCTATGTTAGAGTCCGGCGGTTATGGTCGCCCTGCTGGGCTGACCGGAGCGTAGCGTAGGGCAGACCTGCAGGGCGGGGCAAGATGGCTTCGGGAGCGGGTGGTTTGTAGCC
>CALIUG010000135.1 GCA_938048755.1 uncultured Alphaproteobacteria bacterium
ATGGCCCGGTCAAGCCGGGCCAAGTCGGAGGTAATGAGTAGATGTAGTCGCGCTACAACAACGCCAGTTGATCGGCATCGGCGGAGGGTTTGCGGAACAGGGTGGTGTCCATTTCCCAGCTTCGCTTGTCGAGGCCGTTCCGGCGGCAGGCCATGGCGAAACGGCGTGCCACCATGTCGGCAAACGGCCCGCTGCCTTTCATGCGTTTGCCCCACTCGGAGTCATAAGCCCGACCGCCGCGGCAATCGCGCACCAGGGTCATGACCCGTTCGGCACGGTCGGGGTAATGCGCCTGGAGCCATTCGGTGAAGAGGTCCTTGATCTCGAGCGGCAGCCGCAGGAGCACATAACTGCCGGTTCTGGCACCGGCATCGCGGGCTGCGGCCAGCACGTCCTCCATCTCATGGTCGTTGAGGCCTGGAATGATGGGCGCGAACATGACGCCGACAGGCACGCCCGCGCGCGACAGGGCTTCGATGGCTTTCAGGCGTTTCGCGGGCGTGGGCGCGCGCGGCTCCATGCGCCGCGCCAGATCCCGGTCCAGCGTCGTGATGGAAATGTAGGCACGCGCCAGGCGCTGTTCGGCCATGGGACCCAGGATATCGGCATCCCTGGCGATCAGGGCCGATTTCGTGACGATCCCCACGGGATGGCGGCAGTCGGAAAGGACCTCCAGGATCTGGCGCGTGATGCCGTGGCTGCGTTCAATGGGCTGGTAGGGGTCGGTGTTGGTGCCAAGTGCAATGACACGCGGCCGATAGCCCGGCCTTGCCAGTTCCTGACGCAGCAGCACGGCGGCATCGGGCTTCATCAGCAGCTTCGATTCGAAGTCCTGTCCCGGTGACAGGCCAAGCCAGGCATGGGTGGGCCGGGCGAAACAATAGACACAGCCGTGCTCGCAACCCCGATAGGGATTGATCGAGCGGTCAAAGGGAATATCGGGCGAACTGTTGCGCGCGATCACCGTGCGGCTGGCGTCCACGGCCACTTCGGTCTGGAGTGGTGGGAGATCATCGTCGATGGCGCCCCAGCCGTCGTCGAAGGCTTCCTTGCTGGGGGCCTCGAAGCGGCCGGCAAGGTTGCTTGCCGCGCCGCGCCCCTTGCGCTGCAGAATGTGTGTGCGTTGTGTCATTGTTCTCTCCGAATCGAGAAGAGAACAATAGTAGAACAAATCAATCGTGTGCAAGTCCTCCGGCACAACGCACTATGACCGTTGCCATGCCTGCGCTTGCCATCATCATTCCTGCCCTGAACGCGGCTGCGACTCTCGAAGCGACCCTCGGGATGGTCGCCGATTCGGCCCTGCCCGAGGTCGAACTGATCGTTGTTGATGGTGGCTCGCGCGATGCCACGCGAACCCTTGCGGCAGCGTGCGGTGCAACCGTAATCGAAGCACCACGGGGGCGCGGCAGCCAGATGGCATCAGGCGCGGCACACAGCACCGCGCCGTGGCTGTTCTTTCTGCATGCCGATACCCGTCTGGACACCGGCTGGGATGCGACGCTGGCAACCTTCATGGCTGATCCGGCCAATGGTGCGCGGGCGGGGGTTTTCGGCCTGCGGTTCGATGACGATGCATCGGCGGCACGGCGGCTGGAGTGGATCGCGAACCGGCGCAGCCGCTGGCTCGGGTTGCCTTATGGCGATCAGGGTCTGGTTCTCTCGCGGACCTTCTACGATGCTCTGGGCGGTTTCGAGCCGATCCCGATCATGGAGGATGTCGCGCTGGTGCGGAAAATCGGACGCAGGCGGCTGGTCCATCTGGCGGGTGATGCCGTCACGGATGCGCGGCGTTATCAGGAGGGCGGTTACATCAGGCGCATGCTGCGCAACCTGCTGTGCCTCGCCTCCTATTTCGCGGGCGTTCCGCCACGCTGGCTGGTCAGGCTCTACGGATGAGAATGTCCCGGCATGTTGTCGTGATGGCACGGCGTCCCCAGCTTGGCCGCGTCAAGACCCGGCTGGCCGAACGCCTGGGCAAAGTGGCGGCGCTGGCGTTCTACAGCCGCACGCTGAAACGGCTGTTGAAACGGCTGGCAGGCGATGACCGGTGGCAGGTCGTCGTCGCGGTCACGCCGCCCGAAGAAGCGCACCGGAACCGATCCTGGACGCGGGGGCTGGCGGTGATCGCGCAGGATGGCGGCGACCTGGGCAAACGGATGCAGGCGGCCATCGATACCATGCCGGCCGGACCGGTGGTGCTGGTCGGCAGCGACATTCCGGGATTGGGCGCGCGCCATGTCGCGGCCGCGTTCCGTGCCCTGCAGCACCATGACGCGGTTTTCGGACCGTCCGAAGACGGCGGCTACTGGCTGATCGGTGTGGCGCCTTCCCTGCGCGGCAGGCCGCTGTTCGGGCCCGTACGCTGGTCCAGTGCACATGCCCTGGAAGACACGGTCGCGGGCCTTCCCGCAGGCACAAGCGTGGCCCGCCTGGAACGGTTGGTCGACGTTGATACCTTCGATGATCTCGCGCGATGGCGCAAAGGCACCAAGCCCGGCTAAGGTGGCGGTGAAAGAGAGGGGTGATGAACACCACGGTCGCACGCGGAAAACACCATGCATGAACCCATGACCGCCTTGCCTGAGGGCGAGGCCGACGGTCTTTCCGCATGGCGCGTCGCGCTGGCCTCCCTGATGCTGGTCGCCTGCGGCATGGGGATCGAGTACCTGCTGTGGTCGAACGTCAAGACGATCTCCGACGACATGGGCTGGTCGCGCGGCACGACCTCGCTTGCCTATACCCTGGAAATGCTGGGGACCGGCGTCGGCGGTATCCTGATGGGACGCCTGACCGACCGGGTCGGCGTCATGCCCGTGGTGCTGATCGGCGCGATCATGATTCCGCTGGGCGCCTTTACCCTGAGCCATGTCACGGAAGCCTGGCAGTTCATTCTGGTGTTCGGCCTGCTGATCGGATTTCTGGGCAACGCGACCCTGTTTGCACCGCTCATCGCCACCGCCACGCGATGGTTCGACAGGCGGCGCGGTCTGGCCGTTGCCATTGTGGCATCGGGCCAGGGCCTGGCCGGCATGATCTGGCCCGCTGTCTTTGATGTGCTGATCGCCGATTACGGCTGGCGCGGCGCGTTGTTCATTTACGGAATCTTTGCTGCGGTCACGATGCCGCCGCTGGTCCTGTTGCTGCGTGGCCGTCCACCGGGATGGGCCGCAATTGCAACATCGCGCAGCGAAGCGCGGGCGGGCGGTACCCAGTTCGGCAGCCTGACGGAAAACGTGCCGTTGATCCTGCTGTGCCTGGCCATTACCTGCTGCTGCATCGCCATGGCCATGCCGCTGCTGCATGTTGCGTCCCACGCGCAGGACATCGGTTACACCAGCACCCAGGGTGCCTATCTGCTGGTCTGCATCATGGGGCTGTCGTTTGTCGGGCGCCTGGGTATGGGCTTCTTTGCCGACCGCATCGGCGGATTGAACGCCATGCTGATCGGCTCGGCCATGCAGGCCCTGGGCATCCTGGTCCTGATCCCGTTCGACAACATGATCGTGCTGTATCTGGGCGCGATCCTGTTCGGCCTGGGTTTCGGCGGACTGGTGCCGATGTATGCCGTGGCGCTGCGTTCGATCTATCCGCCCCACAGCATCGGCTGGCGGGTCGGGGCGATCTTCCTGTTTGGCGCAACCGGCATGGCCTTCACCTCCC
>CALIUG010000136.1 GCA_938048755.1 uncultured Alphaproteobacteria bacterium
CACGAAGCCCTGCCAGACCTCCAGACGAAGGTCCTTAAGCCGGATGTCCCGCACGGCATCCTTGTCCATATGCGGGGCGCCCATTAGCTTGCCGCTGAGATCGTACGTCCAGGAATGATAAGGGCAGCGGAACAGAGTGCAGGTCCCCTTCCCCTGCGCCACGATCGCCGAGCGGTGCGGACACACGTTCGAGAAGGCGCGCAGTTCGCCGTCTCTGCCCCGTGCGACCACGACCGGGTGCCCCGCCAGATCGAATGTCGTGTAGTCTCCGGCATGTTGAAGCTCTGAAACATGCGCCACCACCACCCAGCTCCGTGCGAAGACGTGCTCACGTTCGAGCGTCAGCATCTCCTCGCTGGCATAGGCATCAGGCGACAGGGCCATGTGCTTTCCCGATCGTGCAACCGCCTCGGCCCAGTCCTGAAGGGTTGTCAGCACCGTCATGCCGGAATGTCTTCCGTCTCTATTCCCAACCGGTCCAGAAGATAGCGCGAAAACTCCCAGCTGGGCGTTTCCCAGCGATGAACCGGCGCGCGGTTGCCTGTTCCCGCTGCAAGACCGCGCTGGATACCCTCGATCACGCCCAGATCCTCGGCCAGGAACTGGCGCACCCGATCAATCGATGTCGCTGCAGCTTCATCGGTGTCCCCGTCAAATTCCGGCCGTGTCAGCATGATGTGCGCCTTCAGGCGGCCGGGTCCGTCGGGCAGCACGGTCAGGCAGAGTCCGTGACTGGGGCTGAAGCCGAAGGCAAGCGCGGGATAAATGCAGATCAGGTGAAATTCATCGGACTGGTCCGGAGGAAGATTCAGTTTCGCCACCAGGCCGGGAGGCATCGGTGTGCTGTTGCGCTGGATGTGGTGGTTGAAGCCCGGCCCACCCTCGCGCAGTTCTGTCGAGGCGGTCGGTGTCAGCGGTTCCAGCGTGTCCTTGTGGATACTGAACACGTGGTAGCTCTCGCAGAAGTTCTCGATCAGGATCTTCCAGTTGCAGACCAGGTCCAGCGTCTCGGTCATGATCACCCGGTGTTCGGGCAGTCGCAGCGGCTCCATGCGTTGCTCCAGGGCGGTCAGACCCGGTGCAAGCGGCTCTGCATCGGCATCGAGATTGACGAACACCAGGCCCTGCCAGATTTCCAGCCGCAGTTCCTTCAGTCGGATGTCGCGCACGGCTTCCTTGTCCATGTGCGGCGCGCCGACCAGTTTGCCCGAGGGGTCGTAGGTCCAGGCATGATAGGGACAGCGGAAGACCGTCCGGTTGCCGCTGCCCGACGCGATGATCGCCGAGCGGTGCGGGCAGACATTCGAGAAGGCACGGATGACATCGTCACGGCCCCGCACCACCAGAACAGGATGATCGACGATCTCGAAGGTCAGGTAGTCACCGGCCGAGGTGAGCTGCGAGGCATGACCGACCGTGATCCAGCCCCGCTTGAGCACCTGTTCGAGTTCCAGCGCCAGCATCGCGTCGTCGGTATAGGCCGCCGGCGGCAGGCCGCGCCGGAATCCTTCGGAGACACACTGGTCGGCCCATGTTTTCAGAGTCTCAAGGATCAATCGTCTTGCCTCATCGTTGCCCGAAATTCACGTACGCTAGCCTAAGCTTCGTGCTGGGTCAGGTCTTCGAGAGTGTCGCGTTTGCGGATGGTCTTCACGTTGCCATCCTCCCCGACCAGCACAGCTGCGGGGCGCAGGCGTCCGCAGTAGTGGCTCGCCAGTTCAAGCTGATAGGCGCCGGTATCCAGGATGGCGATGACATCATCCGGCTCTGTCGCGGCCTGCAGTTCGCGATGCGAAGGCGTGCGCACCAGGGTCTTGCGCAGCAGGGCCTCGTGTGCGGCCAGCGCCGGTTCAGCCTGCAACAGCGTGCTCAGCTTGGCTTCGCCTTCGGTGTCGTAATAGACATCGATGGAATCGCAGAGCGGGCCAACCACACGGAACCGATCGGTCGCTTCTTCGCCGGCTCGGTTCACGCTCGTCATGTGGAAATACCAGCCCTGTGCTGCTTCGGCGATGACGCTGTAGCCGGTATCGAGATAGAGCCAACGTGTGCCGTCGCGCTCCTTCTTGCTCTCGACACGCGCCAGGCACAGGGCGGCGTCGCTCATCATGGCGCGTCCGGGTTCGGTCAGAATCTCGATATTGCGCCCCAGCACGTCGGAAAGAATGGGCATCACGGTCGCGGCGACATCCGCTGGCGTCAGGGTGGTGTGGAAGTATCCGATCTCGGGCGATTGATCATTGTACTTCACATAGGTCTTTGGGAATCCGCCGCCGATGTTGATATGGCGGAAGTCCGACGGAAAGCGCGCCTGGATCGCGCCGCCCCGCTCGGCCACATAACGCGCTGCATCGGCATAGAGGCCCAGATCGGTCATCTGCGATCCGATATGAACATGCAGCCCCACCACGGCAATCGAATCCGGGTTGGCTTCCGCAAGCGTCAGGCATTGTTCGATCTCGGCAAGGGTCATGCCGAACTTCGAGCGTTCCGAACCGGTTTCGATGCCCGCCGTGCTGCCGCCTTCGACGCCAGGAATGCCGCGCAGGGCGACATTGGCCCGTGCACCCAATTCAGACGCAACAGATGCGATACGTTCCAGCTCGAACGGTGAATCGACATTGATGGCCTTGATCGGCGGATCGACGGCCAGGGCAATCTCGTCGCGGGACTTCGACACGCCGTTCATG
>CALIUG010000137.1 GCA_938048755.1 uncultured Alphaproteobacteria bacterium
ACCCAGGGTGGGGATGGCCTCGGATGCCTCATGGGCCATGCGCGTTGTTGCGCGGGCAACCTCGAGCGCCGGCGTCAGACCCGAGAGTTCACGGGCCAGTTCGCCGCGTTCCATGGAATGAAGTGTGGTGGCCGAAGCCATGAAGTCGGCGCTGCCGACCAGGTCGTTGAAAGATGCTTGCATGATGGTTCTCCCTGACAAGCGTGATGTCAGCCCCTGACAAATGCGCCTGCCCGCCCTTCCGGCCATGCGTTGCGCTGCTAAAGCTAAGAATGGTCAGCCATGGGTCCTATGGCAAGGTGATGGCGCGGAGGAGGGAGTGGTTTCCTGGCCTCATGCATAAATCAGTGGCGACGATCACACCGTGGAAGCCCATCACTTGGGATTTGGCGGCAAATCGTGGGATTAATCCCGCAATAGTGATGTGTCTGGTTACGAGCGTGCGAATTGTCGACCGGATGGTGCCCATGTGAGTTGCCCGGTTCGAGCTCGCTGAACATGGTCACCAACGTTACGGTGCTCGGTACGGGGGCTTGATCACGGACGGGAGACAATAGGAAAAAAACGACCGGGTTTCTTCATCGTGTGATCTTCGACACATTCTTGGTTTTCCGCTTAGGGTCTGTTGACGCTACTCGTGGTCAAGCATAGTGTTTCTGAACTTGGGATTGATGATGCAGCAAGACAGCTTGCTGTGATCAGGCGCAACAACTGGAACGCGACACAAGGGAGCATCCAAATCATGGCCGAACAAGCAACCGTCGAGCAGGTCGACGCAGACGTTATCGAACTCAGCCGGGCTGATGAAGCCAATGCCATCGTGAAGCGCATGAGCGCCTGGGGCGCGGGCGCGGGGTTGATCCCCATGCCTCTGGTCGATTTTGCCGCTATCGTCACCGTGCAGGTGATGATGATCAACAAACTCAGCCGCCTCTATGACATTCCGTTCAGTGAGCACAAGGTCAAGAATATCGTGGCCGTCCTGATCGGTGCGGTTCTGCCCAAAGGGCTTGCCGCCGGGACGATCGGCTCATTTATCAAGGGAATTCCGGTGGTCGGTCAGCTTGCCGGCATTCTGGTCATGCCCGGCTTTGCCGCTGCCGTGACCTGGGCCATGGGCCGCGTCTTCATTCAGCATTTCGAAACCGGTGGCACACTGCTCGATTTCAATGCCGAGAAGATGCGCGACTATTTCAAGGCCGAGTTCGAAGCAGCATCGTCCAAAGGCAAGAAGTAGGTCGGAAGGCGCAAATGAGCTCTCCGACATGAACATCCTTGTCTATCTGATCATCTGTCTTGTTGTCGGCCTGCTGGGGCGCCACAGGTCAGTGGGGTTTGTCGGGTTTTTCCTGATTTCGCTTTTCCTGACACCCGTCGTCTCCCTGGTGATCCTGTTGTTGGCGGTTGAACGGAAATCTGCGCGAAGCGTGTGACAGTCAGGTGCCGGCCGGAGAATCTTCGGCCGGCATCGTCGCGCCATGCAACGGACAAACGGCAGCGGCCAGACAGGATCACAAAGCCCTGCATCAGGGTGTCTTCAACGATTGAACTATTGACCATCCAAGAGGATAAGCGTGGCGCTGTTCCGGTATATCTCTCGTGGCCCCAGACCACCGGTGCGCAAACTCGCCTTGTTTGCCGCCGTCGCAGGCCTGTCGAATGCCGGAATTCTGGCAATTCTGAACACGGCTGCCGAACACGCCAGCGAGGGGGCTGAGTCCAACTTCTGGTACCTCTCCCTGTTCGCCATCACGTTGATTGCGTTTACCTATACCCAACGGCATCTGTTTCTGATTTCCACGAACGCTGCCGACTCCATTGTCCAGGCCTACCGCCAGCGCGTCGCCAGCCTGATCCGGCGCTGCGACCTGCGCGGAATCGATGGCCTTGGCCGTGCGCGCCTATATGCGGCGGTAACACGCCAGCCCCAGGTGGTTGTCCAGGTCGCCGGGCAGCTGGTCATGGCCGGCCAGTCGGCCGTTCTGGTCGTTTTCACGATCGGCTATCTGGCAACGTTGTCGGAATGGGCGGTCTATCTGACCTTTGCGGTCATCGGTCTGGCCGTCCTGATCTATCGGCGCAAGCAGGCCGACACCATGGCGGCCCAGGCGCAGGCCGAGAAGGCAGAGAACCAGCTTTTTGAGCAGCTCACCGATCTGATCGACGGCTTCAAGGAAGTCCGCCTGCACGCGCCGCGCAGCCATGACCTCGGCAATGCTCTTGATGGCGTTTCCGATACTGTCAAGTTCCAGCGCGGCATTGCGAACCACCACTTTGCCCAGTTGATCGTGGTTGCCCAGGCGACCTTCTATCTCCTCGCAGGCGCCATCGTGTTCCTGTTGCCTGCGTTTGGTGAAGACTATTCGGGCGAACTCCTCAAGACCGTGACGGTGTCGCTGTTCCTGATCGGTCCAATCTCGGCAATCGTCGGCTCGGCTGCGGCTGTCGCCATGGTGACGGCGGCGGCCAACGACATGATCGAACTGGAAGACGGCCTTGAGGAGCTTGCCGGGGATGAACCTTCAGGTCTCACGCGTGCCGAGTTTGACGAGATTCGGCTGGAGAATGTCACCTTCGATCATGTTGATGCCAGCGGTCAGTCCAGCTTCCGTCTGGGTCCCATCGACCTCACGCTGACAAAGGGCGAGACGCTGTTCATCTCCGGCGGCAACGGATCGGGGAAATCGACCCTTCTGCGCATCCTGACCGCGCTTTATGCGCCAACCTCGGGATCTCTGACCCTCGACGGGCGTGCCGTGGTGGGTGGCAACACCGAAGCCTATCAGAGCCTGTTTTCAACCGTTTTTGCAGATTTTCACCTGTTCCGTCGCCTTTATGGTCTGGCAGCCATTGATCCTGAACGCGTTGACCGGATGCTCGTGGACGTCGGCCTGGATCAAAAGGTCCGTTTTGATGACGGGTCCTTTGATACCCTTCAGCTCTCGACCGGCCAGCGCAAGCGGTTGGCCCTGGTTGTCGCCATGCTGGAAGATCGCCCGATCTGTGTGTTCGACGAGCTGGCGGCCGATCAGGACCCACAGTTTCGCCGCCGCTTCTATGAGGAGTTTCTGCCTCGCCTGAAGGGCGAGGGACGCACCTTGGTTGTCGTCACCCACGACGACCGCTACTTTGGCCACGGCGACCGCAGAGTCGTGATGGAAGAAGGCCGTATCTCGAAAGCGGTCACCTACGAGGACACCGATGGCTGAACAGCCGAAACCCAGCCTCTATCAGAGGTTCAAGGCCCGGATCAACGCCACCTATCGGCGTCATCACACCTCGTTGCTGATGGGCGTTCTGCTGTTCACCTTCATGTTCATTTTCCTGTCGCGCCAGATGTTCGTCACGATTCCGGCTGGCCATGGTGGGGTCATGTGGTGGCGGTTCTTCGAAGGTACAGAGACCAACTGGCATTTTCATGAAGGCACCAAGATGATCCCGCCCTGGGATGAGGTGACGCTTTATGACTTGCGACTGCAATCCGTACCGTTTGACGTTTCGGCTCTGGTCAGTGATGGCCTCGTCATCACGGTCGAGGTGACGGTACAATTCCGGGTTGAGCCCAGTACCATTGGTTATCTGCACCAGGATGTTGGTCCCGACTATCTGCAAACACTGATCATTCCCCAGATCAGTTCACAGATTCGCAACACCGTCGCCAGTGTTTCAGCAGAAGCCCTCTATTCACAGGGTCGTGGCCTGCTCCAGGAAGCCATCGAAAAGGCCTCCGAAGACAGCCTTGGTCTCGTCGACGACGGACATGGCAACGATCCGTCCTACATCAAGCTTGAACAGGTGCTCATTCGCCGTGTGGATCTGCCCGATGATGTGCGCACCGCCATCGCCGATAAGAACATCGCGCTGCACAATGCCGAACAGTATGACTATTTGATCGAGCAGGAACGCAAGGAAACCGTCCGCAAGATCATCGAGGCGATCGGTATCAAGGCGTTCCAGGACATTGTCAGTTCGGGCATCACAGACAGCTATCTGCGGTGGAAGGGTATTGATGCAACCCTGTCACTTGCTGAGTCCAACAATGCCAAGATGGTCATCATCGGTGGTGGTGAGGATGGGCTGCCCGTCATTCTGGGCGATTGGGCGAACGATATCGATACATCGAGCTCAACCGATGATGCCGCGCCCGACACCGACACCGTGCCGGGCGATGCTGCGAACCAGACAGACGATCCGATCGGTTCCCTGATGGGCACCAACGATCTGCAGAGTATCGACAATTCGGTCGGGCAGCAGTTCATTGAAGATCTGCTGGAGTCGGTGAACAAGCTGACCAATTCGACCAACGATGAAGTCGGCACGATTGCCGATGTGGTGGGAAATCAGCTGTCCGATGGCGGGGGCAGTTCTCCGGATTCTGGCCGCTGAGCGCGCGATTCTCCGATCGGATAGGTTGAAATGAAGCCATCGGAATATCTTGTGGAACGCCTCGCTGTTTCAGGTTTGCCAGACGTGAAGCCGTTTCTGGCCGATCGCATGGAAGCCTCTGCAATCGAAGAGTACCTCCCATTCGGATTCGACATGCTGGATGAGTGGGTGGCTGTCGAGCGCACGATTGCGCTCAAGGCCACGCACGTCGCAGAAGACAGAATCTGCGGATTTGCGCTGACGGGCAAGCCCATGCCGGGCCGCGACCAGACCCATGTGATGATTATGATCGACCCAGGCGATCGCCGCAAAGGCCTTGGAAGCCTCATGGATGCTGCCTGTGTCGAATTTGTCGATATCCCTGGGATCAAGACCCAGACCGTGGTCAGTGAAAACAACCCCGGCGCGACGGCCTTCGTTGAGGCGCGCGGATACAAGATGATGGGCAAGAACTACAAGATGAGCCGTGAGCCCGAGGCCTTTGAACCGGTCGAGGTGGAGGGCTTCAGTTTCGAGGCCTATCGCGGCGGTGACCCTGACACCAATGCCGCCATTGCCGACCAGAACAGACGTCTCTACGCCAACGAGC
>CALIUG010000138.1 GCA_938048755.1 uncultured Alphaproteobacteria bacterium
GACGCGATACCACACACAATCCGCAAACGAAGATCGCTCGACGTAGACTTTCCCATGAGACACCTCCTGACCCATGGAATCACCAATCAAACAAAATGGGAATCCCCCAACGATTCCTAATTCACGCACTACGCTCTAGATTACGGCCATGGCCAGCACAGAATACGAAAGCTATTACACCGTCATCCGGGCCATTCCGCCCGGACGTGTCATGACCTATGGCGATATCGCCAAGGAAGCAGGCAATCCCAATTGGGCTCGGCGCGTGGGGTATGCGCTGTCTGCCTGTAACGACACGACGGTGCCTTGGTGGCGGGTGATCAATGCCCAGGGACGCATCAGCCGTGGCGGTGGACGCACGCCAGAGGGAGTCGATCAGCAGCGCGACCTGCTCGAAAGCGAAGGCGTCTATGTCGACCTTGAAGGCCTGATCGACTTGGCCGCCTACCGGCATTTCCCCTCGGATTTCTGAACAAAAAAAGAGGGGGTCC
Organism: uncultured Alphaproteobacteria bacterium; assembly: GCA_938048755.1. GTDB lineage: Bacteria > Pseudomonadota > Alphaproteobacteria > SP197 > SP197 > SP197. The sequence goes on from CALIUG010000138.1 coordinate 492, forward strand.
GAAGACCCCCTCTCGCGTCATATCCGTTGAAACGGACGATTAGGCGTCGATCGCCAGGGTTTCACCGAAGATGTAGCTGGTGGGATGCATCTGGTAACCCTGCACCCGCGTATCGGCCACACAGTAGATCGCGCGCCACAGCGGCTGAACGATCGGACCTTCTTCCTGCATGATCATTTCCAGATCGGCCATGACCTCGCGCCGGGCATCGACATCCAGGATGCCTTCTGCCTGGGTCAGCTTGGCGTCGAACTCGGCATTGTTGAAATGCGACTCGTTCCACGGCACGCCGCCACGATAGGCCAGACCCAGAACCATGAAGCCCAGCGGGCGATGGGTCCAGGAGGTGAAGCCGAACGGGACCTTGTCCCAGACTTCCCAGAACTGATCGGAGGGGAGCAGGTTGATCGACACGTCGATACCGGCTTCCTTCCACTGTTCGACCATGGCCTGAACTGCCAGAAGCTCCCAAGCCGGGTCCTTCTTACAGGCGATTTCAAGCTCGAGCCCGTCACCGTGACCGGCTTCGGCCAGCAGGGCTTTGGCGGCTTCGACGTCGCGCGCCATGAACGGCAGCTCGGCATAGTCGGGATGGATCGGTGCAACATGATGATGCTCTGCCGGGGCACCCAGGCCACGATGGGCAGCCTGAAGGACCGACGGCGTGTCGATGGCAAGACGCAGGGCCTTGCGCACACGTGCATCGTCGAACGGAGCCTGATCGACCTGGCCACGTGCCACGCCGGTCTGGGCCGTATTGGCCGGAATGACCTCGACATGCGGCATGGCCTTGAACGCATCAAGCTGGACAATATCGCCTTCGTCGATGGCATGGACCTGCTTGGATGCAATCGCACCGATCGCCGCCGAAGCATCATCACCCAGATCGATAAACTGCAGGGTGTCGAGGTAGGGACCGTCGCCATACCAGGCGTCGTGGTTGGCATTGGTCAGGGTGGCTTTCTCGCCGACCACGAACTCGGTCAGTGTGAAGGCACCGGTGCCGTTGGAACCAACCTCGAACGTACCGCCCTCGCTGGGATCCAGGATCAGCAGCGGATAATGGAAGGCATGTTCAGGAATCGCGATGTTGGGCGAACGCGTGTTCAGACGGATCGTGTGATCATCGACGATCTCGATCGCGTTGGCGTCCCAAAGTGCCGTCGCATCGTCGTTCATCATGTAGCCCTGCATCAGGCCCAGCACGGACGAACCGGTCTCGGGATTGAGCACATGATTGAGGTTCCATGCGATGTCTTCAGCCGTGAAGGCCTTGCCATCGTGCCACATGACACCCTGACGGACATTCAGCGTCCAGGTCAGCAGATCGTCGCTGACTTCCCAGCTTTCCAGCAGGTCGGGACGGGTCACATTGTCGGTGCCGGTGCGGGTCAGATAACCGCAGACCTGACGCACGACATTGGAGTCAATGACCCAGGAAAAGGTATGCGGGTCCTTGATGACCGGAATACGCATGGCCAGACGCAGCGATCCGCCCATGGGCATATCCTGTGCAACGGCCTTAGGCGCGAAGTCTTCACCGACGATGCCGGCGCCGACCGTGTAGGCCGTGGCGGCCGATACGCCCAGAAGTGAGGAATAACGAACGAACTCGCGGCGGTCGAGACGACCCTCCGCAAGCTGCTCCTGCAACTTATTGAAGTAACTATGATGTGCCATCGATGTGTTCTCCCGATTGGCGAGTGAGCCCCATTGTTCACGAACTGCCCCGGCGGTCGAACCGCAGGGTTCTTGACGCCATTGTTTTCACTCCATCACTTATGTCAACAAACTGTGGCGGAAGTGCAGCCACGGTCGTCACGCAGTGGTCCAGAATCGACACAATGATGTATGCAAGCGCCAGTTGTCGGGTCAGTGTGGGTGCGCAATGATGCCTCCCCAGCGAATCGAAGGGCTGTCACGGCATGAACCTCCTGAGCTTTGCGCTTTACTTCGCGATTGCCGGATTCACGCTTTATCTGATGATCATCGGCAAGGCGCTCATTCTGCCCTTTGTTGTCGCCATCGTGTTCTGGTACCTGATTTCCACGCTGGCCAAGACCTACGCAAGGCTCGGAACATGGGGCTACACCGTCCCGCCGTGGCTTGCCATGACCTTTGCGGTGCTGACCTTTGTTGCTGTGCTTTCCGCGCTGGTTGACCTGACCAGCGACAACATCGGTCAGGTCGTGAAGGCCGCGCCGACCTATCAGACCAATGTGGAACGCCTGTTGCAGCAGGCTGTGACTTATCTTGGATTGGGCGAACTGCCGACCGTTGATCAGCTGCGCAAGCAGATCAATCTGGGCAGCGTCGCCGGGGAGCTTGCCTCCGGTGTTGCCAGTTTCCTGGGCAATGTCGGCATCATCCTGGTCTATGTGATCTTCCTGCTCATCGAACAGAGCGGCTTCAGCGCCAAGGTGGATGCCGTGGTCGGCAACGACGAGGCACGGCGTGCTCGCGTCAAACACATCATCGAGCGCATCAACACCGATATCCGCATGTATCTGTGGGTCAAGACCCTGCTGTCGATTGCAACGGCCGGGATCTCCTATCTGGTGATGCTTGCCGTGGGCGTCGACTACGCCGAGTTCTGGGCCGTGCTGATCTTCCTGCTCAACTACATTCCCACCATCGGCTCGATCCTGGGCATCGTGTTTCCGCTGCTCCAGACCCTTGTGCAGTTCGACGAACCCCTGACACCGTTCATCATTGTCGCGGTGTCACTGGGCGCGACTCAGATCATCACCGGTAACGTCGTTGAGCCCAAGATGATGGGTAAGTCGCTCAGCCTCAGCCCCCTGGTCATCCTGATCTCGCTGGCCGTATGGGGCAGTATCTGGGGCGTGATCGGCATGTTCCTCAGCGTTCCGATCACGGTCATTGCCATGATCGTCTTTGCCCAGTTCCGTGCCACGCGGCCCATCGCGATCATCCTGTCGTCGGACGGGAATGTCTCGCACCTTGAGAACGAGGAATCCGTGCAGGCGACGACGCCGGTATGAACGCACCGGTCCGCGCGCCCGAGATCGATCGCCCGGCGACGACCTGGTTCAACGTTGCCGGACCCATGAAGCTCGACGACTTGCGTGGCCGGTTCGTAATTCTCGACTTCTGGACCTTCTGTTGCATCAACTGTCTGCACATCCTGCCGATGCTGCGCCGGATCGAAGAGCGTTATCCCGAGGACGTCGTGGTGATCGGCGTCCACACGCCCAAGTTCTTTGCCGAGCGCGAGGCAGGCAACGTGGCCGCAGCGATCCAGCGTTACGACATCCGTCATCCCGTTGTGCATGACCCCAACATGACGATCTGGCGTGAATATGCCGTGCGCGCTTGGCCCACCCTGGTGTTCCTCGATCCCGGGGGATACGTCATCGGCCACGCCTCGGGTGAGCCTGACCCCGACCGGCTGCTCCAGGCGGTGGATGATCTCGTCAGGCAGGGCAGGGAGCAGGGCGCTCTTGAACCACGCCTGACGGAGCTGGTGCCATCGGTTTGCGAAACCGGCAACCTCTCCTTTCCCGGCAAGATCAAGGCGCTCCAGGGCGGGGGCTGGGCACTTGCCGATACCGGCCACCACCAGATTGTTCTGCTTGATGATGCCGGTGCCATCCGGCAACGGATCGGCTCCGGTCACCCCGGTTTTGCCGATGGATCAGCAGAAACAGCAGCCTTTCACGCACCACAGGGGCTGATTTCCGATGCTGCGCACGTCTATGTCGCCGATACCGGAAACCACGCCATCCGGGCGATCGACCGCAGCAGCGGTGTCGTGACGACCCTTGCAGGGACGGGAAGGCGCGGTGGTATTCTGGGCGCACCTTCACCGGCTGCGACAACGGCCCTTGCCTCGCCATGGGATCTCGAACTGCTCAATGGCCGCCTTCTGATTGCCAACGCCGGAAGCCATCAGCTCGGCGTACTGGATCTGGGCGAGATGACCGTTGCGCGTCTTGCGGGGACGGGTGCTGAAGCCCTGGTCGACGGTGATGCCTGTGGTCAGGCCGTGCTCGCCCAGCCCAGCGGTCTGGCGCTGGATGAAGCGGGCGGACGTCTCTTCTTTGCCGACAGCGAGACATCCTCCATCCGGGTTCTAGATCTTCGGACCGACACGGTCTCGACGCTGGTGGGCACCGGCCTGTTTGATTTCGGGCACCAGAACGGTCCGCTGGCCGACGCACGCTTCCAGCATGCTCTTGGCCTGGCATGGCGCGGCGATGGCCTCGTGGTTGCCGACAGCTACAACCGTGCCGTCCGGTTTCTGGATCTCGAAGCCGGCACCGTGCGGGATCTGGAACCGGGCATGACCTGTCTGGACCCGGTCTGCCTGCGCCTTGGTGAACCCGCCGGTGTCGCGGTCACCGGATCGGGTGAACTCCTGCTGGCCGACACCAACAACCACCGGATTCTGATCATGGAACCCACAGCCAGAACCTATCGGACCTGGTTGGCCTGACACGCTGGATCACGCATAGGGCAGCGTGTGGCCCAGTTCCATGCGGTCCGCCTTTTCCAGCATGGCATGGGCCAGCGCGATGTCGGAGGTGGAGAGCCCGCGATGCCAGAGCAGGATGGTCTCGTCATCGCTTTCACGCCCAGACAGATGACCCGCGCAAATCTGTCCCAGTTCTCCATGGATGGACTCCCGCGTCACCTTGCCGCCGTCGATATGGCGGCGCAGGCAGCCGAAGGGGCCGATCAGACACTGGCCCCAGTCATCGACCACGACCTTGTCCATGACATCGGTGAAATCGTCTTCCACCGCGCTCACCGTGCCATAGGGAATGACCAGAGCACCGGGCTTGATCCATTCGGTCCTGAAGAGCGGTGTGGGTGTATCCAGGCGCGAGGCCTCGACCATGATATCGGCGCCTTCCAGACAGCTCTGCCAGTCCTCAGTCACGATGACTTCCTTGCCCAAGTCCTCGGATAGGCGTGCACCAAAGGCATCACGGCTTTCGGGCCGCCTTGAATGGACCCGGATTTCCTCGAAGTCGAACAGGTGATCCAGCAGCCGGACGTTCCAGTAGGCAGTTCCCCTGGCACCGATATGCCCCAATTTGCGCGGGTTGGAGGGAGCGAGATACTTCGCGCCCACCGCCGTCACCGCGCCCGTGCGCATCTCGGTGATGGCCGTGGCGTCGACCACGGCGCGCGGCACGCCTGTCCTGGCGTCAAACAGATTGACCAGGGCCATCTCGGAAGGGAGATCACGCTGCCAGTTGTCGATGTAGTCGCTCACGACCTTCACACCGGCTACGCCCAGGGGCGCGATGTAGCCGCGCAACACGTTGAAATGACCACGGAAGGCCGGGTCGGCGACCAGATGCATACGCGGTTCCACCACGGTCTCTCCACGCCCCTGTGCGGCCAGGCTGCCTTCGATGGCATCGAGAATCTCGTCACAGGTCAGGTCGAGCGCATCGATGTCGGGACCGCTCAGGTATCGCAATGTGATTTCAGGCACCGTTTTCTCCTGTTGTCGTATCCATGGTCG
>CALIUG010000139.1 GCA_938048755.1 uncultured Alphaproteobacteria bacterium
GGCTACAAACCACCCGCTCCCGAAGCCATCTTGCCCCGCCCTGCAGGTCTGCCCTACGCTACGCTCCGGTCAGCCCAGCAGGGCGACCATAACCGCCGGACTCTAACATAGAAGGTGGACCACCTCTGTGGGGCAGGCCAATAGACTACGCCCGCACCGGTGCGGCACAGGAGCAGTGGGAGACCTGGCTGGAGGCCGGGCGGGACGTCTCGGGATTTCCAGAGGATGATCCGCGCGGCGGCGCGTTGCAGAGCGACATCATTCCCCATGGGTTTGATGTGCTTGATGCCGAAACGGTTGGCCGTGCACGGGACCGGCTGCAGGGCGGGTTTCAGACCCGCCTGCTCGACAGCATCTTTACCGCATTGCTGCTGACCGCACGCGACCTGAGCGGCCAACGCAACCTGATCTTTCACAAGGTGGCACACGGACGCGAGACCGCGATCCGTGATGCTGATGTCTCGCGCACGGTGGGATGGTTCATCACCCATACCCCCGTCACGTTCCGGCTTCCGGGGGACATGCCTGACGGCGAACCGGTTGAAGGTGCTGCTCTCGCCGGGGCGCTTGAAGCGGTCGGGGCGCAGTTGCGCGCATTTCCCGACAACGGTCTGGGACACAGCGCACTGCGCTATTACGCAGACGATCCGCGTGTCGCTGAACTGGCGCAATACGACGAGGTGAAGACCCTGTTCCAGTACATCGGCGATGTCTGGCAGCACAACTACGACGGCACGCTGTTTCAGGTGCCCGATGCCTCTCTGACCGACGTTCCCGATACCGTGGCAGCCGAGAATCTGGCCGACTATCACCTCCACATCTATGCCTATCTGATGGATGACGCGTTTCGCATGAAGTTCTTCTATACGCAGCAGAATTACCGGGCGGAGACGATCCGACGCATGGCCGATCTGTTCGCCGGCCACATGCAACGCCTGATGACGCTGTGAGCGTGGAATGACCCTTCACAGCGACATGCTGCCCGGCGTCGATGTGCATACCGTCGATCTTTCGACGGAGCCCATCATGTGGACGCAGCTGTCGCACGAAGAGATGGCGGGCCGGTTCCGTTCGCCATTGCACCGGCGCAGGTTTCTGGCGCGACGTTCCGCGTTGCGTCGGATACTGGGCATGGTGTTGGGATGTGCGCCCGGGTCGTTGGTGATGGCACGGGATGAAAACGGAAGACCCTGTGTTTCCGGTTGCAACTTCAATCTGAGCCACTGCGGCGACCTCGCTGTGATCGCCGTGGTGCAGGATGGCGGAGCCATGCCTTGTGTCGGGATCGATGTGGAGCGCGATGTTGTGCCCCCGGAGGCTGACGCGATGGTTGCCGGTTTCTTTTCGAGCCGGGAACGTTGGGCCTGGAGCGCGATGGGCCGGATGGAGCGACGCCGGGCATTCATGCCGCTGTGGACCCGCAAGGAAGCCGTTGCCAAGAGCGTCGGTGGTATCAAGGCACTTCCTTTTGCCCGATTTACGGCTGATCTGGAGCGTGAACGTGCCGTGGCGGAGCCGCCGGATCACCGGTCATGGGCGCTTGCGTCATGGCGCCCGGCACCTTGCTATCAGGCTGCGCTGGCAGTCATGCAAACCTGCTGACGGCACCGTTTCCGGGCCCTGGTCCGTTTGGCGGCTGCAAAGGCGCTTTCGGCCCAGGCGATGAGGTCGTGGGGATCGGCCCAGATTTCGGGCAGGACGCACCAGAAGCCCAGTTGGACGGGCTTGCCCATGCGTTTGTAGACAAAGCAGTGGGAGCCCGCGTCGACATAGAGGCTGCGGTTGAGGTCGTCGGCTTTCAGCCAGAGCTGGTTGTCGAGCGTGAGGCCCAGCATCAGATCGTCGAGGAAGATGCCGTGGCCGCCGAACATGGGCTGGGCTCGCACAGGCCCCAGCGGCGTCAGTGCAGCAACGACCCGCTGCGCGAACGCCCTGCGTTCGCTACTTTTTGCGGAAGTGGTCGAGGGCAACGACGTTGTCGGAATCAGCGTCCGGGGCTTCGCCATCGGTTGGCTGGATCTGATGGGGCGTATCACCGCTTTCCACCAGGGCGCCGCCGCCGGTCTCTTCATCGTCGTCTTCGGCGTCGTTGGCGGCCTGGGGCCGGAACTGGAGGCCGAACTTGACGCTGGGATCGACGAACGCCGTCACCGCGGCAAAGGGAATGTAGAGGGTCTGGGGCACCTGGTTGAACGAAAGGCCCAGGGTGAAGCCCTTGTCGTCGACCGTGAGATCCCAGAACTGGTGCTGCATGACCACGGTGATCTCTTCGGGATACTTGTCCTTGAGATCGTCGCCGACGCGCGCGCGGGGGTGGTCGGTGCGGAAGGTGATATAGAAATGATGATCGCCGGGCAGGCCTTCACGCGTGACGAGTTCGATGGCGCTTACCATCACACCGCGCAGGGCGTTGTCGACCATCAGATCGTAATCGAGCACATCCGTCATAACGCGAGCTTGGCCCCTACTAGTGGCTCCTTCAAGCCGAAACAGTGGAGGGCTTCTGTTGCCCGGTGCCCTCCGGACCGCGCTTATCGCTTATGCAGCGACAGCGAACGCCTCGTTGTTATCATTGGCGTTTGTAGATAAGACCCGATAACGGCGGATATCATACCGGACAAAAACTGGACCTTTACCACACACGTCGAGCCTGGTTCGCCCCCCTAAATGGTGGAGGCGGTGGGTACTGCCCCCACGTCCGCAATGCTTATTCCGAACAGCGTTTATTGTCATAGTCCGGCGAACCGAACCCCTCATATATAGGTGCTATCACGCGCAATTGCCAATGTTGCGGGTCCCCACGTGCGTCGAGATCGAAAACCAAAAAAGATTCGGCACGCGGAGACGCGGAGTTCGCGGAGGTGTTTCGTGCCGGCTGCCGGATTCTGCGTGCGCAAGCTGTGCGTGCCGGTGTGATTTTGGGATCGTTTTATGATCTCTTGAAGCCGTTCCAGGTGAAGGCGCAGTTCTTGAGCATGGGTTCGAACTCCGCGTTCTCCGCGTCTCCGCGTGCCGAGTTTTTTTGGTCTGCGAACAGCCATACACAGCCTTGTTGGGGTTGCCGGTGAAGGTTGCTTGGAGGCGGGCGCGGGCGTGGGTATGGTGCGGTTTCAACGTGATGCAACCGGAACCGGCATGCCCCTTACAGACGATCAGGCCGCGGAAATCGCCGCACAACGTGAGCAGACTGCAGCGACCAGGCGGGCGGTTTCCCCGGCACTGGAAGAGGTTCTTTATGAACCCCTCCAGGTGCTCGACCACGGGTTTGTGCGGGTCATCGACTATATGGGTGACGACGAGGCGATTGTTCAGGCCGCGCGGGTTTCCTATGGCCGGGGCACGAAGTCGGTGCAGTCGGATGCCGGTCTGATCAGCTATCTGATGCGCCATCGCCATTCGACGCCGTTCGAGATGTGCGAGATCAAGTACCACGTGAAGCTGCCGGTCTTCGTCGCGCGTCAGTGGATCCGCCACCGCACGGCCAACGTGAACGAGTATTCCGCGCGTTACTCGATCCTGGACCGGGAGTTCTACATTCCCGCCCCTGAGCAGCTTGCCGCCCAGTCGGTGAGCAACCGGCAGGGCCGGGGTGATGTGCTGGAGGGCGAGGAAGCCCAATGGGTGCTCGATACGCTCAAGGGCGATGCCGACCAGACCTATCGCCATTATGAGACCATGCTGAACGAGGGCGAGAACGGCGACCCCGAACGCCAGGGACTGGCGCGCGAACTGGCGCGCATGAACCTGCCGCTCAACATCTATACCCAGTGGTATTGGAAGGTGGATCTGCACAATCTCTTCCACTTTCTATCGCTGCGCGCCGACCCCCATGCGCAATACGAGATCCGGGTCTATGCCGAAGCCATGCTGGAGACGGTCAGGCGCTGGGTGCCGCTGGCCTATGACGCCTTTGTCGAAAACCGCATGGGCGGCGCCAGCCTGACGGCAGGCCAGATTGCCGTGTTGAAACGTTTGCTGGCCGGAGAATCGGTCGATGCCGCCAGCAGCGGCCTTTCCAAGCGCGTTTGGGACGAACTCCAGGCCGTGATCGCGCCATGAGCGCCATGCTGCTGTTCGGCCATGATGGCCTGCGGCAGGCAATTACTCTGGTGTTTGAGGCAGGCGGTGCGGATGCGCCAACCGCGCGTGCGGTGGCCGCCATGCTGGTCGAGGCCAATCTGTCGGGCCACGACAGCCACGGCATCCAGATGGTGACCTATTACGTGGACTGCCTGGCCAATGGCGGGCTCGATCCCAAAGCCCGCCCGGAACTGGTTCTTGATGGCGGTGCGGTGCTGAAGATCGACGGGCATCGCGGCTTCGGCGCGGTTGCCGGCGCCCTTGCCATGGAGAAGGGCATCGAACGTGCGCGCGAGCATGGTGTCGCCCTGGTCGCGCTGGCCAACAGCCATCATCTGGGCCGTATCGGACACTGGGCGGAGGTCTGTCTGGAAGCGGGCCTGATCTCGCTCCATTTCGTCAACGTGATCGGCCATAATCCCATGGTCGCCCCCTGGGGCGGCCGTCAAAGCCGGCTGGGCACCAATCCGTTTTGCGCAGGCATTCCCGGCACGAACAACCATGCGCCGTTTGTGCTCGATTTCGCGACGTCCAGGATCGCCTTTGGCAAGGTCGGTGTCGCCCATGACAAGGGAGAAGCCCTGCCTGAGGGCACGATGGTGGCAGCCGATGGGCTGGCGACACGTGACCCCGCCACGATGATTCCAGATACCCGGGGTGGCGCTTTGCTGGCCATGGGCGAACACAAGGGCGGGGGCCTTGCCATGCTGTGCGAACTGCTGGGCGGTGCCCTGACCGGTGGCGGTGTCAGCAAACCCGAAAACCATGTGGACGACACGACGCTGAACGGCATGCTCTCGATCCTGATTAACCCAGATGCGCTGGGCGGGTTTGCAGGTATGGCGTCCGAGATTGATGCCGTGACCGAGTGGGTGCGATCCAGTGCGACGGCACAGGGTCACGAAACCATCATGCTGGCGGGTGAGCCTGAGCGGGCGGCAAAGAGACTCCGGCTGGAGCAGGGCATCCCTCTGGCCAAGCCTGCCTGGGAAGCGTTTGTTGCTGCTGGTGAGCGGCTGGGCGTGGCCTCCCAAACGCTTGAGCAGGCTGCGGCATAGGTGTGACACCTGACATAATACCGATGGAGCAATTGCCCCAAACGTAGGCTTTGGGCCACAATGTACGTGAGAAGACCGACACGCATGGAGAAGCCGTAATGAAGACTATGATGAAATTCCTTTTCGCCGCGCTGATGGTGGGGGGTGTATCGCTTGGGGCGCGCCCGGCGTCTGCTGATTTCACGTTATGCAATGATTTCAAACAGACCATCTATGCGGCCTATGGCTACTACAGCGACTATGAAGGTGACTGGGTTTCGGAAGGCTGGTGGGAGGTTCGTCCCAACCAGTGTGTGATCCTGGAATCGGGTCAGCTTCAGGGCCGGTACCGCTATCTCTTCGCCGAGACGGCCGATGGCCGTACCTGGTGGGACGGCGAGTACTTCTTCTGCACCCATGAGCCCAACGCCTTCACCATCATCGGTGATGAGCAGTGCAATACCGGTTTCTTTGAAGTCGATATGCAGAACTACAGGGACTGGGTGCACCGCCTGACGCCCTGATCGCACACACAGGTTTTGAAGTCGAAACCGGGCTGGCAACAGTCTGGTTTCTTTCTTTTCTCCCTCAGCCGCCGGGCGGGAGGCATTGGCCTCCCTTGGCTCGCGCAAGTTTGCGCGGACCGCAGTCGCGGTCTTCCAAAGGGCTTGTGCCCTTTGGATCTGGCCCCTCAGGCGTCGGGCGTTTGCGCGCAATCGTTCCCGGCGCGCGCCGTCCTGCAGGTCTACTGGATGACGATGCGGGGTGCGGTGCGCTGGGTGCCTTCGATACGTTCGAGCACGGCAGCAGCGATGGACCGGTAGCTTGCCGCATGGGGGCCGTCGGGATCGCTGACGACGATGGGGTGACCACCGTCTGAGGTCTCGCGAATCTTGATGTCGAGCGGGATCTCACCCAGGAACGGCACACCCAGTGAATCGGCTTCGGCATGGGCACCGCCATGGGCGAAGACATCCGTGCGTCCGCCGCAATGGGGGCAGGTGAAGTAGCTCATGTTTTCGATGATGCCCAGAATCGGGACATCGACCTTCTTGAACATGTTGAGCCCCTTGCGGGCATCGATGAGGGACAGGTCCTGGGGCGTCGAGACGATGACGGCGCCGGCCAGGGGCGCGCGCTGGGTCAGCGTGAGCTGGGCGTCGCCCGTGCCCGGGGGCATGTCGATGATCATGACGTCGATCTCGCCCCATTCGACCTGGCGCAGCATCTGTTCGAGCGCGCTCTGCACCATGGGACCGCGCCAGACCATGGGCTGGTCTTCCTCGATCAGCAGGCCGATCGACATCGCCTTGATGCCATAGGCTTCCTTTGGCCAGAGTTTCTTGCCGTCGGTTTCGGGCTTGCCCTTGAGGTCGAGCAAACGCGGCGCCGAGGGGCCATAGATATCGGCATCGAGCAGGGCGACCTTCTGGCCAAGCCCGGCCAGGGCCAGCGCCAGATTGACGGCGGTGGTGGATTTGCCCACACCGCCCTTGCCGCTGGCCACGGCGACGATGTGTTTGATGCCTGGAATGTTGTCGACACCGGCTTTTTCGCCGGCCTGTTTGGCCTGTGGCGCAGCACCATCCTGTTTGGGGGCTGCGCCGGCGCCCGCGGCCTTGTGTGCGGTCATGACGGCGGTAACAGACAGGACGCCGGAAAGCGCCTTCACGGCCGCTTCGGCCTTCTGGCGCACCGGCTCGAGTTCCTGGCCACGTTCGGCCGGGACTTCCATCACAAAACCGACATTGCCGTCCTTGACCACAAGGCCCTGGACCATGTCCTGATCCATGATGGATTTCCCGCTCTGGGGATCGATGACGCCCTGCAGGGCGTTGCGCACTTCGTCCTCGGTGACCCGCGCCATGGGGACTCCCTAACTTCAATCGGGTGGGTGCAGAACCCTCGGCTCCGCGTTGCGGCTCTGCGTGGTGTGTCTTATAAGCCTTGAACTCGACGCGGCAACCCACACTTTAAGCCTGTACGACACCCATGTGGTGTCTGGTGAGGCTTATAAAAGGCGGAAAACATGGCCTGGAACAATCAAGGCGGCGGTGGCTGGCAAGGCGGCGGCGGAAGTGGTGACGGCGGTGGCCCCTGGGGCCGCGGTCCCACTGGCGGCGGCGGTGGTGGTGGCGGAGGTCAGCAACCTGATCTTGAAGACCTGATCCGGCGCATGCAGGACAAGGGGAAACGTTTTGTCCCCGGCGGCTTTGGCGGTGGACGCGGCATTGCGATCGTCCTCGTTATTCTAGTTGGTGTCTGGATGGCGAGCGGTATCTATCGCGTCGACACCAACGAGCAGGGCGTGGTGATGGTGTTCGGCAAATGGGTCGACACGACCACGCCGGGCCTGAAGTACAACTGGCCGTCCCCGATCGGTGAGGTCTTCACGCCCAAGGTGACCGAGATTCAGCAGTTCACCGTTGGTGCGACGCAGAATCAGAGCCTGATGCTGACCGGAGATGAAAACATCATCGATGTCCAGTTCGTCGTGAAATGGAAGATCAGCGATGCTGGTGAGTTCCTCTTCAACGTCGCCGACCCCGAAGCAACGACAAAGCGCGTAGCAGAGAGCGCCATGCGCCAGGTGATCGGCCAGACGGCCCTTTCCACAGCGCTGGCAGAAGGCCGTGCCGCGGTCGAGCAGGAGACCCTGGCGCTGACCCAGGAGCAGCTCAACCTGCTGGGTGCCGGTATTCTGGTGACCCAGGTCGAACTCCAGAGTGTTGATCCGCCGGCCGCGGTGATCGATGCGTTCCGTGACGTGCAGGCAGCGCGCGCTGACCAGGAACGTGCGATCAACGAGGCACAGGCCTATCAGAACCAGATTGTTCCGGTTGCCCGCGGTGAAGCACAACGCATGATCCAGGAGGCCGAAGCCTACAAGGAACAGGTCATCAACGAGGCTGAGGGTGACGCCGCGCGTTTCATCTCGGTCTACAACGAATATGTCGGTGCTGAAGACGTGACGCGTCGGCGCATCTATCTCGAAACCATGGAAACCGTGCTGCAGGACATGAACAAGATCATTCTCGACAGCGGTTCCGTGGGTGGTCAGGGTGTTGTGCCCTACCTGCCGCTTGACCAGTTGCGACGCGGCACGGGAGACACGCCATGAACGTGAAAACCATCGTTTCGGTGATTGTCCTGGCGGTCGTTCTGATCGTGGGGTCGATGTCCTACTTCATCATTACCGAGCGCGACCAGGGTATCGTGGTGCAGTTCGGTGATCCCAAGCGTGTGGTCAACGAGCCGGGCCTCAACTTCAAATGGCCCTGGCAGGATGTTGTCTATTACGACAAGCGTGTGCTTCAGGTTGACGGGCAGCCCGAACAGGTGACCGCAGCCGATCAGAAGCGTCTGGTGGTCGATGCGTTCGCACTTTACCGGATTGTCGATCCCCTGAAGTTCAAGAACGCGGCCGTTTCGGTCGAGAACTTCGAGCCCCTGATGCTGCAGGCACTGACGGCAACCCTGCGCGAGAACATCGGTCGGGTGAGCCTGGTGGATGTGGTGTCGGGCGAACGTCAGGCACTGATGGACGAAATCCGCCTCGATATGGTGACGGCAACCGCGCAGTTCGGTGTCGATGTCATCGACGTGCGTATCAAGCGCACGGACTTGCCGAAGGAAAACAGCGAGGCGATTTTCCGACGGATGCAGACCGAACGTGAGCGGGAAGCCAGCGAGATCCGCGCCGAGGGTGAGGAACAGTCCCTGCGTATCCGCGCAGAGGCGGACCGAACCCGGACCGTGCTGCTTTCGCAGGCCCAGCGTACCTCGGAGATCCTGCGTGGTGAGGGCGACGGTGAAGTTGTCCGCATATTTGCCGATGCTTTCGGCCAGGATGTCGAGTTCTTCACGTTCTACCGGACCATGCAGGCTTATCGCGGCGCCCTGAACGCCGACGATACCACGATGGTGATGTCGCCCGATGGCGACTTCCTGCGCTTCCTCAACAGTTTCGAGGGTCTTGGCGTGGGTGGTGAAGCCGATGCAGACCGGGCCGGGAACGCTCCCTGAAGCAGGGTTCGCGGATTCCCGGTTGCCTGACAGACGATAGCGGCTGGCCATGACAGATCTGTTCACGGCGGTCGCTATCGCTTTGTTTATCGAAGGTGCGGCCTATGCCCTGTTCCCACAGGGTATGAAGAAGGCCATGCTGCATATGCTGGCACAACCGGTGTCGGTTCTGCGGCTGACAGGGCTGACAGTCGCCTTGACGGGCGTCTTGCTGGTCTGGTTGATTCGCGGCTGAGCGAGCGACCTTCGCGATGATGTGACGACGACAACAAAGGACCGAATGTGATGACCCAACGTGTTCTCGGATTTTTTCTTGCCCTGATCCTGATGCCGCTTGCCGTGGCACCGAATCTGGCCGAGGCACGGGGTGCGCCCGAGAGCTTTGCCGATCTGGCCGAGGAACTGACGCCCGCGGTCGTCTCGATCTCGACCGAGACCTTTGTGTCGGGATCAGGCGATGGTCTGCCTGGCGTGCCGGAAGGTTCGCCGTTCGATGAGTTTTTCCAGGAGTTCTTTGATCGTTACGGCGGCGAGGTACCCCAGGAAAGCATGCCGATCTCCCTGGGCTCGGGCTTCATTGTCGATGCCGAGGGTTATGTCGTCACCAACAACCACGTGATCGAAGCCGCCGACAAGATTGTCGTGGTTCTCGATGACGGCACGGAACTGGAAGCGACCCTGGTGGGTACCGACCCCAAGACCGATATCGCGTTGCTGAAGGTCGAGGCCGATCACCTGTTGCCGTTTGTCGGCTTTGGCGATTCCGATGTCGTGCGTGTTGGCGACTGGGCTCTGGCGATCGGCAATCCCTTTGGCTTTGGCAGTTCGGTGACCGCCGGCATCATTTCGGCACGTCAGCGCGATATCCGTTCCGGCCCCTATGATGACTTTCTGCAGACCGATGCGCCGATCAACCGCGGCAATTCCGGCGGTCCGCTGTTCAACATGGATGGCGAGGTGATCGGTGTGAACACCGCGATCTATTCGCCTTCCGGCGGTTCCGTGGGCATCGGGTTTGCGGTGCCGTCCAATCTGGTCATGCGCGTCGTGGATCAGCTCAAGGAATTCGGGCGCACCCGCCGCGGCTGGCTGGGTGTGCGTATCCAGTCGGTCACGCCCGAAATTGCCGAGGCCTTCGGTCTTCCCGGCGATGGTGGCGCTCTGGTGGCCAGCGTGACGCCCGATGGTCCCGCAGAAGGTGCGGGCCTGGAAGCCGGCGATGTTATCGTCAGCTTCAACGGCACCGAGATCACCGAGATGCGCGAGCTGCCCCGTGCCGTTGCCGAAACCGAGGTCGGCCGTGCCGCCGAGGTCATCGTCATCCGCAATGGCGAGGAAATGACCTTTGATGTCGTGCTGGGTGAACTCGAGGAGTTCGAGCAGCAACTGGCGTCGGGTGCCGAAGGCGGTCAGAGCGGCGATGAAGACGACAAGCAAAAGCCGGTCTCCAACAATGTTCTGGGCATGATCGTGCGCCCGGCCACGCCCGAAATCGCCCAACAGATGGGCCTGGACCCCAATGTTCAGGGCCTGATCGTGACCGATCTGGAACCCGGCAGCCCGGCCATGCGTGCCGGCATCCTGCCCGGCGACCTGGTGCTGGAAGTGGGCAAGGAGGCGGTGACAACCGTGGTAGACATGGCCGAGGAGGTCGAGGCCGCGCGTGACAGGGAATCCCGCTCCATCGTGGTGCGTGTCGAACGCAACGGGGACGCCCAGTATCTGGCCGTGCAACTGGGCGAGTAGGGCGCGGGATCGCGGATCAGTCGATCCCGACGAACGCCCTGCGGTGATAGCCCTGGTAAAAAAGCAGGGTTGAGAGATCGCCATGGCGGACGATCGCGTCGGCTGCTTCAGCGGCGGCAGGGACCGGGTGGTAGGCAACGCCCAGCCCGGCAGCCCCGAGCATGGCGATGTCGTTGGCGCCATCGCCGACGGTCAGGGTCTCGCTGATCGAGAGGCCAAGCGCGCGGTGGAGTTCACCCAGAATGACCTGCTTGGCGTCGCGGTCCAGCACGGGTTCGATGACCTTGCCGGTCAGGATGCCGTCACGGATCTCAAGAACGTTGGCGCGATGATGATCAAAGCCCAGTTGGGCGACGACCCGTTCGGTAAACCATGTGAAACCACCTGAGACCAGGGCGGTCTGCGCGCCGTGGTGCTTCATGGTGGCAAGCAGGGTTCGGGCGCCGGGCATCATGGCAACGTCCTCGTTCCATGCGTCCTGCAGCAGGCTTTCACCGGCCCCCTTCAGCAGGGCGACGCGTTCGCGCAAGGAGTCGCTGAAATCGCGCTCGCCCCTTATGCTGGACTGCGTAATCGCAGCGACCGCATCGCCCAGACCGGCGCGGGCGGCCAGAACATCGATACACTCAACGGTGATGAACGTGGAATCCATATCGCCCACCAGCAACTTCCTGGCGCGCCCATGGCGCGGCTGGACGGCCATGTCGATGGGCCGTTCCCCGATGAGGGTCGCGGCGATCTCGCACGCGGCTGCATCACTTGCCGCTTCAAACAGGATATCGACGGCACGGCCTTCGTCGAGCCAGACGACCCGGCCATGCAGACGCCCGGCAACAGACGCGGCGAGATCATCGATGGCAGGGCCGTCCGGGGCGGTGACCAGAGTGAGTGCATGTTCCATGGCGGGAACCTAGGCGGTGCTCCCAAACCAGACAAGCGGGCCGGTGATCCTGCTCGGTGGCCCCACGGCATCCGGCAAGTCCGGGCTCGCCCTGCGGCTGGCCGAAGCCATCGGTGGCGAACTGATCAACGCCGACAGCATGCAGGTCTATGGTGATCTGCGGGTTCTAACGGCCCGGCCGGGGGATGGTGACCTGGAACGTTGTCCGCATCATCTGTTTGGCCACATGGATGCAGCACAGCGCTGCTCGGTCGGACACTGGCATGAAGAAGCAAGAGCGGCGGCCCATGCAGTTCTGGCGCGCGGAACTGTGCCAATTCTGGTCGGCGGCACCGGGTTTTACCTCAACGCCTTCCGGTTCGGCATGTCACCGATTCCCGACGTGCCTGAGGGGATCCGTGGGGCCTACACCCATCGCATGGAGACAGAGGGATCGGCCGTCCTGCATGGCGAACTGGCGGAACGCGACCCGAATCTGGCGGCCGAACTGGCACCTGGCGACAGTCAGCGTATTCAGCGTGGGCTGGAGGTCATGGAGGCCACCGGCAGGCCGTTGTCACACTGGCAGGCAAAGCCACGGGAAGGCGGCTGGCGCGGCCCCTTGCTCTACATCACCCTGATGCCGCCGCGTCAGGCGCTCTATGACCTGTGTGATATCCGTTTTGATGCCATGATGGCCCATGGAGCACGGGAGGAGGTGCGCCGGCTTGCCGCCAGAAACCTTGATGCCAGCCTTCCGGCCATGCGCGCGCTGGGCGTTGCCGAGTTGCTTGCGGCTGAGGCTGGTGCGTTGGAAATGGAGGATGCGGTCGCCCGCGCCAAGATGGGCACACGGCGATATGCCAAACGTCAATCCACCTGGTTTCGCAATCAGGTCTCCGATTCCTTCCAGATTGCCGCATTTGGCTTTGATCCCGCTGCGGAATCGGCATTTGAGACCGTCAATCAGTTTCTATTGACCCACAAAGCCTCTCCGGCTTAGGTTCCGCCCCTTGTGATGCTGCGCGGAGCCTTGTGCCGCGCCGCTTTGACGTGTCTATGTCATGGTCGTTGTACATTGCAGCGAAGTTTTCGCAACCACTTAGCCACAAGGGCCGACAGGCTGGCCCGTTGCTGGAGGATGATATCGTGGCCCAGGACCGCATGACCGGCTCCGAAATACTCGTCAAAGCTCTGGTCGACCAGGGTGTAGACGTTCTGTTCGGGTACCCCGGCGGCGCGGTACTGCCGATCTACGATGCCATCTTCCAACAGAATCAACTGCGCCACATCCTGGTCCGCCAGGAAGGCGGTGCCGTGCATGCGGCTGAAGGTTATGCGCGCTCGACCGGCAAGGTCGGCGTTGTTCTGGTGACCTCTGGTCCTGGAGCAACCAACTGTGTGACGGGTCTGACCGATGCCCTGATGGATTCGATACCGGTGGTCTGTCTGACCGGCCAGGTCGCGACCCATCTGATCGGCAACGACGCGTTCCAGGAAGCCGATACGGTCGGCATCACGCGGCCCTGCACCAAACACAATTATCTGGTGAAGAGCATCGAGGATCTGGCGCGGACCATCCATGAGGCGTTCCATGTCGCCAAGAGCGGCAGGCCGGGACCGGTCGTGGTTGACCTGCCCAAGGATGTCATGACCGCGCTGGGCAGCTATCTGCCGCCCGCCAAGGCACGTCATCGCAGCTACAACCCGCAGGTCAAGGGCGACCTCTCCAGGATCGAACAGGCTGTCGATCTGCTGGCCAATGCCAAGAAGCCGCTGATCTATGCCGGCGGCGGCGTGATCAATGCCGGTCCCGCAGCGTCGCAGCTGCTGACCAATCTGGCCGACCTGACCGGTGCGCCCACAACGCTGACCCTGATGGGACTTGGCGCGCTGCCCGCGTCGCACAAGAACTTCGTCGGTATGGTCGGCATGCATGGTTCGCTGGAAGCCAACATGTGCATGCACGATTGCGATGTCATGTTGTGTGTCGGTGCGCGGTTTGATGATCGCGTGACCGGGCGGCTGGACGCGTTTTCGCCGGGTTCGAAGAAAATCCACATCGATATCGATGCGTCCTCGATCAACAAGAACATCGCGGTCGATGTGCCGATCATCGGCGATTGCGCCTATGTCCTGGAAGACATCATCAAGGTCTGGAAATCGCGCCAGGCCAAGTGCGACGGCAAGGCGCTGGCGTCCTGGTGGGATGAAATCGAAGGCTGGCGTGCCAGGGATTCCTTCAAGTACACGCAGTCGGGCGAGGTCATCAAACCCCAGTATGCGCTGGAGCGTCTCAACGCCCACCTGAAGGGCCGCGACGATGTCTTTATCTCGACCGAAGTGGGCCAGCACCAGATGTGGGCTGCCCAGTTTCTGGATTTCGAGAAACCCAACCACTGGATGACCTCCGGCGGTCTGGGGACCATGGGTTATGGCCTTCCTGCTGCCATGGGTGTGCAGGTCGCCCACCCTGATGCCCTGTGCATCGACGTTGCCGGTGAAGCCTCGATCCTGATGAACATTCAGGAAATGGCGACGCTTGCCCAGTACCGTCTTCCGGTGAAGGTCTTCATCCTGAACAACCGCTGGATGGGCATGGTCCGCCAGTGGCAGGAGTTCTTCTTCGGCGGGCGTTATTCGGAAAGCTACATGGATTCGCTGCCCGATTTCGTGAAGCTCGCTGAGTCCTTCGGGGCGGTTGGGCTGCGTGTCTCGGATCCCGAAAAACTGGACGACGTGATTGCCGAAATGATCGCCACGCCCAGCGCGGTGATTGTCGATGTTGCGGTCGATCCCAACGAAAACGTCTATCCGATGATTCCAGCCGGTGCGGCGCACAATCAGATCACCATGAGCCCGGACGAGCAGGCAGTGCTCGATGCGGCTTCAACGGACGAGGGTTTGGCACTGGTATAGGCGTCAACAGCGCCTGCCATCCGCATCGTCAATTCGCTGTCTGTGCCATGGGGCCAGACAGCCCGCGCCGGGAACTTTCATCGTGATCAAATCAGAACAACGCAAAGCCACCATCGCCGTCCTGGTCGACAACGAACCAGGCGTTCTGGCTCGTGTCATCGGCCTGTTTTCGGGCCGGGGCTACAACATCGACTCCCTGACAGTCAGCGAAGTGGATGCCGCAGCGCATCTTTCGCGCATCACCATCGTGACCAGCGGTACCGAAATGGTGATCACCCAGATCAAGGCACAGCTGCAGCGCCTGGTGCCGGTACACCGGACCAGCGACCTGACCGTCGAAGGACCCTATGTCGAGCGCGAGCTGGCGCTGGTGAAGGTGTCGAGCAGCGGAGAGACCCGTGTGGAGGCCCTGCGTATCGCCGATATCTTCCGTGCCCGTGCGGTCGACAGCACGATCAATTCGTTTGTCTTCGAGATTACCGGATCGCTCGAGAAGATCTCGGCCTTTGTCGACCTGATGCGCCCGTTGGGCCTGGTCGATGTATCCCGAACGGGTGTCGTGGCGATCTCGCGCGGACCCGACCCGATCTGACTATTTGAATTGTGAACGGCGCCGGCCCTCTCCCCCAACCGGCCACCCCCGCGCATACCCCTGATGGGTGGCCGGGTGGGGGAGAGGGACGGTGCAGCCCAACCAAACCAACGAAGGACCAAAACCATGCGTGTCTATTATGATCGCGACGCCGACCTGAACCTGATCAAGTCGAAGAACGTCGCCGTTATCGGCTATGGCAGCCAGGGCCATGCCCATGCTTTGAACATGAAAGACAGCGGCGTCGAGAACCTGGTGATCGGCCTGCGTGAGGGCTCGTCGAGCCGCGCCAAGGCCGAGGGTGAAGGCCTGAAGGTCATGAACCCCGCCGAAGCAGCCGCCTGGGCCGACTTCGTCATGGTCGTCACGCCCGATGAAGGCCAGCGCAAGCTCTATAGTGAAGACCTGGCGCCCAACATGAAGGAAGGCGCGACGCTCGCCTTTGCCCATGGCCTGAACATCCACTTCAATCTGATCGAGGCGCGTCCCGACCTCAACGTCATCATGATCGCGCCCAAGGGCCCCGGTCACACGGTGCGTGGCGAATTTGCCCGTGGAGCCGGCGTGCCCTGCCTGATCGCCATCGACCAGGACCCCAGCGGCCAGGCCCAGGAAATCGGCCTCAGCTATGCCAGCGCCATCGGCGGTGGTCGTGCCGGCATCATCGAAACGACCTTCCGCGAGGAATGCGAAACCGACCTGTTCGGTGAGCAGGTGGTGCTTTGTGGAGGCCTGACATCCCTCATCGTGGCCGGTTACGAGACCCTGGTGGAAGCCGGTTATGCGCCGGAAATGGCCTATTTCGAGACGCTGCACGAAGTGAAGCTGATCGTGGACCTGATCTATGAAGGCGGTATCGCCAACATGCGTTATTCGGTCTCCAACACAGCCGAATACGGCGACTACACGCGCGGCCCGCGCATTGTCGGCGAAGAGACCAAGGCCGAGATGAAGAAGATCCTCTCCGAAATTCAGGAGGGCAAGTTTGCCCGCGACTGGATGCTGGAAAACGAGGTCGGCCAGACCAGCTTCAAGGCAACCCGCCGCCGTGCGGCCGAACATCCCATCGAGGAAGTCGGCGAGCGTCTGCGCGGCATGATGCCCTGGATCGCCAAGAACCGGATGGTCGACAAGTCCAAGAACTGAGCTGCAAACGGGGCTTTGGTCTGTAAAAACTGCGAATCAAAGCCCCGTTTTGTGACAACGGTGCCTTTCTGACGCCGTTTTCTTGCCCCAGGATGGGCTTTCAGAGGGGCAAATTGCCCCTTTTTGGCACTTTCCGGTCGTGACGGCTGCGTGATCATGTTATGAGAAGCGCAGCGCAGGTGCCGGAAATTGCAGGGGAAACGCGTGATTGTGACACTCTGATCGGAGTAGCACGGACAACGCGGTGCACATTTCGCCTCGCTGATGCTTTGGGGGGCGCAGATTCAGGTCAAGCGGCATCATTGGGTGATGCCGCATTCGGGAGAACGTCAGAACCATCATGCTGTCCCGCTTTTTTTCATCCGACATGGCCATTGACCTGGGTACGGCCAACACCCTCGTCTACGTCAAGGCGCGCGGTATCGCGCTGAACGAACCTTCCGTGGTCGCCATCGACAACCGCCGGGGCAAAGCCCAGGTGCTCGCTGTTGGCGAAGAAGCCAAACAGATGGTGGGCCGCACGCCTGGCCATATCGAGGCGATCCGTCCGCTGCGCGACGGTGTCATCGCCGATTTCGATATTGCCGAGGAAATGATCAAACATTTCATCCGCAAGGTGCACAACCGATCGAGCTTTGCCCGCCCGGAAGTCATCGTGTGTGTGCCGTCGGGATCGACCGCGGTGGAACGTCGCGCCATTGAAGATGCCGCACTCCAGGCCGGTGCCCGCAAGGTCGGCCTGATCGAAGAGCCCATGGCTGCCGCCATCGGCGCCGGATTGCCGGTGACCGAACCGACGGGCTCGATGGTGGTCGATATCGGTGGTGGCACGACCGAGGTTGCTGTGCTGTCCCTGGGCGGCATTGTCTATTCGCGTTCCGTGCGCGTGGGTGGCGACAAGATGGACGAAGCCATCATCCGCTACATCCGCAATACCCATAACCTGCTGATTGGTGAATCGAGCTCCGAGCGGATCAAGAAGTCGATCGGTTCGGCGAGCCCGCCCGATGACGGCGACGGCTCGACTCTGGAGATCAAAGGCCGCGATCTGATGAACGGCGTGCCCAAGGAACTGATCATCAGCCAGCGCCAGATTGCCGAGAGCCTTGCCGAGCCTGTGGGGCAGATCATCGAAGCGGTGAAAACAGCGCTGGAGCAGACACCGCCGGAACTGGCGGCCGATATTGTCGACAAGGGCATTGTGCTCACCGGCGGCGGTGCGTTGCTGGGCAACCTCGACAACGTTCTGCGCCATGCCACTGGCTTGCCCGTTTCGATCGGGGACGAGCCGCTTTCCTGTGTGGCGCTGGGTACCGGTCGTGTGCTGGAAGACCGCAAGACCCTCAAGCATGTTCTCTACAGTCAGTCGGACTGACGCTTGAGGTAGGTGAAGAGGAGGCCAACGGCAGATGCTGAAATCGGCACTCTCCCTGGGCTATGCGGTCCAGCGTTTCGCGTTTCCGTTGTTTGCCGGCCTGGCCATCGGGTTGATGGTGCTCAGCCGTATTGAACACCCCGCCGTTTCCAGTGTGCGTGCCCAGGCTGTTGATGTGCTCGCGCCCGTGATCGCTGTGGTTTCGCGCCCCATGGCGGCGATTGATTCCGGAATCGCGCGGATCGATCATTTCTTCGACGTCTATGAAGAGAATGCGGTGTTGCGCGAAGAGAACCGCCGCCTGTTGCATTGGCAGGCGACGGCGCGCCAGCTGGATGCCGAGAACAAGGATTTCCGTGAACTGCTCTCGACCGTGGCCGAACCACGCAACGCCTTCGTGACGGCGCGCATGATCGGCATGTCGAGCGGCACGTTCGTGCGCACGGCCCTGATCAATGCGGGATCCCAGGACGGTATTGCCGTGGGTCAGGCAGCCGTGACCGATGACGGCGTGATGGGCCGCATAGTTGAACTGGGCACCCGCAGCGCCCGCATCCTGCTGCTGACCGATCTCAACAGCCGCGTGCCTGTGGCTCTGGAATCAAGCCGGGCTCCGGCTCTGGTGGCGGGCGACAACTCCAACATGCTCTCCCTGATGTTTGTGGCCGATGGCGCCAATGTGCAGATCGGCGAACGCCTCGTGACCTCCGGTGAGGGCGGCATGTTGCCTCCGGGCCTGCCGGTCGGCGTGGTCACCGGGTTCGAAGAAGGCATCTGGTATGTGACGCCGTTTGTTGATCCCGCGCGTGCCGAATTCGTGCGCGTGCTCGATTACGCGCTTCCGGGCCTGCTGCCCACCACGCGAGAGGCAGGCGCAACAGGGCAACCCTGGTAATGGACGGCAAGATCGGCAAGCTGCGCCAGGCTCTGGTGGCGCTTGCACCACCGCTTACCGGCATCGTGCTGG
The DNA here is from genome assembly GCA_938048755.1 of uncultured Alphaproteobacteria bacterium. Lineage (GTDB taxonomy): Bacteria > Pseudomonadota > Alphaproteobacteria > SP197 > SP197 > SP197. Next base: position 18,769 of record CALIUG010000139.1, read on the forward strand.
TTCTGATCACGGCAACGCCCCTCTATATCGGCCATGTCGGGCAGATCATGCCCCAGATGGGCGTAATCGCCGTGTTCTTCTGGGTGATCTACCGGCCCGACCTGATGACCTATGGCGCTGCCTTTGCGATCGGCCTGGTTGCAGACCTGGTGACCGGTGCGCCGCTGGGGGTGAGTGCGCTGGTGCTGCTGGTCGTGCGCCGGGTGGTGCTGGCACAGCAGCGTTTCTTTATCGGCAAGCCGTTTCATGTGCTGTGGTCCGGCTTTGCCCTGATCGCACTGCCTGCCGCCTTGCTGCAGTGGTTGCTGGCGTCGATCTATCTGTTTGCGGGGCTGGAGATTCTTCCCGTGCTGCTGCAGGCCGCCCTGACCACGATTCTGTTCCCGCCGGTTTCCTGGGTTCTGACCCGCTGCCAGCTGCTGTTGCCGATGCCGCGCACACCCCTGCACAACCGCGGCTGACATGCGCGGGGATATTGATCAGCGCAAGCAGTTTACCCGTCGTGCCCTGTTCCTTGCCGGCGGGCAGGTTCTGCTGGTGTCTGGCCTGGTGGGAAGGCTGTATTACCTGCAGATCGTCGAAGCCGATACCTACCGCATGCTGGCCGACGACAACCGCATCAACATGCGCCTTCTGCCGCCCTTGCGCGGCCGGATCACCGACCGGTTCGGTGAAGGCGTCGCAGTCAACCGCCAGACCTATCAACTGGTCCTGGTCTCCGAGCAGACCGAAAGTGTTGCCGATACGCTGGACCGCATCGCAGCCCTGATCGACCTCTCCGAAAGCGACATCCGATGGGTGCTGAAAGAAACCAGCCGGCGCAGCGATTTTGTACCGGTCACGGTACGTGAGGGGCTGTCCTGGAGCGAGGTGACCCGCATCGAGGTCAACCTGCCCGAACTGCCCGGTGTGCTGATCGAGGAAGGCCAGAGCCGCTTTTATCCCTATGGCGAACTGGCCGCGCATGTCACCGGTTATGTCGGCGCGGTTTCCGAAGCCGAACTGACGGCGGCCGATCCGCTGCTGGAACTGCCGGGATTTCGGACCGGCAAGAATGGCGTGGAAAAGATCTTTGAAGCCGAATTGCGCGGCAGTGCCGGTACCAGGCAGGTCGAGGTCAACGCCTTTGGCCGGGTCATCCGCGAGATTGCACGCCAGGACGCCGCGACCGGTGAAGACCTGACGCTGACCATCGATATGGGCCTGCAGGGGTTTGCGGCACGTACCCTGGGCGAAGAGGCCGGATCGGTCGTGGTCATGGACCTGTTGAACGGTGATGTTCTGGCACTGGTGTCCTCGCCTGCCTTCGATCCCAATGCGTTCAACCAGGGACTGACCAGCGAGGCCTGGCAGGCTCTGCTGAACGACCCCAAGGCACCGCTGATCAACAAGGCGATCGCTGGACAATATCCACCTGGCTCGACGTTCAAGATGATCGTGGCCATGGCCGCCCTGGAAATGGGCCTGGTGACGCCCGAGGACACGGTCTATTGCCCGGGCCACTACACCCTGGGCAACCACACCTTTCATTGCTGGCGGCGCTGGGGGCACGGTGATGTCGGTATGGTTGATGCCCTGAAACAGTCCTGTGACGTCTATTTCTACGACGTTGCCCATCAGGTCGGCGTCGACAACATCGCCGAGATGGCCGAACGGTTCGGTTTTGGCGCCGTGACCGATATCGAACTGACAGGCGAGCGCGCCGGATTGGTGCCCACAAAGGCCTGGAAGGAAGCCGTGATCGGGGAGGCCTGGCAGGGCGGCGAAACGCTGAACGTGGGGATCGGGCAGGGATACATGCTGGCCACGCCCATGCAGCTTGCCGTGATGGCGGCGCGCTTTGGCAACGGTGGGTCCAAGGTCATGCCGCGTATCGCCCGTTCGACCAGCGGCCGGGATGTTCCGATTTTCGAGACCCTGAATATCGCTCCTGAAGTGCTGGCGGTTGTGCGCGAAGGCATGGATGCCGTGGTGAATGACCCCGTCGGCGGGACGGCCTATGCCGCGCGCATCGATGATGAGGGCATGGAGATGGCCGGCAAGACCGGAACGGCCCAGGTGCGCCGCATCACGACCGCAGACCGCGAGGCAAACCGCGAGCTTGAAGACATTCCCTGGAACGAACGTGATCACGCACTGTTTGTTGCCTATGCCCCACTGCATGCTCCACGCTACGCCTGCGCGGTGGTGATCGAACACGGCGGCAGCGGATCGGCCGCGGCAGCACCGGTCGCGCGTGACGTGTTGCGTGAGGCACAACGGCGGCAATCCGTGCGCTGGCCCCATGACGATGCCGGCAGTTTCCCCGGCCAGGAGGTCTGAGCATGGTCGCCTGGAGTGGTCGTTTCGGCCCTGATCAACTGAGCCTGACTGAAAAGCTGGGCGCCATGAGCTGGGGGCTGGTCGCCCTGTTGCTGCTGACCGCGGGCATGGGCTTTGCCATGCTCTATTCGGCGGCAGGCGGCGAATTGCGGCCCTGGGCACTGGCTCAGATGATCCGGTTTGCCCTGGGGCTGGCGCTCCTGCTTTCGATCGCGCTGATCGATATCAGCCGGATTCATCGTTTCTCCTATGTCATCTACGCGTTGGCGCTGGTCCTTCTGATCGCGGTGGAGGACAAGGGCAGTATCGGCATGGGCGCGCAACGCTGGATCGAGATCAACCTGCCGGGATTCCGCTTCCAGCTTCAGCCTTCCGAGGTCATGAAGATTGCCCTGGTTCTTGCCATCGCGCGTTACTTCCATTGCCTGAATGGCGAGCAGACGCGCAAGTGGACCAGCCTGATCATTCCCTGCCTGCTGATCGCTTTGCCGACCGCTCTGGTCATGCGACAGCCTGATCTGGGTACCGCCGTGATGATCGTGGCAGGCGGTGTCACGCTCATGTTCCTGGCCGGTGTGGCGTTGCGCTGGTTTGTCGGTGGTGCGCTGTTGACCCTGGGTTCCCTGCCCGTGGCCTGGAGCCTGCTGCACGACTATCAGAAGCAACGGGTGCTGACCTTCTGGGATCCCGCGAGCGATCCTCTGGGTGCTGGATATCACATCACCCAGTCCAAGATTGCGCTGGGTTCGGGAGGCCTGTTCGGCAAGGGGTTCCTGGAGGGAACGCAGAGCCATCTGAGTTTCCTGCCGGAAAAACAGACCGACTTCATCTTCACCATGCTGGCCGAAGAGCTGGGCATGGTGGGCGCCCTGTTGCTGATCGCGCTCTATTTGCTGATCATTGCCTATGGTTTTGCCGTGGCGCTTCGGAGCAGCAGCCAGTTCGGGCGGTTGCTGGCGCTGGGTGTGGTGGTGACGTTCTCGCTCTACGTCTTCATCAACATTGCCATGGTGACCGGCCTGATCCCGGTGGTGGGCGTGCCCCTGCCACTGATCTCCTATGGCGGCACGGCCATGATCACGCTGATGGTCGGTTTCGGGCTGCTGGCCAATGTGCATGTGCATCGCGACATGCCGGTGGGTCGCGGTGCGGGCCAGGGGCCGTTCTGAGGCGATGAGCGAGAGCAACCCGATCACCTGCAGTCTTGACCTGAATGCCCAGGGGAAACATGCCGGGACCCTGGATCTCGTGCATTCCGACAACCAGCACGCCATCGGCGTGATCCCGGTGCCGATTGCCGTGATCAACAATGGCCCCGGCCCCACGGCCCTGGTGACGGCGGGCAATCACGGCGATGAGTACGAAGGTCAGGTGATCGTGCGGGACCTGTTCCACACACTCACGCCCGACGACATCACGGGGCGACTGATCCTGATGCCCGCACTCAACTATCCCGCCATGCTCGACAACCACCGGGTTTCGCCGCTGGATGGCGGCAACCTCAACCGCAGCTTTCCGGGCGACCCGGCAGGCGGGCCGACAGCGGTGATCGCTCACTATCTCGATAGTGTGTTGTTCCCCCTGTGCGACGGCGGGATTGATCTTCATTCCGGCGGACGTCAGGCCCAGTTCGTCAACTGCGCCTTTGTCTGCCTGGCCGATGATGCGGAGCTTTCCGCCGCCAACATGGCCATGGCCGAGGCGTTCGGTGCGCCCTTCACCTATGTCATGCACGGGCGCGATGCCGGAAGCGGGCTTGATCCTGCAGCCAACCGGCAGGGCACGCCCTTCATCTCGGCCGAGCTCGCCGGGGGCGGCGGAGTCGACCGCCACGCTGTTGAACTGGGTGCTGCCGGCACAAGGCGGCTGCTCGCACATCTGGGCGTTCTCAGGAACGGCCCGGCCGAAGCCCCGCCCGACACACGGTTTGTCACGGGGATCGAGGCGCTGGCCGCACCGTTCAGCGGCATCTTTGCCCCTGCCATCGAACGGGGCGAATGCGTCACTGCAGGCCAGATCGCCGGAACGCTCTATTCCGTCGAGGAACTGGAACGTGCGCCCCAGGTTCTCCACGTACCCGCCGACGGTGTGGTGATCGCTCGGCCCGCACCGGCACGGGTGCGCCGGGGTACCCATCTCTGCCTGATCTCCCGCGAGACGGACCGTGCGAGCCTGCTCGGCGGAATCTGAGGCACAAACAGAAACGGCGCAGCCTTGCGACTGCGCCGTTTCGTGTCTTTGCAAGCGCTGATCAGAACAGATAGGGCTCCATCAGCCGGTCGAGATCGCCGTTGTCGCGAAGCTTGGCGATGATGTCGTTGAGCTCCTCGACGGCAGGACCGTGGTCGCGTGAGACAACAAAGCTGTGCTCGTAGGTCTGGTCAGGCGTGTCACCGACCAGGAACCGGCCCTGATACTGGGCATAGTTCTGCAGGAACATCTCGAGATAGATCTCGGGCACCACGGCAACATCGATGCGCCCGTCGAGCACGTAATAGAGCGAGGTGCAGGGATTGAGCGGCTGTTCGACCGAGTAGCTGGTCTGAAGATAGGCCGGGTCACCGTTGAAATCGGCAAAGCCGTAGTGGAAGCCGTAGACCGCAGCGATCTTGTGCTCGGCCACGTTGTCGAAGAAGGCCTGGCCGCCCTCGACACCGGACGCGGCGACGTAGACTTCCGATCCGCCCATGAAGACCTCGGATGCATCGACCGGCATGTCCTGCCAGCCCCAGGCGATGTTCTCGAACGCAAGCATGTAGAACTTGCCGGCTTCCAGATCGGCATAGCGGTCGGTCGCCGAGGTCGGCACGATCTCGAAGACGTAATCGTCCTGGACATCGTTCATGGCGAGCACCAGGTCGGCCACCATGCCGCCCATGCCTTCGACTGTGTTGGTCGCATAGGGCGGGAAGTAGTAGGCGCCGATCTTGACCGATTGTTGCGCCGTTGCCGGCTGCACCATCATCAACACCGCAGCGATGGCGGCGGAAAACACTGTGAACAGGGCACGCATGACTGGCCTCCGTTTCATGTTGGATAATGACAGTGTGCGCCGATCCGGCGAACTTGTCAGCCCCGTACACAGGCAGCGCGATTATGCGCCTCGAGAGCCTCGACAGGCCCCCGGCGCTCGGCTATAAGCGCGCCGCTGTGGGCGCATAGCTCAGTTGGTAGAGCAGCTGACTCTTAATCAGCGGGTCCAAGGTTCGAGTCCTTGTGCGCCCACCACAGCTTTCTTTAGTTTTGTCATATAGTTAGAAAGAGTTTTCAGTAGGAAGTCCTGCCTAGAAGGCTTTCCCGGAAGCCACCAGGTAGCCACACGGGCTCATTTCCGGGCTTTCCCGAATCGCAATAGTGCCCAGTCAACGAACTGCCAAAACCGACAAAAGGGTCGCCGGTTGCAAGCCCGGTGGTGCCCATGGGCTGACGGTTGCTACACTTCAGCGTCAACCGGGAGATCAGCCATGAAGCGCCTCTGCACTGCGCTGTCATGGGACATCGAAGCCTCCGGGCAGAGTTGCAAAGCCCCTGCGGTACGTGGATGGAAGGTGTGTCGCTTCCATGGTGCGCGTGGTGGTGCGCCGAAGGGCGAGCGGAACGAGCGCTACGTTCACGGCGAACGCACACAAGATGCCATGGCGGTACGGCGCGCAATCACCGAATTGATCAGGATTAGTCGCGAAGCGGCGGTATCTATCGGCTTTGATCAAACCGGTGACTGACAAGCTTTATGCGCCGTTCATATTAGGACGGCGACCTATAGCACCGAGCTGCGGCTGGCACGGCGCACGACCTTGTCGCGATAGCCCGGCCCGTTAACACCGCTGCCCAACGAGAAACGGCGACAACCAAACAAGGTGCCGCCGCTCTCAACTAGTCAAGGATGCCGTGTGCAAGCCCCGCGAAGGATGCTTGCATGTGTCTTACTCCTAATGGTTGATCTCAGTTGGTCGTTCAGCAGCCGGAACCTCAATAACAAGCAGACGGAGTTCCGGAGTTCCTCGCATCACTCGCCTGTGCCGCCATGTCATGGACAGCCGTAGCCGGGTCCAGGGCAGGTGTCAGGTCCGTGAGTTCCGTGCTGTCAAAGCAGTGGGCGGGCACAACGGCGGCCCCAACCAGGTCAGTGAAGGTTTGCATGGGTCTTACTCCTCAGTGGTTCATTCTCTGGGGCATAGAGGGCTGGCAACAATCCCTGTGTGGCCGTAATGTGTTGTAGCCGTCGCCTCACTCGCCTGTGCCACCATGTCATGGACAGCCGTAGCCGGGTCCAGGGCAGGTGTCAGGTCCGTGAGTTCCGTGCTGTCAAAGCAGTGTGCGGGCACAGCGGAAGTGCCGACAAGATCGGTAAATGCTTGGATGATGGGAATACTCCTAATGGTTGATCTCAGAGGTCGTTCAGCAGCCGGACCAGCCGGCGTTGGTACAATGGTTGATCGAACCAGCGAAAGTGGAAGCCCCCTCATCAGCCTGTTCTGCCATACCATGAGTAGCCTGAGCAGTGGCCAGCGTGGGCGTCAGCTCGGTGAGCTCATCAATATTGATGCTGAGGGCGGGCACAGCGGACGTGCCGACAAGATCGGTAAATGCTTGGATCATGGGAATACTAAGCACCCTAACCCCAGCGTACAAGCACCCGGGCCGTAGGTGGGCAGAGTAGCTGCAGCCTCACTCGCCTGATCTGCGGTGTCATGGGTAGCCATAGCGGTGTCCAGGGCAGGTGTCAGCTCGGTGAGTTCCTCAATATCAAAGGCGTGTGCGGGCACAGCGGACGTGCCGACAAG
>CALIUG010000140.1 GCA_938048755.1 uncultured Alphaproteobacteria bacterium
CATCGCCGGCTGCGGCAAACAACCGGTCCCCGCCACCCAGTGCGTCGATGCCGGTCTGTGTGGAGGCTTCCGTGCGCCCGTTGATGGCGACCATGGCGCCGGCGTCATGAAAGACGCGTGCCGCTGCCTGTCCGATACCGCGCGATGATCCCGTGATGAGAATGCGCTTGCCTGTGAAGTCCATGGCCCTTGCTCCAATCGATGATGTCATGACGACTGTATATGATTCCCGCCGTGCCGACCCGCATGGCCTGTTCAGCTCCACGAACTGACAGGACACCTTGAGGAATCAGGGATGTTCTCAGTCTGTAAGGGACGTCGTGCTGGTGGTTGTTCGCAGCGTCGCTGCAAAAGGTGGCGTCCCCGGCAGGATTCGAACCTGCGACCCCAGGATTAGGAATCCTGTGCTCTATCCTACTGAGCTACGGGGACCCGAATTCGGCCACACGATGCGCTACGCAATAGCAGACTACTGCATCGGCTTCCACAGGGTGACGCCGGCCGAGGATTGGGTGATCTCAATTGCGTTTCATGGCCGCGAGTTCCCGATGGACGCGCGAAGAATCGCCGTGGGTCGAGAGCCAGATCAGGATTTCGGTGCTGAGTGCAATCCATGCAGCATCAGCGCGTGAAGCAAGGCTGTCTGGATCGTGGCGGGCATCCGCATAGGCAAGGTGGTCATCCTCCTCGAGTTGAATCTCTGCGATGAGTTCGGCCACTTCGGGATCGCGCGGCGCCAAGTATTCGATCTGTTCCACCAGGTGCTGATGCACCGTTCGCTCGACCGCAGCCGTGCAGACCATGATGCCAAAGCGACCGGCCAGGGATGTGACGAACCCCAGAAGCGAACCACTCCAGGCCCAGAGGAATGTCGCGCGGCAGGGGCGCCCATTGCGTGCAGTCATGGCTTCAAGGAAGCGTGCACGATGCCTGATCTCGTGGGACTGTGTCTCACGCAGCCATGGTCTCAGTTCAGGAGCAATGAAGCGGCAACAGGCGATCTGTGCGCCATAGATGGAGACAGCAGCGTGTTCGCCAGCGTGATTGACCCGTAGGATACGGCGTACCAGAAGACTGTCGTCGCGGTTCATGTCCTGCATAGTGCAATAGCCGTATCGGACGGGAAACCCGAAGATGCGAGAGGCAACAAAATCGCGACATAGGGGAGCGCCGTCATGCCACGCCAGTTTATCGATATCTCCATGCCGCTGGAGAACGATGTGATTTCCGATCCTGTGCCCTTCAATCCCAGGATCACCTATGTCGACCATCAGATGAGTGTGGAGCGCATGGTGTCGTTCTTTCCCGAGCTTTCGGGAGAGGACCTGCCCGATGGCGAGGGCTGGGCGATCGAGAAGGTGGAACTGATCACCCATAACGGCACGCATCTGGATGCGCCCTATCACTTTGCCTCGACCATGAACCGCAGCCTGGGCAGCGACCCTGAGCGTGCGATCACCATGGAGGAGGTGCCGCTGGACTGGTGTTTCCGTCCCGGCGTGAAGCTCGACTTCCGGCATTTGCCGGACGGCCATGTTGTCACGGCCGAAGAGGTGGCGGCCGAGCTGGACCGTATCGGCCATGAACTCGAACCGCTCGACATCGTGGTCGTCAACACGCGGGCAGGGGAGGCCTATGGCGGTGACGGTTACGTCAACGCCGGCTGTGGCATGGGGTACGAGGCAACGATGTACCTGTTGGAACGGGGTGTGCGCCTGACCGGTACCGACGCCTGGTCATGGGATGCGCCGTTTGTGCATACCGCTCAGAAGTACTCGGAAACCGGCGATGCTTCGCTGATCTGGGAAGGGCACAAGGCCGGGCGCGACATCGGTTACTGCCACCTCGAAAAGCTACACAACCTCGAAGCTCTGCCGGATCACGGTTTCACGGTTTCCTGCTTTCCGGTGAAGATCAAGGCGGCTTCGGCTGGCTGGACCCGCGCCGTTGCTATTCTGGAGGCATGATGAACGCAAAGTCGAGTTTCGACGGATTTGTCACCTTCATCTACACCCATGACCTGGAACGGGCCTCGAAGTTCTATGGCGATGCTTTGGGACTCTCCATGGTGCATGACGAGGGCCCTGCGCGCATCTTTCGCATCTCCGAGCAGGGCTATCTGGGCGTCTGTATCGCAAGCGACGCGCGCCCCAGCGTACCCGACGGGATCTGTCTCAGTCTGGTGACCGAGGATGTCGATGGCGTCTATCGCCAGCTGGTCGATGCGGGCGTGGAAACCCGGGGAGCACCTGAGGCATTGCCGCAGTTCGGCATCTACAGCTTTTTCCTGCGCGACCCTGATGGCCATCTGGTCGAGGTGCAGCGATTTGACGATCCGGCCTGGAAAGACGGAATGGCCCGACGACACGCGTTGACTGGACCCATGGACCTCTTTAGAAGCGGCGGCGGAGAGGTGGCCGAGTGGCTGAAGGCGCTCCCCTGCTAAGGGAGTATGGGTTAATCGCCCATCGAGGGTTCGAATCCCTTCCTCTCCGCCATTCCCTCTATCTAACTATGTGATATCGCTTGATATTCATGGATATGGTTATTTAGCGTCCCACAAAAAAACCACCACTTGAAAGTCGCTGGGCGACGCGAAACCGCGTCCAGAGCCTCCCGGTATTCCTGCAAGAGGCCTCGTCAATAAGCTCGCTCAGCCTTCGATTCGATGATCGTCATGCCGAGTTTGTGACGACCATGAGCCCCATGAAAACGGCAGACCTTGGTTTGTGTGTGAACACACTGAACGCCGCACAAGGAAAAACTGGACCAGTTGGTGCCTCCATCCGAAGATGGGCAACGCATGATGACGTGATCGCTCGACGGAGCGACTGCCCGCGCTGAATGAAGGGGGAAACAATATGAGGAAACTGATGGCGGTCTTGGTGTAAGCAGCCCTTCCCCTGCCCGCCTCAGCGGCAAATGACTGCGAGTTCGAGCACGCATCCGTGTTTTGGTTTTGCAACGCTGAGGTTCTCTCGTGGGTCACGGTGGCCTGCCCCAAAGATGTGGTCCACCTTCTAAGTTAGGGTCCGGCGGTTATGGTCGCCCTGCTGGGCTGACCGGAGCGTAGCGTAGGGCAGACCTGCAGGGCGGGGCAAGATGGCTTCGGGAGCCGGTGGTTTGTAGCCCAGCGAGCTGTGTGGCCTGACGGTATTGTAATGCTGCCGCCAGCGTTCGATCAGCACTTGGGCTTCGTGCAACGTGGTGAAGATTTCGCCGTTGAGTAACTCGTCACGCAGCTTGCCATTGAAGCTCTCGTTGTAGCCATTCTCCCAAGGGCTTCCCGGTTCGATGAACAGGGTCTTTACGCCGACCCGAGGCAGCCAGTCGCGCACAGCCGTGGCTGTGAACTCACTGCCGTTGTCGGAACGGATGTGATCTGGCGGCCCATGGCGGGTGAACAGATCGGCCAGAACCTGCAGAACGTCGTCATGCCGTAGCCTTCTGGCCACGGTGATCGCCAGGCACTCACGCGTGAACTCATCGATCACCGTCAGCATCCGGAACGTCCGGCCATCATGGGTGCGGTCCTGCACGAAGTCGTAGGCCCAGACATGGTTGCGCCTGCTCTGGCGCAAACGAATGCACGATCCGTCGTTGAGCCACAGCCGCCTGCGTTTGGGTTGTTTCGTGGGCACTTTCAGCCCCTCACGTCGCCAGATCCGCCAGACGCGTTTGACGTTCACGTTCCAGCCCCGTGATCGCAGCACAGCCGCGATCCTCCGATAGCCGTAGCGACCATACTCGGATGCCAGTGCAACGATGGCAGCCGTCAGGGCAGCCTCGTCGTCACGTTCAACCAGAACAAGGCGTTGGCTCGAACGATGCTGGCCAACCACACGGCACGCACG
>CALIUG010000141.1 GCA_938048755.1 uncultured Alphaproteobacteria bacterium
AAACAGGCGATCAGGTTGTTCTCGCGTGCGACCTGGGCACAGATCTGACGATAGGTCGCCAGCCGGTCGGCGGTTCGCAAGGCATCGTCGAACTGGAAGTTCAGCTCAAGCTGGCCCGGCGCGTCTTCATGGTCACCCTGGATCATGTCCAGACCCATGGCACGGCTGTATTCGATGACCTTCATGAACACAGGGCGCAGGCTTTCGAACTGGTCGATGTGATAGCAGTTGGGCTTGGAGAAACCGCCGTTGGGCAGGCCGTCTTCACCCTTCTTCAGCCACATCATCTCCGGCTCGGTGCCGTGACGCATGTGCAGGCCCTTGTGCTTCTTCTGGAAGGCGTCATGGGCGCGGCGCAGGTTGCCGCGGCAGTCGCCGGAGAAGAAACCGCCGGGATTTTCCGGCTCTTCGCGATTGCGGAAGCAGGTGCAATAGACGCGCGCGACGCGCTTGTCCCAGGGCAGCTGCACAAAGGTGTCGGGATCGGGAATACCGATCAGCTCCGATGATTCCGGACCGTAACCGATGTAGTCGCCGTAACGGTCGACATAGAGGTTGGCGACGGAGCCATAAACCAGCTGGAAGCCGCGTTCTGCGATGGTTTCCCAGTGATCGGCGGGAACACCCTTGCCGATGATGCGGCCTGTGACCGAGATGAACTGGTAATAGATGTAGTCAATCTTCAGTTCTTTGATCTTCTTGCGCACTTCCTTGATCTGTTGTGCGCGGCCTTTTTGTTCGACGTAACCTTCAATATCCATCGGCATGGATCATGTCCCCCTTTGGAGCTTCCCTAAATGTTTCGGCATCAGCAATGTGGCTCATCCACATCGCCTTAGCCTTAATGCTGAGAGTGACGCGCGTCCCTGACCTGAGTCAACGCACGCTCCCGTGGTTCAGCTCCACGGGAATGGACTGTGCGAAACCGGATGGAGTTTTCCTTCCGCGTAACGCGAGAAACGGAACGGTTCGAGCAGGGCGCTTTTTTCACCGGCGACTTCGCTTGCGACCAGCTTGCCCACGCCGATCATCTTGTAGCCATGGTTGGAGTCGGCGATGAAATGCACGTTCTCGCAGAACGTATCGATCACCGGGAAGCTGTCGGGTGTGAAACAACCCAGGCCGCCCGATGCTTCCTTCTTCCACTTGCCGATCTGGCCGGAGAATCGTTCCTGACAGAAGGCCAGGGCCGAACACCACATATGGGCGAACTCGTCATCGACGATGAAGTCCGGTGAATCAGGCCCATAGGGATCCAGCGCGACCTCGTCGACCGGCGTCTCCACGACATAGGGCATGGCCCCGCCCTGAATGCCGGCAAAGTTGAAGTCCGGCTTGTAGTAGATGCCCCAAAGTTTATCGGTGATGAGCGAGCCATCGACATCGGAGTAAAGCGGAGCATCGGTATCGACATGGATGACCGGCGGCATCTTGCCGTCGTTGGTCTTCTGGATGTCGGGATCGATGCCCAGGGTGCCTTCTTCCAGGCACCAGTATCGCCAGGTGTCGATGCCGTCATGGACTTCACCGTCGCGGCCTTTGATCGAGACCGTGTCGGGCAGATCGAGCATCTTCCAGACCTTGCTGGCCCAGGGGCCAACGGCAACCACGACCATGTCGGTTTCAATGTCGCCCTTGTCGGTCTTGACCTTGGAAACGGCATCGCCGGAACGCTCGAAACCGGTGACTTCGCAACCGGTCAGGATGCGCACACCTTCGCCTTCGACCTTGGTGGCCAGGCCATAGATCGAGGCGGTGTTGTTGGCATAGCCGCCCTTTTTCTCGTGCAGCACGGACGTGATGCCCTGTGCGCGCCAGTCCGAGAACATGCCCTTCATGTAGGTCATGCAATCGTCGGTACCTTCGATGAATTCGGATTCGTAGCCGATGGCTTTCTGCTGGCTGTGGATCGAGGCAACGTCCTCGTGCATCGATTCCGGGCTGATCTGCATGTAGCCGACGGGATGATAGCTGTACGCCTTGGGATCGCTTTCCCAGACCTCAACCGAATGGGCCATCAGCTCGCGCATGGCGGGCTGGTAATAGTTGTTACGGACCACACCGCAGGCGATGCCGCTGGCGCCGGCGGCGATGCCGGTCTTGTCGATGACCAGGATGTCCTCTCCGGAACCCTTGCCACGGGCTTTCAGTTCAAGTGCGAGATGGTAGGCCGTGCTCAGGCCGTGAATGCCTGCGCCGATGATGACGTGTTTTGCGTGGGTCGGGAAGGCCATGGTCCTCGTCGTTCCTCCTCAAAGGACGTTGCCGAGTCGCGCGTGGCCCAAATTGGTTTAGCGGGGTGAATTCCCCAGAAACCTTGACCGCGCTTGACGCGGGCGCTGTTTGGTCCGACCATGTGCTGTGCCAATTCTGGCCCAATCGAACCAATTCGCGGGTAGCTAAGTCCCGCTGGAAGATGATGTCAAGCGAAAGCGCTTCGAACCAGGGGACGGGTGTGACAGAGCGTGGCGATTCCATGCGCAACCTGCCGTTGCCCAATGCCAAGAGTGCTGCTGCCATCGCAACCCAGTTGCGCCAGGCGGTTCTTGATGGCGTCTATGTCGATGGTGAACGGCTGCCGGCCGAGCGTCAGCTGGCCTCGGCGCTGGGCAGTTCCCGCACCACGGTTCGTGAAGCCCTGCGCATCCTTGAACAGAACAAACTGGTCAATCGGCGGGTCGGCAGCGGAACCTTCGTGACCTTCCGCCCGGAAGCGGCCGAGGAGGATGTCGCCGAGATCACCAGTCCGCTGGAACTGGTCGAGGTGCGCATTGCGGTAGAGCCGCACATGGTGCGCCTGGCCACGCTTCACGCCACGCTCCGCGATCTCGACCGTATTGGCGAAGCCCTCACGGCACTGGAGCATTCCGACGTCAATGCCGAAGCCTTCACGCGCCACGACCGGACGTTCCACCAGGCCATTGCCGATGCCACACGCAATCCGCTCATGATCTCGCTCTATCGCCAGATCAACTACGTACGTGGCCACCGTCAGTGGAACGCCATGAAGGACAAGGTTCTCACCACGGACTCCATGGATGCCTACAACCGCCAGCATCGTGCTCTTTATGATGCCCTGCGGGCCCGCGATGCCGATCAGGCGGTAGCCATCGTCAACGACCATCTGGTATCGGCACGCCAGCAGCTTTCCGCAGCCTGAGACCTCAACTGATCCGGCCGACACGGACCGTGGGCCCGCTATCAACAACCTCTGTGGACAAAACTGTCGACAAACCGGTCTGAAGCACGGCTTCTCCGCAGGAATCCGCGAACGGCTATCGGTTTGCATAAAATTTGTGCAGATTTCCTAACTTATTGAAATCAAACGGACTTGTCCGGTGTTGTTGTGGCAACACGGCAACAATTTCGTCAAGGGCGTGTTGACATGCTTCCAGACGCGGACGGCGTGGTCGGCTGTGCACAAGCGGTCAACTGCAACTGCCCGGAAGCGCCGTTTCCTGCGTTTTTCCTGCGCTTCAGGCCGGAGTTGATCCGAGGAACTGCGCTGTCACGATTCGCGCCGAGTGATGCGGGTCAGGGCCGCACGATATCGACACCGGAAGCACGCGCCTCGGCGATGGCATCGGGCTTGGCAACACGGACCCGCACGCTTTTGACCCGGCTGTCTTCAAGACAGGCGGCGGCAAGGTCTTCGGCAAAGGATTCCACCAGTTCAATATGACCGGCGGCTACCAGCGTCTTGGCGCTTTCCACCGGTGCCCGATAGTCGAACACGCTGTTGATGTCGCCTTCGATCGGCGCTCCGGTATCGACCTCCAGTTCGATATCGACAAGGAGCGGCTGCAGCACCGTTCGCTCGTGATCGAGAATACCGATCGAGGCGTCGAGCTTCAGCCCCTCCACAAAGACGCGGCCCCAGCTCATACCTGCCCCGGCTTCAGGGGATAGCCGCCCTCGGGATGCAGCCAACCCAGGTTCTGACCGCCATCAAGATGCAGGATCTGGCCGGTCATGGCCGGCGCCGACAGGATGTAACGCAGCGCATCGCTGATCTCCTCGGGTGACGTTCCGCGGCGTAGCGGATACCCGTCGGTCCAGGTCTTCATGCCGGCTTCGTCGTTGCCGGGGTCTGGCAGCGCCATGCCCGGACCAATGCCGTTGACCCGGATGGCGGGAGCCAGTTCCAGCGCCCAGGTCCGTGTCATCACCGCCAGGGCGACCTTGGAGGCCGTGTAGGACATGTAGTTGGGGGTCGGGTTGGCCACCCGCTGATCCAGGATATTGACCACGTTGCCTGCCATCCCCTTCGGCAACTGGCCGACAAAAGCCTGGGTCAGCAGCATCGGGGCAATCAGGTTAAGGTTCAGATTGGTTGCAATGGTACACTTTGTGGTCGTGCGGATGCCGTCATGTTCAAAGACGCCGGCATTGTTGACCAGCAGGGTCAGGGGACCAAAGGCCGCGCTGGCTGCTTCCACCAGGGGACCGAGTGCGTCGGGATCGGAAAGGTTGGCCTGGATGGCGACGGCCTGCCCGCCGGCTTCGCGGGCCGCAGCCGCGGCGGCTTCCGCTGGTTCGATAGCGCTGTTGGCATGAAACACGACAGCCCAGCCGTCTGCAGCCAGAGCCTGCGCCATGGCAAGACCCAACCTGCGCCCTGATCCGGTGATCAGGGCCACGCGCTCCCCGGGTTTCAACTCAGACAAGTGCCTGACCTTCAGCCGCCATGGTTCCGTCTCCCCACAGTGTTTCATGGAACTTTAGCATCGCAGCACCGTTGTTGAAGCAAGGTCATCACAACGATGGCATCGCGAATCTTGAAAATCGGAGGGGATCATCATGGATAGCTGGGAATTCTACAAGGACAAGGCCGAGGAATGGCGCTGGCGCCGGACCGCATCCAACGGCGAAATTGTTGGTGCGGCGACCGAGGGCTACAAGAACCGCGCCGACTGCATGGCCAATGCCGAGTGCAACGGCTACGACGGCGATGACTGGGATATCTACAAGGACAGCGCAGACAAATGGCGCTGGCGCCGCAAGGCCGGCAACGGTGAAATCGTCGGTGCGTCGAGCGAAGGTTATGCCAACCGCGCCGATTGCGAGGCCAATGCCAAGCGCCACGGCTTCGGCGGTTAGGTCGTGATCCGGAGAGCTCAGCGCTTGAGCTGATTCTCCGGTGAAAGCTGCGCACCCAGGCGCTTGAGAGCGTCCGAGGTGTCGAGACGATCGAGCATGATCTCGATCAGTGCGGGGCCATCGTTGGTCCCGCGCGCGCGTTCCAGGGCCTCCTCGAACGCGCCCTCCGTCCGGACCTGTGTGCCCCAGCCGCCGCCGAAGACCTCGGGAAGACGGTGATAGGCCCAGGGTTGGATGTCGTTATAGGGGCCTTCATGGATGATGCGCTCGGCGGTGTAGCCGTCGTTGTTCATCAGCAGGATGATCGGGTTCTGCTTGTGGCGGCAGATGGTCGAGAGTTCCTGGGCCGTCATCTGAAAGGCGCCGTCGCCAATCATGGTGACGATGCGCCGGTCGGGATCGGCAAACCCGGCACCCATGGTTGCTGGCAGGGTGAAGCCGATCGAGAGGTAAAATGCCTGCCCGAGGAAACCGACATCCCTGTGCATCACCAGATCGGCTGCGGCAAAGATGGAATCGCCGGCTTCGGCAATCAGGGTGGTGTCATCGCCGATGAAACCATTCAGGCGCTGCATCAGGCGCGCCATGGTGATCGGCCTTTCAGGCTCCGGGGTAAAACTCGTATCGAACAGTTCGCTCATCGGTGTGAAGGGTGCTGATATCAAACCTCCCTTGGGCATACGTTCGGTCAACCCATTGATGACATCGCCGATCCAGACCTGCTCATAGACATGATGGCTGATCTTCAGCCGGCCGGAATTCGCCAGGATCATATGCCGGTCGCTCAGCCGGGCGGTATAGACGCCAAGGTTGATGTCGCTCATCCACGCACCCAGGCACAGCAGGACATCAGCGCCTTCGACGGTCTCGCGGATCTCCTCGCGCGACACGCCACCCTCATAGACGCCAATGGCCTGTGAATGGTGTTCGGAGATCACGGTCTTGCCCAGCAGCGTCGTGGCGATGGGCAGCCGGGAAGCCTCCACAAACCGGTCGAAATCATCCATTAACCCGTAGCGGTGCAGCTCCACGCCCGCCAGCACCACGGGATTTGACGCGCCTTCGAGAAGCGCCACCACTTCATCCAGAGCTTCTTCCAGGGCGTCGGGATCGCTGGCCGGCGGTCCCGGCGGGGTGAACGGGCCCGGTTCCGCACAGGGTTTGTCGACCATGTCGGCCGGCACCTCGATATAGATCGGGCGCTTCTGTAAGAGGCAGCGCGCCAGCGCGTTGTCGATGCGTTCGGGAGCCTTGGCGGGATCGTCCAGCAGGATGTCGGCGACCGTGATGTGGCGATAGGTCTCCTGCATGGTGGCGGCCTCACCCACGCCGTGATGCAGCAGCATGGAGGGCCCGCGCGCCGTTGTCTTGGGTCCGCCGACCAGCACCACCAGCGGTACCTGTTCGGCATGGGCACCGGCCACCGCGTTCATCGCACTGAAGCCGCCCACGCCCCAGGTCACGCAGACACAGCCCAGACCGTTGACCCGTGCATAGGCATCGGCGGCATATCCGGCATTGAGCTCGTTGCAGGTCCCGACCAGCTCCAGACCGCTTTCGAGAATGCGGTCCATGAAGGTCAGGACATAATCGCCGGGCACACCAAAGACATGGCCCAGACCGGCCTGCTTCAGGCGTGTCAGGAGATAGGTGGAGACGGAAATCATAACTTGACCTCCTTAGGGTTCTTACCGCACAAATTTTCAGATACTTCTATCCGCCTAACATCAGATTCATAGGCAGTATAATGAATGGATAAGTTCTGATGGTCACCGAGTTCAACAATGAAGGCTCTCATCATGCATGAGAAAATTGACCTTGATGAGATATTTTATAATCTCCCTGATGATGAGAGATGGGCGTACGTTGAGCTATTTAAAAGGTTGAACAATGTAATAAAAGGACTCAGTGATCAAGAACATGAGGAATATGAAAAATTATCATTAACTATAGTCGAGTAATGGTCGGCGGCATATGATTTGCCGTTTCCTAAATTTAGCGCTAGAAATACTATTGTTTCAGTATTTAATGCAACTATTCAACATATAAAGGAATAAGAAGTAGAATTGCGTAAAATTGACATTGTCATTGATGTTAAAACCATAATAAAGAACAGAGAAATGCCGTTTGGATATGCGTCACTAAATCCTGACGAAAAATCTTTTATTATAATGCATTTGAACACTATTAAAGAAATTACTGAGAATATCTCTCTAGATTTAAAAAAAAAGAACGCAATAATTGATAAGATTATCTCCTTGGAAAAAGAGATCGAAAAGCATGGAACTAGATCTGATATATTCTTCGGATTTATTGCTGATCTGGGCCTTTCATTAGGATCATTTGCAAAGAATGCTGAGCCTCTCTCAAAGGAGGTTAAAGAGGTTCTAAAAATAATTTATCGAGCAAGGGCGCGAACTGAACAAATTGAATTGCCAAAAGGTGAGGACCTACCAAGGCTGTCTGACGGTCAAACTTTCTAAGGACCGCGGCGTTTCTTCACCTTGCGGCGGCCCTTGCGTTCCATGGCGGCGTCCTGGGGGTTGGTCTTGAGGCCCAGTTCCATGGCTTCCAGGCGGCGGATTTCGTCGCGCAGGCGTGCGGCTTCCTCGAACTCCAGATCGGCAGCGGCGGTGCGCATGCGGGTTTCCAGATCGGCCAGCCGTTCGGCCAGGGTCATGTCGCCGCCTTCGCCCGAAACGCCCAGGTCGACGGTTACATAATCGGCTTCGTAGACCGTCTGCATGACATCGGAGATGCCGTGCTTGATCGATTCCGGGGTCACGCCGTTCTCTTCGTTCCAGGCGGTCTGCTTGGCGCGGCGCCGGTTGGTCTCCTCGATCGCCTTTTCCAGCGATTCCGTCATGTGGTCGGCATAAAGCAGCACGCGACCATCGACGTTGCGCGCAGCGCGCCCGATGGTCTGGATCAGCGACGTCTCCGAACGCAGGAATCCCTCCTTGTCGGCATCCAGGATCGCGACCAGTGCGCATTCGGGAATATCCAGACCCTCGCGCAGCAGGTTGATGCCGATCAGCACATCGAACACGCCAAGGCGCAGATCACGGATGATCTCGATGCGCTCGAGCGTGTCGATATCGGAATGGAGATAGCGCACGCGCAGACCGGACTCGGTCAGGTACTCGGTCAGCGCCTCGGCCATGCGTTTGGTCAGGGTGGTGACCAGGACGCGTTGTCCCTTGGCGGCGACCTCGCGGCATTCGGCCATCAGGTCGTCTACCTGGGTCGACGCCGGGCGGATGATGCAGGGCGGATCGATCAGGCCGGTGGGTCGGATGATCTGTTCGGTGAAGACACCGCCGGTGCGTTGCATTTCCCACTTTGCCGGGGTCGCTGAAACAAAGATGGTCTGGGGGCGCATGGCGTCCCATTCCTCGAACTTCAGCGGACGGTTGTCGATGCAGCTGGGCAGGCGGAAGCCGAACTCGGTTAGGGTGGACTTGCGGTTGAAGTCGCCCTTGAACATGCCGCCGACCTGCGAAACCGAGACATGGCTCTCGTCCACGAACAGGATCGAGTTTTCCGGCAGATACTCCATCAGGGTCGGTGGCGGCTCGCCCGGCTGGCGTCCGGTCAGGAAGCGGGAATAGTTCTCGATTCCGGCACACATGCCGGTGGCTTCCATCATCTCGATGTCGAAGGTGCTGCGCTGTTCCAGCCGTTCGGCTTCCAGGTAACGCCCGATATCACGGTAATGCTGCAGCCGTTCCTTGAGCTCGATCTTGATCGCCTTCACGGCCTGGTGGAGCGTCGGTTTGGGCACGATGTGATGGCTGTTGGGATAGACCGCGACCTTCTTCAGATCGCCCAGCCGTTCCCCGGTCAGCGGATCGAACTCGATGATCTCCTCGATCTCGTCGCCGAACAGGTTGATGCGCCAGGCACCGTCTTCCAGATGGCTGGGGAAGATCTCGACGGAATCACCGCGTACCCGGAACGCGCCGCGCTGGAAGTTGGCGTCGTTGCGCCGGTACTGCATGTCGACCAGGCGGCGCATCAGGTCTTCCCGCTCGACCGTCATGCCGGCTTCCAGGCTTGCGGTCATGGCGGAATAACTCTCGGCATCGCCGATGCCGTAGATGCAGGACACGCTGGCGATGATGATCGTGTCGTCGCGCTCCAGGATCGCGCGCGTCGCGGAATGGCGCATGCGGTCGATCTGCTCGTTCCGGCTCGATTCCTTCTCGATATAGGTGTCGGTCCGCGCGACATAGGCTTCGGGCTGGTAATAATCGTAGTAGCTGACGAAGTATTCGACCGCGTTGTCGGGGAAGAACCCCTTGAACTCGCCGTAGAGCTGGGCTGCCAGCGTCTTGTTGGGTGCCAGAATCAGCGCAGGCCGGCCCATGCGCTGGATCGTCTGGGCCATGGTGTAGGTCTTGCCCGACCCCGTCACGCCCAGCAGGACCTGATCGCGTTCACCCGCAATCAGGCCGTTCACGAGCTCCTCGATTGCTGCGGGCTGATCGCCGCGCGGCTCGAAGCTGGAGACCAGATTGAACGGCGATGGCGTGATCGGCGCGGTCGGGTCGTTGCGGAGATCGTGTGCGAGCGTCATGGGAGCAATCTAGGTGTTAGAAGCCCGCTTTGCCAGACTCACAACGGTCACGATGTGCTCTCGAAACCACGATTCGTCCGAATTCCTGAAGGGATCTGACCTTCCGCGTTTCGTCGACTGTGTTGGCTCTAGAAATTGAGGTCCACGGCCAGAAATGGCCCATAGAATGATGCATCCAGTACCAGCACGCTGTCGTCGAAGTCGATGTCGAGATACCGATAGCCCAGCGCCACATTCAGGCTGTCAGTCAGCCGATAGGCACCGCGCGCGACCAGTTCCAGCTGAAACTTCGACCCGACATCAAAGCCACCAATGTCGGCCAAACCGGTAACAAAGATATCGTCTGTGATGTCGTAGGCACCACGCAGGCCGAAGATCGGATCGGTCCAGATTTTTGATGCCGATCTGGTCTGAAGATTGACGAAATCGGTTGTGAGATTGATGCGCCAGTGGCGAGCGCCGCCAAAGAAATCAACCGAGCTGCGTGAGGTCTCGTGGATGCGTTTGGCAAGCGCAAGCGTGGCCATGTAGCCGTCGACCGTGACTTCGGTGCCGAAACGACCCTGCGCAGAGGATGCGCTGTGTGAAAAGCTGAGGTAGTCGAATTCTCCCAGAAGGGCCCAGTCGCCCTTGCGGACTTCGCCTTGCAGCAGGATACCCCCATCGAGATAGTCGAAAATGCTGGTGCTGGTCGAAGAGGGCTGGTCTGACCCAACGGCGAAGTTGCCGTCGATATAGGGTACCCAGACATAGGGGGTCAGGCGAAACTCCCAAGGCTCATCGGCCTAGGCTACGGCACAGCTGCTGACTACAGCAAGCAGCGCCAGCGATACGGATTTCACGAATCTGCAGGTAAACGCAATAAACATCGGGTAGAGATCCAGTTGTGACGTCCACGCCAAACGTCGCTTTTGAGGTCCTGAAAATCACCCAAGTAACGCAATCTCTGCGGCGATGTTCCAATGGCTTGGTGAATCGACTGCTATGGCAATAACCTCTAGCGGTCAAGGCGACGGTGCCAATCCTCATCATCCGGTCGGACGGCGGTTTGACATGGTTGTTCAAGGTGCGGAATCGCATTCCCATGCCCAGAGTTCGGGTTCTTGCGGGCACAGGACCAACCACGTCCCCATCTGTTGCGGGCGGCTTGATTCGCAAAGATGCCTTGTTCCAGGGGTTGTGGGGCGCTACATGATGTGTCTCTCAATGGCGCGGTTGTAGGACGCTCAATCATGTGGCTTCGAATGGTGCAGCAGCCATTCGGCGTCGGAGGAGGCGGCTTGCAGAACTTAACGAGTGCCCGGGAGCGCACCTGATGCTCCGGCAAGGCCCTTCCCTTACAACCTTCGCGCTGGTTGGACTGCTGCTGGCGGCGATGCCCGTGCAGGCCGACGGAGAGGGCGATGGCTGGTGGCTGTTTGACTCGCAATCCTGGGATTGGGCTTCAGAGACAGCCGACACGCCATACGCAATTGCCGTGTTCGGCGGTGCCGGCACCGAGCGCAACTTCACCGACACGCTTGAGAACTTCCATAGTTACGAAAGTTCGTCCGATAGCCTGGTTGCCATTGCCGCGAGCCAGGAGATTGCCTGGTTCCGCGATCAGTTGAGCATCGAGGGCGAGGTGATGTACGGATTTCACTTCGGTCGCGAGGAGTACCACGAGTTTGGCGTGGCGCTTTATGCCCGTTGGCATGATTTCCCCTGGAACGACTACGTACTGACGACGTTTGCCGTCGGCATGGGTCCCAGCTACACGACCGAATTCCCGATACTTGAGACGCAGGATGATCCGACCGATCGCTCGCGAACCCTCAATCAGTTCAATCTCGAGTTGACCGTGGCGCCACCGGATGACCCCTCGACTTCAGTCATGTTGCGTTTGCAGCATCGCTCCGGGATGTTCGGGATGTTTGGCGGGGTCTCGGATGCGTCCAACTTCCTGACCATCGGCTTGCGCCAGGAATTCTGATCACAGCCGTGCCGGAACCAATCAGGCCGGTGCTTGCGGATTGAGGTGTGTGCCTCTAACACTCGCCTTCCGTTTTGTGCCCCTTGAGTACGGCTATTCCCATGGATTTTGCACTCTCTGAAGAACAGAACCTGATTGTCGAAACGGTCCGCCGTTTTGTCGATGAGGAGTTGATGCCCTATGAGGATGAGGTCGAGACCAGCGATGATGTTCGCCCCGAACTGATCGAGCAGATTCACAGTCGCGCCATCGAATACGGTATTTATGCAGCCAACATGCCCGAGGATCTGGGCGGTGGCGGCCTTGATGCCCTCACCATGGCGCTGATGGAGATCGAACTGGGCCGCACATCCTTTGCCCTGCAATATGCCGTGGCGCGCCCTTCCAACATTCTGCGTGCCTGCAAGGGTGATCAGATCGAGCAGTATCTGCTGCCCACCATCCGGGGCGAGCGGGTCGAGTGTCTGGCCATGACCGAACCGCAGGCCGGCTCGGACCTGCGCTCCATGAAAACCAGGGCCGTGCGTGATGGCGAAGACTTCATCGTCAACGGCACCAAACATTTCATCACCTATGCCGATGTCGCCGATTACGCGATCCTGTTTGCCGCGTCGGGCGAACAGGAAACACCGCGCGGGCCCCGCAAACTCATCACCAGCTTTCTGGTCGACAAGGGCACGCCCGGGTTCGAGGTGCGCCGTGGTTCCGAAAGCGTCTCCCATCGCGGCCTGCAGCATTGCGAGCTGATCTTCGATGATTGCCGCCTCCACGAGAGTCATATCCTGGGCGAGGAACACAAGGGTTTCGACGTCGCCAACAAATGGCTTGGCACGACCCGGCTGACCGTGGCGTCGCACTGCATCGGGCGTGCGCGCCGGGTGCTGGAACTGGCCTCGGAATGGGCGGCGACGCGTCAGCAGTTCGGCCAGTCCATCGGCAAGTTCCAGGGCACCTCCTTCAAGCTTGCCGACATGGCCACGGAACTGGAAGCCGCTGAACTGCTGGTGTTGCGCGCGGCAGACCTCGAGGCGCGCGGTCGAGCGCAGGACCAGGACTTCGCCATGGCGAAACTCTACGCCACGGAGATGCTCGGCCGTGTGACAGACCATGCGGTTCAGATCTTTGGCGGCATGGGCCTGATGAAGGAACTGCCCATCGAGCGCTTCTGGCGCGATGCACGGGTCGAGCGCATCTGGGACGGCACCAGCGAAATCCAGCGCCACATCATTTCACGCTCGCTGTTGCGGCCCTACGAAAACTGAGGCGATACCGCGCCGCCGCAAGCCGGCAGCGCGGTGATCTTCAGGTCGTCATCTGGCCGAACTGGCCGCTGTTGAAATCCGTGATTGCCTGACGGATTTCCTGCTCGCTATTCATGACGAACGGACCATGGCCCACGACAGGTTCGTCAATCGGCTCGCCGGTCATGACCAGCAGCATGGAGTCGCCATCGGCATGGATGGCGGCCCCTTCGCCGTCCCGGGTGAAGCGGATGATTTCGGCTTCGCCTGCGGCCTCGCCGTCGACTGTCACGTGACCCGACAGCACGGCGATCATGCTGTTGTGCCCGGCCGGCAGGTCCAGCGTGACATCGGCATCGGCGTCAAGACGGATATCCCACAGGTTGATCGGTGTGAAGGTCCGCGCTGGTCCTCTGGCGCCACGAAGCTCACCGGCAATGATGCGGGCCTTGCCGCCCTCCAGCTCCACGACGGGGATCGCATCACTGGTAATGGCCTGATAACCGGCCGGGCCCATCTTGTCGGTGGCTGGCAGGTTCACCCAGAGCTGGACCATGCGGAACGGTCCACCGGATTTGCTGTAGCCGGGCGCGTGGAACTCCTCATGAAGGATGCCGCCCGCTGCCGTCATCCACTGCACGTCCCCGGGGCCGATGATGCCGCCGCCACCGGTGGAATCCCGATGGCTGACTTCGCCGTCATAGACAATCGTCACGGTCTCGAAGCCGCGATGGGGGTGCTCGCCGACGCCACGGGGATGACCGCTTGTCGGCTCGAAGTTGTGGGGACCGGCATAATCGAACAACAGGAAAGGACTGATTGCCGCCGTATCGCCCTGATAACCGAACAACGAGCGCACGGGAAAGCCGTCCCCGACCCAGTGGGCGCCCTGTGGGCGCATGAGCTCTGCGATGGTTTTCATGGTGGTTCCTCACATCTTGTTGCGCCCTGGTTGTTTCGGGTTCCGGAACATCAGGGCGTTGTGTTTTTGCTTCTGACCAGAGATGTAATGCCGCACGATCATCCAGCAAGTACGGTCCTTGAGGATACCATGAACGCACCCCAGGAATTTCACTGTCCGACCGAGTTCACGCTCACCCTGATCGCGGGGCGCTGGAAGCTCATGATTCTCTATTGGCTGCTCCAGGGAACACGGCGCTTCAACCAGCTTCAGCGTGATCTGGGCCGCATCACGCACCGCACCCTGTCACAACAGCTCAAGCAGATGGAAGCCGATGGTCTGGTCGTGCGCAGGGATTTCGGCGAGATCCCGCCACGTGTCGAATACCGCCTCACACCGCTGGGCCGCTCGCTCAAGCCTGTCCTGGTCTCCATGCATGCCTGGGGGCAGCAGCACGGACCTGAAACCAGTCATCCGGAGGTCCCCGGGAGTTAGATGAGCGGTTCCCTTCAGCATGTCTTCGTGGGCGGGTTATCCCGGTTGCTTTGGTTTTTCTCGGTCCGAATACCCTCCTGGTCCCATGTCGCGGGTTTGATCCTGGAACTGATCGTGGTACCGCTTCTGGTGATCTGGCAGGCGCGTCTGGCGCGACACAGTCCGACCTTTTGATGCCTGAACAAACCCTTTGTCGTCGGGGCCGACACACCGGACCCATGACCAAAACAGGAGAGAGACATGAGCGACATGGTGACGATCACCAAGGACGGCCCAGTTTGGGAAATCCTGTTTGACCGGCCCAAGGCCAACGCGATCAGTATGGAGGCCAGCAAGGCGCTTTCCGATGCCTTCTGCGCGTTCCGCGATGATCCCACCGCATCCGTGGCCATCATCACCGGCGGCGGTGAAAAGTTCTTCTCGGCCGGTTGGGACCTCAAGGCCGCTGCTGCGGGTGAGGAAACCACCGATGCTTCGTCCGAGGTCGCCGAAGGCGGGTTCGCGGGCCTGACCGAACTGTGGAGCCTCGACAAGCCGGTCATCGCTGCCGTGAACGGTTATGCCGCGGGCGGCGGGTTCGAACTGGCTCTGGCTGCCGACATCATCATTGCTGCCGAGAATGCACAGTTCTGGCTTCCCGAAGCCCAGCTCGGGATCCTGCCTGACGGTGGTGGTGTCGTGCGTCTGCAGCGCCGCATTCCCAAGTCGGTGGCTGTCGAGATGATGATGACCGGCCGTCGCATGATGCCCGATGAAGGTGTGCGCTGGGGCCTCATCAGCCGTGCCGTGCCTCAGGCCGAACTGCTGGCAACGGCCCGCGAAGTGGCCCAGGCCATGGCCAAGAGCGCGCCGCTTTCCCTACGCGCGGTCAAGGCCATCGTGAACGAGACCGATGGCATGTCGGTGGAGGAGGCCTATGCCCACATGCGCACAGGCAAGATTCCCCAGTACCGCGCCTGCCTCGATTCAGAAGATGCCCAGGAAGGTCCGGCAAGTTTCGCCGAAGGCCGCGAACCGGTCTGGAAGGGCCGCTAACCCAAGTCAGCCCGGGAGGGCAACCCCATGTCGATCCTTGCCAGCCGTCTTGACCGCATCAAGCCTTCACCGACCATTGCGGTCACCCAGAAGGCCCGTGAGCTCAAGGCACAGGGGCGTGATGTTATCGGTCTTGGTGCGGGCGAGCCGGACTTCGACACGCCCGAACACATCATCGAAGCGGCCTACAAGGCCATGAAGGACGGCAAGACCCGCTACACGCCCGTTCCCGGCGTTCCCGAGCTGCGTGAGGCGATCTGCGCCAAGCTCAAGCGTGACAACGACCTCTCCTATACGCCCGACCAGATCACGGTGGGCTGTGGCGGCAAGCAGGTGATCTACAACGCCATGGTCGCAACCCTGGAAGAGGGTGACGAGGTCATTATCCCGGCACCGTATTGGGTCAGCTACACCGATATCGTTCTGTTGTGTGGTGGCAAGCCGGTCACGGTGGCCTGCTCTGCGGACAATGGCTTCAAGCTCAAACCCGAAGATCTGGAAGCCGCGATCACGCCCCGCACCAAGTGGCTGATGCTGAACTCACCGTCCAATCCCACTGGTGCGGCCTATTCCTGGGAAGACATGCGTGCGCTGGCCGATGTGCTCGTGCGCCATCCCCATGTCTGGATCATGCCCGACGATATGTACGAGCACATCGTTTATGACGGCTTCGAGTTCTGCACGCCTGCGCAGGTCGAACCGTCGCTGTGGGAGCGCACGCTCACGACCAACGGTGTCTCCAAGACCTACTGCATGACCGGCTGGCGTGTCGGTTATGCGGCAGGACCGGATCTTCTGATCAAGGCCATGAACAAGGTGCAGTCACAGTCCAGCACCCATACCAGCTCGGTCAGCCAGTATGCTGCCGTGGCTGCGTTGAACGGCCCCCAGGACTTCATTGCCGAACACAACAAGGTCTTCCAGGAGCGCCGCGATCTTGTCGTCGGCATGTTGAACCAGGCCAACGGTCTCTCCTGCCACACGCCGGAGGGGGCGTTTTACGTCTATCCCTCCTGCGAGGGCACGCTGGGCAAGACCACGCCGGACGGCAAGAAGCTGGAATCCGACGAGGACTTCATCACCTACCTTCTGGAAACCGAAGGGGTGGCTGTCGTCCAGGGTGCTGCCTTTGGCATGTCGCCGTTCTTCCGGGTTTCCTACGCCACCGCCACGTCGGCACTGGAAGAAGCCTGCACGCGCATCCAGAGGGCCTGCGGGGCGTTGACCTGACGCAATCCTCACGCCTGTTTGATTTGTGATCTCGTGCCCATTCGCCATCTTGGCTGTAAGGGACTGCGTTAGAACAAATTTGGACGGGAGTACGTCATGTTGATCAAGGCACCACGCGCGTGGGAGCTGCCCGAACGTCTGGCAACGCCGGAGTCGGTCTATCTGAACCGCCGTGAACTGGCCAAGGGCATTGCCGCCGGGTCGATCATCGCCGCCGGTGCGGCGGCTCCGTTTTCATCGGCATCGGCCGATGATGCGGTGATCGAGCAGGTCAATGGACAGGCCGCTGCCGACCCGACGGCGGACCTCTATCCCGCACAGATGAACGCGGCCTATTCCGATGCCGGCCGGCCGATCACGGCTGAGGTGGACAACGCCACCTACAACAACTTCTATGAATTCGGCAGCCACAAGCAGATCTGGCAGCGCGCCGAAGATCTCCAGCGCCGCCCCTGGGCCGTGACGTTCGATGGCATGGTCGAGGAGGAAAAGACGGTCGACATCGATACGCTCATCCGCTCGATGCAGCTGGAGGAGCGGGTCTATCGTCATCGTTGCGTCGAGGCCTGGTCCATGGTGATCCCCTGGACCGGCTTCCCGCTGAGCGCTCTGGTCGACTTCGCCCGCCCCCTGGGTTCGGCCAAATATGTTGTGTTCCAGACCTTCGAGGATCCCGACATGGCGCCGGGCCAAAGCCAGTTCTGGTATCCTTGGCCCTATACCGAAGGCGTGACGGTGGCCGAGGCCGAGAACGATCTGGGCTTCATCGTCACCGGCACCTACGGCAAGCCCATGGCCAATCAGTTCGGCGCACCGCTGCGCCTGCATCTGCCCTGGAAGTACGGTTTCAAGTCGATCAAGTCGATCGTGCGGGTCACGCTCACCGATGAGAGGCCGATGACGTTCTGGGAAGAACTTGTGCCGTCCGAATACGGCTTCTGGGCCAATGTGAACCCGGAGGTCGATCATCCCCGCTGGAGCCAGGCGACCGAACGTGTGCTGGGCACGAGCGACCGCATTCCCACCGAGCTCTACAACGGCTACGCCGAACAGGTCGCAGGCCTCTATGAAGGCATGGAAGGCGAGCGGCTGTTTTTGTAGATATTGTTTGTTCCCTCAAGCGCCGGCGTTCGCTCCGCTCACTTGGCTTCCGGGCCTGACCGG
>CALIUG010000142.1 GCA_938048755.1 uncultured Alphaproteobacteria bacterium
CATCGCCGAGCGCGATGGTTTCGTGGAGTTCGGCAAGGACTACAAGAACAAGCGCCGCGTCATCGTCAAACCCGAAGGGGATGGCGACCCGCAGGAGTATCTGCTGCCCAAGGGCAAGCATATTGCGGTGAACGACGGTGACTTCATCCGTCGTGGCGATCCCCTGATCGACGGCAGCCCCGTGCCCCACGATATTCTGCGTGTCATGGGTGTCGAGGCTCTCGCGAACTACCTGATCGATGAGATCCAGAGCGTCTATCGCCTGCAGGGTGTGCGTATCAACGACAAGCACATCGAGGTCATCTGCCGCCAGATGCTGCAGAAGGTCGAGATCGAGAAGCCGGGCGAAACGACCTTCCTGGTCGGTGAGCAGGTTGATCGTCGCGAGTATGACCTGGTCAACGAACGGGCCATTGAAGAAGGCCGCAAGCCTGCTGAATCGCATCCGGTGCTTCAGGGCATCACGAAGGCGAGCCTGCAGACCCAGTCCTTCATCTCTGCCGCATCGTTCCAGGAGACCACGCGTGTCCTGACCGAGGCCTCTGTGGCAGGCAAGATGGACGATCTGATGGGCCTGAAGGAAAACGTCATCGTTGGCCGTCTGGTGCCTGCCGGAACGGGCAGGGTGGTTCACCGCCTGCGCAAGATCGAAGGTCTGGACGAACCGACCCAGATTGGCGACGACAGCGAGGAAACGCCCATCGAAATGCTTCCCAACGCAAGTCAGGAAGAGGTTCAAAGCGCCTGAAAATGACCACGCGACCCCGGTAAATCATCAATTGCCGGGGTCGCGCGGAATTCTGCCGATTTTTGCGTGAACCGGTGTTGACCCGGAAGGGTGGTCTGACTATAGTCCGCCGCTCTTGAACCGGGGCGATTCGTGACTTGCCCGGTCAGGTGAATGAACGATACAGCCACGAGACGCACGACCATGGGCCAAGTTCCCGCCCGGGAGGCCATCGGTCGGGCCGTTTTCGCCTGTTTTTCTGTCTGATGAGGTTTGGTGCATGCCAACTGTTAACCAGCTGATCCGCAAGCCGCGCAAACCGCGCCGCCCGCGTAACAAAGTGCCCGCACTCGAGGCTTGCCCTCAGAAGCGTGGCGTTTGCACGCGTGTCTACACGACGACCCCGAAGAAGCCGAACTCGGCGCTTCGTAAGGTCGCCCGTGTGCGTCTGACCAACGGTTTCGAGGTCACGAGCTATATCGGCGGTGAAGGCCATAACCTGCAGGAGCATTCGGTTGCGATGATCCGCGGTGGTCGTGTGAAGGATCTGCCGGGCGTGCGTTACCACATCGTGCGCGGCACGCTTGATACACAGGGTGTCTCGAGCCGTCGCCAGGGCCGTTCCAAGTACGGCGCCAAGCGGCCGAAGTAGGGAGATCAGGCAATGTCACGCAGGCGTGCAGCAGAAAAGCGCGAAGTTCTTCCCGATGCCCTTCATGGCGACATGGTGCTGACGAAGTTCATCAACAGCCTCATGTTCGACGGCAAGAAGGCCGTCGCCGAAGGTATCGTTTACGGTGCGCTGGATCGCATTCGTGACAAGACCGGCCAGGAGCCGGTTGGCATGTTTCATCAGGCCTTGGGCAATGTGCGCCCGTCGGTCGAAGTGCGCTCCCGCCGAGTTGGTGGCGCAACCTATCAGGTCCCCGTGGAAGTCCGGTCGGACCGCCAGCAAGCGCTGGCCATTCGTTGGTTGATCAACGCCGCGCGTGCGCGGTCGGAGACGACCATGGTGGATCGACTTTCAGGCGAACTTCTGGATGCTGCAAACCAACGTGGTTCTGCAGTCAAGAAGCGTGAAGATACCCATCGGATGGCAGACGCGAACAAGGCGTTCTCCCACTACCGCTGGTAACTTCACGCTGGTAACCCGGGGTCCCGCGTGGCCCCAAGGACGAGCGAATCATGGCACGTACCCAACCTATCGAGCGTTATCGCAATATCGGCATCATGGCCCACATTGATGCCGGTAAAACGACGACCACTGAACGCATCCTCTACTACACCGGCCGGTCCCATAAGATCGGCGAGGTCCATGAAGGCACAGCCACCATGGACTGGATGGAGCAGGAGCAGGAGCGCGGCATCACGATCACGTCGGCTGCGACGACCGCTTACTGGCGTGATCATCGCGTCAACATCATTGATACGCCTGGCCACGTGGACTTCACGATTGAGGTCGAGCGCAGCCTGCGCGTGCTTGATGGTGCCGTCGCGGTGTTCGATGCTGTGTCCGGCGTCGAGCCTCAGTCCGAGACGGTCTGGCGTCAGGCCGACAAGTACAAGGTTCCGCGGATCTGCTTCGTCAACAAGATGGACCGCATCGGTGCGGACTTCTTCCGTTGCGTCGACATGATCGAAGACCGCTTTGGTGTCGTGACCGCTGTGACCCAGCTGCCGATCGGGGTCGAGTCGGAATTCGAGGGTGTCGTTGATCTCGTCAAGATGAAAGCAATCATCTGGCGTGATGACAGCCTGGGTGCGGAGTTCGACGAGGTCGACATTCCTGCTGATCTGCAGGATCAGGCTGCCGAGTATCGCCTCAAGCTGGTCGAGACCATCGTTGAGCTCGATGACGATGCCATGGAAGCGTATCTGGAAGGCACCGAGCCTGACGAAGCGACCATGCGCGAGTGTCTGCGCCGCGGTACGCTGATCCACAAATTCGTTCCCGTGCTTCTGGGCACCGCGTTCAAGAACAAGGGCGTCCAGCCGCTGCTGGATGCCGTTGTCGATTACCTGCCTTCGCCGACGGAAGTGCCCGCCATTCATGGCATCAACGTCAAGACCGAAGAGGACGAGGCGCGTCCGAGTTCCGACAAGGAGCCGTTTGCTGCGCTCGCCTTCAAGGTGATGGCTGACAAGTATGTCGGTACGCTGACCTTCGTGCGCGTCTATTCCGGTGTGCTGAAGGCTGGTGAGCCGGTTCTCAACACCGTGAAGGATTCGCGCCAGCGCGTTGGTCGTATGCTTCTTATGCATGCCAACAGCCGCGAAGACGTTCAGGAGGCCTATGCAGGCGACATCGTCGCTCTGTGCGGTCTGAAGGCGACCACCACCGGCGATACGGTGTGTGACCCCGCTAGCCCCATCATTCTGGAGCGCATGGAGTTCCCCGATCCCGTGATCGAGGTTGCCGTGGAGCCCAAGACCAAAGCCGACCACGACAAGATGGGCGTCGCCTTGGGCCGTCTGGCCGAAGAGGATCCCTCGTTCCGTGTGGCAACCGATCATGAATCTGGTCAGACGATCATCAAGGGCATGGGTGAGCTTCATCTGGAGATCATCGTTGATCGCATGAAGCGTGAGTTCAATGTGGAGGCCAGCGTTGGTCAGCCGCAGGTGGCGTATCGCGAGACGATCACCAAGCCGTACGATCTCGATTACACCCACAAGAAGCAGACCGGTGGTTCCGGCCAGTTTGCGCGCGTGAAGATCATCTTCGAGCCGTCCGAGCCTGGTGAAGGGTTCGTGTTCGAGAACACGGTCACCGGTGGTAACGTGCCGCGCGAATACATTCCTGCGGTCGAGCAGGGCCTGCGTCGCGCCACCGAGACCGGCGTCATTGCCGGCTTCCCGGTGATCGACATCAAGGCAACCCTGCATGACGGCGCCTATCATGACGTCGACTCAAGCGCGATGGCCTTCGATATCGCAGCGCGCGCTGCGTTCCGTGAAGGTATTGCCAAGGCTGGTCCTCAGCTTCTCGAGCCGATCATGAAGGTCGAGGTTGTCACGCCGGACGAGCATATGGGCGATGTCATTGGCGATCTGAACAGCCGCCGCGGCCAGATTCTTGGCATGGAGCCGCGAGGAAATGCGCAAGTTGTGCGCGCAAAGGTTCCCTTGGGCGCCATGTTCGGATATGTCAACGATCTGCGCTCCATGAGCCAGGGACGCGCGACCTACTCCATGCATTTCGAATGCTACGAACCCGTGCCGCAGATGATCTCGGAAGAGCTCAAGGCGAGTATGGGCTAAGCACGCAACGAACCCCTTTATCAAAGAACGACTGACGGGCAGAAGAAGATGTCGAAGCAAAAATTTGAGCGTAACAAGCCGCATGCGAACATTGGCACGATTGGCCATGTTGACCACGGCAAGACGACGCTGACGGCAGCGATCACGAAGGTTTTGGCCCTTTCGGGTGGCGCCGAGGTGATGGATT
>CALIUG010000143.1 GCA_938048755.1 uncultured Alphaproteobacteria bacterium
TTGCGCGAAACTTCCACCTCGCCCAGCCCGGTGACGGGAATGCCGATCGGCTCAATCCCGGCCAGGCGCGCATCGATGCCTGCCATGCGCAAGTAACGCAGTCCGAAGTTCACATCGCTGTCGATGTTGGTCAGGATTCCATACCGCTCACCGTAGTTGAGCGCCGTGGTCACGCCGGCCTGGCAGATCCCGAGCACGGGCCGCTCGGTGATCTCGGTTGCTGAGGCCAGACCCGGGTCACCAAAACAGGCGATGATGAAGGCCGAGGTCGCATTGTCTTCCCGATGAATCAGATCGCACAACGGTGTCACAACCCCGTCCGTATGCCGTTGGGTTTCGATCCCCAGGGGTCCCTCTTCCAGCGTCGTGCAGTCAATCCGGGGACCGCCGTCAAATCTTAGTGGTTCAACGATGTGATCCATCGCAGCCGTCACTGCCGTGTTGCTGTTGGGATTGATCACCAGAATGCGCTCGGCCATGAAGGGTGTCCTTTCGATCTCGCGAGTATGGCACGGGCCAAGCGCCTCGTTCAAAGCGGTACGTTGGCGTTCCGTGACGCGGTTCTGTGTGCCAAGCTTGCCCTCCCGTCGCCAGGAGAAATGTCATGTCCCGATCCGTGAAGGTTGCTGCCGCTCAACTCGGTCCCATTGGCCGAAGCAAAAGCCGGGAGGCCGTCGTCAGGCGGCTGATCGAACTGATGCGGGAAGCTGCCGATTGGGGCGTGGACGTCATCGTTTACCCCGAACTCGCGCTCACCACATTCTTTCCGCGCTGGGCGATTGAGGACGAAGAAGAGATCGACAGCTGGTTCGAGGCAGAAATGCCCAATGCCGCAACCCAGCCTCTGTTCGAAGAAGCAAAACGTCTCGGCATCGGCTTTCACCTGGGGTATGCGGAACTGGCCTGGCAGGACGGCGTCAAACACCGCTTCAACACAGCGATCATCGTCGACAAGGCGGGCGGGATTGTCGGCAAGTTCCGCAAGATCCATATCCCCGGCCACAACGAGGTTCTCGACCGCCCGGGCCAGCATTTGGAAAAGAAGTACTTCGAGGTCGGCGATCTTGGCTTTCCGGTCTATCAGGCCTTTGGCGCGACCTGCGGCATGGCCATCTGCAACGACCGCCGCTGGCCTGAAACCTGGCGTGTCATGGGCCTTCAGGGCGTCGAAATGGTGTTCTGCGGTTACAACACACCGGTCGGCCTGGGCGACCCCTATGACCTCGATGCCCTGACCCTGTTCCACAATCAGCTCAGCTTTCAAGCTGGCTGCTATCAGAACGCCACCTGGGCGGTCGGTGTCGCCAAGGCCGGCTGCGAGGAAGGCTTCAACATGATCGGCCAGAGCATGATTGTTGCGCCCTCGGGCGAGGTTGTTGCCATGTGCAACACCATCGAAGACGAACTCATCGTGCACAAATGCGATCTCGGCCGCAGTGCCGAATACAAGCGCGACATCTTCAACTTCGCTTATCACCGCCGTCCGGAACATTACGGCCTGATCGTGGAGCGAACGGGCGCAGGGTCCCCTGAGAAATGAACGATCTCGTTTGCCGGGAGGCAACGCTCGATGATTTGCCTCGTATCATCGTGCTACTGGCGGATGATGCCCTGGGAAAGGGACGCGAGCACATGACGTCCGGCATCGATGATCGTTGTGTCAGCGCCTTTCGCGCAATTGAAGCCAGCCCTGATCAGATGCAGACCGTCGCCGAATTGGATGGTGCGGTCGTTGGTTGCATGCAATTGAGCCTCCTGCCGGGCCTTTCGTTTCACGGCGGATGGCGTGGGCAGATCGAGAGTGTGCGCATTGCTTCGGAACAGCGCGGCAAGGGACTTGGGCATCAATACCTGGCGTGGGCCATCAATCGATTTCGTGAACGCGGTTGCGGCCTCGTGCAACTCAACACGCACAAGTCTCGGGCGAATGCTATTCGCTTCTACAAATCACTCGGCTTTGAAGCGAGTCACGAAGGTTTCAAACTCGCGCTCTAGTCAGGATCGGCGCGATCTTGGCGTGGTCAAAGTTTGCGCCGCACAACAGGACGACATTGGTCTGTCCGGCAAACGACGCCTCGTCGGACAGATACGCCGCATAGGCTAGCGCCGCCGCGCCCTCCACGACCATCTTGTCCGTCCAGGCCAAACGATAGAGGGCTGCTCCGATCTCGTCTTCCGAGCAATGGATCACCCGATCGATCACCTCGATGGAAATCGGTAACGTGGCCGAGTTTTCGTCCACACCGCCAGCCACACCGTCGGCCAGCGTGTCGAAGTGTTCGGTCTCGACAATACGGCCGGCCTCCATGCAGGCTGCAAGCGCTGCGGAGTTGGTCGCACTCACGCCGACAATTTGTGTCTGCGGAGAATGGGTCTTCAGAACCGAACCGATGCCTGAGATCAGTCCGCCGCCGCCCATCGATATGAAGACGTTGTCGATCCGGGGAAGCTGCTCCAGCAGCTCCAGACCAATGGTGCCCTGCCCCGCCATGACCGTTGGGTCGTTGTAAGGCGAGACATAGAAGTAGCTGCCATCCGCCGCCAGGGATTTCGCATGAAACTCGCACAGGCTTGCGTCGCGGCTGTGGAGGATAGTGCGCGCACCGTAGCCTTCGATCAGGGCGAGTTTGGCCTTTGTCACGTTTTCAGGCAGCACAACGGTAAGTTCGTGGCCCGTCGTCATGGCGGCATGACAGCAGGCGATGCCATGGTTGCCCGAGGACGCTGTGATCACCGGCACGTCGGTCGATAGCGTGGAGAGCTTAGACATGGCCCCGCGCAGCTTGAACGAACCGGTGTGCTGGAAGTTCTCGCACTTCAGCATCAGGCCGGACTCTGCTGCCGGTTGCGCCCTTGAGCGAAGGCATGGTGTCTCGAGAACCACACCCTGCATGCGCTCGCGCGCCTTGACCGACTCCGCGGGGATGGAAAGAACGGCCTTCGAAGCTGTCATGGCTGTGCCTGGTGTTGTGTCCATGCCTCTGGGAACTCCACCCAATCATACTTGTGCTCGACCCAAAGCGCGTTGCGCGGTGACGGGAAGGACGGGTCGGTGAAGCAACCTGCTGCAACACCGACCAAACCCGGCAGGGAGCCAGCATGAAAGTAAACGGACGTTCCGCAATTGGTGCAGAAGTAAGTCGTGAAGGTCTTGCCGTTGTCGGTGGCACGCTCGAAGGACTTGAACGGCCCCGCAACGGCCTGCTCCTGGGCCGCCTTGAAGTAGGCCCCTACTCCGAAAACGCTTCCCGTACGGGTCTGGCAGCCCTGACAGTTGCAGGCGACGACAAACGCCGGGTCGCCCTCCATCGTGATGTTGCATTGACCGCAGGTGCAGGATGCGGTGCGTCTCATGGCTTTCTCCGTGATGTTGATGCGGAGCTTACGACACAGAACTGAAAGAACCATCATTCCAACAGCACGAAGGTAGAGCGTTGTCCAACGTAGGACATGATTTCACAGCTAATCTATCCGTCCGTCATCGTCTGCCGCCCACAGCGAAACCGGAGAAATTCAGTTTGCGATCGAAGGCTGGAACAGCGTCAAGATGGGTCTTGCTTCTTCTTGCCGTCACCGCACTCACGATCCTCTCGGAGATAGGTGGGATCGTCTTGCTTGCGAGTGTATTGCTGGTGCGCGTAGGGGCCGGGCGGATCAGGCGCCGCAAGGCAACCGCTGTATGTCTCTTCGTTCTCCTCTATCTCGTCACGAGCGTAGTTATCGCACCAAAGCTGGCACGCGTTGCGGGGCGCGTTGCATTGCCCTGCTTCGATACCTCTGATGCTGGCTTGGCAGCCCTGACGCCACTGACCTGCTTGCTCAACCGCAACTACGTCGCGCAGGCAACGGCATCGGCGCTTTATGCACTCGCAAGAGACCTGCAGGCCACCCATCCCGGCACCAACGTGCGATACTTGGATGCAGCATTTCCTTTCGACGCAGGTATGCCACTTTTGCCGCATCTCAGTCATGGAGACGGGCGCAAGGTCGACCTGGCGTTCTTCTACATGCGGGGCGATCTTGGATATCAGGCCGGGTTGGCGCCTTCTCCCATCGGCTATTGGGGATTCGAACAACCTCCAGCTGGGAGCCAGGAACCTTGTCAGCAGAGCCCATTCATGACGCTTCGCTGGGACATGACATGGCTGCAAACTCTTTGGCCTGAAGCCGAACTTGATCAAGAGCGGACGCGCGCGATGCTGCAATGGCTTGTCGGCCCAGGACGTCATCACGGGGTCGAAAAGGTTCTGCTGGAGCCCCATCTCGAAAACAGTTTGGGGCTCGACAGCGATCTCATCCGGTTCCAGGGCTGTCGTGCTGCACGGCATGACGATCACCTGCACGTGGCGTTCACGAACTAACGCGCCGCGATGTTTCCGATCAGCCGGCGGTGATCCCGAGCCGGCGCATCAGGTCCTGTGAGAACTGCCAGTTCGTCGCTTCCCAGGGATGCAGGGGCGCGCGGTTGCCTGTACCGGCGCGCATGCCCTTCTGGATTCCTTCGATCACCACGATGTCCTCATTCAGAAAAACCTTGCAGTGGGACCAGGCCCCCGCCGCGGTGTCCTCGCCTAGCTCACCGTCTTCATCGGGCATCAGAGCCAGGGTCACCCGCACCGAGAGGCTGTCGGCGGTCTTTGGCATGACCGAAAGCCAAAGCGCTGTTCCCGGACCCATGGCCAGCGCCATGGCCGGATAGATACAGATCAGATGGTCCGCCGTGGTGTCGTTGGCCGGCAGGCCCATCTTGCGGGCTGTTTCCACGACATGTGGCGCGTTGGCCTGCATGGTGTGGTCGTTGAAGCCAGGACCACCTGGAAGAACCTCGATGGAGGCCGTCGGCGTGGTGTCTTCCAGCGTGTCCCTGTGGACACAGAAGACATGATAACTCTCGCAGAAGTTCTCCACGAGAATCTTCCAGTTGCACGCGATCTCCAGATCCTCGGACGCAACAACCTTGAGATCGCCTATCCGGAACGGCGCTGCCCGCGCCTTCAGGTCGGCCAGATCGCCGGCCAGCGGCGGTGCGTTCTCGTCTAGATTGACGAACACGAAGCC